>NZ_CP141823.1:1284774-1605968 GCF_035621455.1 Vibrio natriegens NBRC 15636 = ATCC 14048 = DSM 759
CATAACGAATCCTCTTGTAAAAACTAAGGGTATTCTAGCAGGTATTTGATCTCTATCTACAAAAATGAATGAATCTGCATAAAAAAGCATACAGATTAAAGGGAATAACGCTCGATAAGGCGGAGGAAGGGTATGCCTAATGTGATATATATCAATATTTAAGAGTAATTACACTAGCTACGAACGAGTTTTATGTTTGGTCAGTTGAACTGAAGAACAATTTATAAGAGTATTTATTGAGTGAATAATTCTACATGATTATCATTCTTAACTCCTGAGTGGCTTTGATGGATAGTCTCGTGCAACACCTTGATGTCGTTATCTTTTCATCTGGGGTGCGTATGGTAAACATTGATGAGCATGCCCTGGCATGTTGATGATTGCGCAGTACTTTATCGCTATGACAGAGGTCCGCATTTAGATTAGGAAGCACAGTAATAAAACTGAGGATGATTTCACTCTGGCCTCGTTGAGTTGTGAGTTAGATGGATTTAATAAAGAAGAGCTTAAAATATGCCAAAGCGTAGTAAAGAAGATACTGAAATAACTATCCAGAAGATCATGGATGCCGTCGTTGACCAATTGCTTAGACTTGGTTACGACAGAATGTCGTACACAACGCTGAGTCAGCAGACGGGTGTATCACGTACAGGTATTAGCCATCACTTCCCTAAAAAAACGGATTTTACTGCCGCACTTGATGCTCGCATCTTTAAAATGTTTGTCGAGCACTTAAGGTTTGATAAAGGGTTGACTACGTTTTCGGATAGCTGGATGACCGCACTGGAAAATGCTGAATTTGTGGCTATTTTAAAACTCCTGTTCCATCACATCGTAGCCACAGAAAACGCCCATGAGTTTGCAACAAATGGTATTGATCGCTTGTATAAAATGGTCGGTAGCCAATTTGGGGATGGCAGTGACAAAGAACTTGAATGGTTGATTGGTCGTTCTCTGATTCAAATGAGCAAATAACCGATACAGAATGAACAAAGCCCTGCTAGTAACTAGTGGGGCTTTATGTTTTGTTTTGGCCCAAACGCCTTTGTATTACGAGCCCCTAGCCACAGAGCCAGCAATGCGAGGCTATAATACCAACCACAGTGGTAGAGAACCTCAGGAATTAAAATGAATCAACAAGTGAAACAAGAGCGCCTGCAAGGCCGTCTGGGGCCGGAGATCAAAGCGTTTCGTCAGGAGCGCCAAACACTACAGTTAGCTACGGTTGATGCTGAAGGCCGACCTAACGTCAGTTACGCCCCGTTTGTACAAAACCAGCAAGGTTACTTTGTTCTTATTTCACAGCTTGCTCGCCATGCACGCAACTTACTAGAAAATCCTAACGTCTCCCTAATGATGATCGAAGATGAAGGCTCTGCTGGTCAAATTTTTGCCCGTAAGCGCCTGACGTTTGATGCGGTAGCAATCGTTGTGGAACGTGACACCGAGCTTTGGCAACAAATTGTTGCTCAGATGAAAGCACGTTTCGGAGAGATTATTGATGGTTTGAGCAACCTGGAAGATTTCGTTTTGTTCAACCTAAAAGCAGAAAAAGGCTTGTTTGTGAAAGGCTTCGGTCAGGCGTATGAGGTTTCTGGCGATGATCTTGTGGACTTTATCCACTTAGAGAAAGGGCATCAAAAAATTTAGAGATTTATTGGGCTGAGTCAAACCATTTGGGGGAGGCGTTTCTCGATCTCCCCCTCTCTGTCAGCGACGTTATGAAGCCATAGCTGTAGCTTCAATCTCCTTCGCCCCTCTCAGCATAGCTTCAATTAACTCACCAGCGTTAAACTTTACCAGAGCCTCGTGTGCACCAACTTGATGGGCGCGATCAACGCAGATCTCACTTGAAAGAGAAGTATGCAAAATACGGTACGAGTGGTTCAGTGCCGAGTCATTTTGTACTTCGAACGCCAGCTCGTAACCATCCAGTCCCGGCATTTCAATGTCGCTGACTAACAAATCAATTGGGCTATGTAGTGCCGCTTGATCTCTCATGAATTGCAACGCTTCCGCGCCATTTTTACTGATTTGGTACGGGATGTTAATGCTGTCTAATGCATCACTAAGTTGCTTACGTGCAATCGAAGAATCGTCGACGAGTAAGATATTAAGAGCTTTTAAACGCTCACGTTCTACGTCAGTTAGCATTGGAATTTTTGAATGCTCATATTGCGGATAGATCTTGGACAATAGCAATTCGACATCCAGCATTTGAACCATTTTATTTTCATACTGAGTAATGCCCGTGACAAAAATATTTTGACCAGCGCTCTCGGGTGGTGACTCTATGGTTTTCCAGTCACAATCAATGATTTTTTCAATACTTCGAACCATAAAGGCAACAACGGTTCTCAGGCAGTCGGTCACAATCAAGTAACAGCTTTGGTACTCTTCTTCCTGAATCGGCCGGAACCCGACGGCTGCGGACATATCAATCACAGGCACGGTTAGGTTGCGAATCGTCACAGTGCCGATTACGTGCTGGTGGGAGTACGGGATCTTCGTGGTCGGCATGTACGGAACAATTTCACGGACTTTAAGAGTGCCTATAGCGAAATATTGTTGCAGGGTAAGCTTGAATACTAACATCCCCTGAGATTGATTCGCTTTGCTAACGACTTTTGCCATGAAATAACCTTATAAATACCAAATGATTACCTCTAATCTAATCGGATAAACCGGCGGCATCAACAGCCCTACACCGAAAAGTTAAGTTTTCATTCATTCTATTAGCTTTGCAGATGTGAGAATGCTCAAATTCCGCTCAGGTCGTGTTAACAAAACACAAATAGAGCTTCCCTGTAGGCGTGGTGAGAGAAATGTTTGGCGTGCTTGGGTGTATTCGGTAAACTTGCGCTAACAGAACAGCGAGAGATAAACAGATGGCAAATACAGCAGCCGCATTGCATATTCTTGTGAAACACAAAGAACAAGCAGAAGACATCATCAAGCAACTTAAAAAAGGGGCTAAGTTTCAGACACTGGCAAAGAAATACTCGACTTGCCCGTCTGGAAAACGCGGTGGTGATCTTGGTGAGTTTCGTCGTGGACAAATGGTGCCTCAGTTCGACAAAGTTTGTTTTTCAGGTGAGGTGCTAACACCGCATTTAGTAAAAACTAAATTTGGCTGGCATGTGGTAAAGGTATTATATAGAACATGATATTTAGCGCGAGTACAGGAACTTTGTGCTCGGGCTAGCATCTTATTTTAAATCACACGTGAGGTTATACGTATGGCATCAGATTATTACGGAACCAGTGCCAGTTATGCACGTAAAGAAGCCGGTTATCGCGAGAAAGCACTGAAGCTCTATCCTTGGGTATGCGGAAGGTGTGCTCGAGAGTTTGTGTATTCAAATCTGCGTGAATTAACGGTTCATCACAAGGATCATGACCACACGAATAACCCGGAAGATGGTAGCAACTGGGAGTTGTTGTGTCTCTATTGCCACGATCATGAACATAGTAAGTATTTAGAGCATGAACGTTACGGCAGCGAAATAAAACCTGGTGAAGATGAACACCAAGGCGCAACATACAATCCATTTGCTGATTTAGCGAAGATGATGAAGAAGTGATGCTTAAGGGCTAAAGTGGCGTTAGTCATCGATAACGCCACTAGATTGAGTTTAGCCATTGAGCACAGCAGTATACCTCGTTACTTGTAACGTTTCTAATGCTCGACGTTTGCCCCAAACTTCCAACTGTTACGATAGCTACATGATTTTTTAAAATTGATTTAAGGGATCTGGTTATAGTGATTACAGTAGCTAACTAACGTAACTAACGTAAAACGTTTTATAGCCTCATTATTGATAAAATTCATTGTTACTTTGTTGCATATTGGTACAGAAGGCACCATTATTTTTGAACAGGCGTTATATGCAAAGGAGATTGCAATGAATATAGACGCGACATTACTGCTTCAAGGTGCTTCTGTCTATTTGGTGATCAGCTTACTTTTGAGCTACTACTTGGGTCGGCGTAAAACCAGTACTCCAATGATTTCTGCGTTAGTCGGTGTTCTTTTAGCCTTGATCCCCCCGTTAGGACTGATTTATTTAGCTTTTTTAACACTCAAAAGTGATTATGCAGAGAGAACCTAAATTTTTCTCACCTAACTTGCGCTAGGAACATAAAGGAATTTATGCAGCAAAATGTAGAAACGGATAGGTTGATACTCAGACCCTTTACTTTATCGGATGCCAAGCGTGTCGCGCTTCTGGCTGGTGACAAGGTTATTGCGGACATGACAGCGAACATCCCTCATCCTTATTCGCTTGCCGATGCGGAGTTGTGGATTAATACTCATGAGCCACTCTTTGATAGTGGTAAAGGTATCGTCTATGCCATTACGTTAAAAGAGAGCGGTGAGCTGATTGGCGCGGTGAGTTTTCTAGGAATAGATAATGGTGTAGGCACCTTAGGTTATTGGCTGGGCGTACCTTATTGGGGGCGCGGTTATGCGACTGAAGCATCGAAAGCAATAATCACCTTTGGTAAATCGAACCTTGGGTTGGGCAAGTTACACGTCATGCACCTTTTGGGTAATGAACGTTCTAAGTCAGTGATCAAAAAACTCGGCGTTACCTATATTGAAAATCGCATTAATCGTATGCAGGGAAAGGCGCGAGAAGTTTGTGTTTATACTTCAGATCTTTAATTTATGTATTCGAATAAACAATGGAAATGACAACTGGGCGGTTATCGCAGTTTAGCTAGGGCTCGTTTGCGAACACTCATCGACGAGCCCGGTTTTTGATGTCTGTTTGAATTTAGATGACGCTGCTACTTTTCTGCTGCTTCACCAGTGCCACTTGGTGCAAGAAGGTTCGCCAGTACTTGATTGTCGACAATAAACAGCCACCTGCCACGGTAGGGGGTCATGTAAATGGCATTGGTTTCCAAAGGCTGTGTTTTCTTACGTTGAACCCAAATGGTATAGCCCGGCTGCGTGGTTAAAAATGCGTTTCTCTCTGGTTGTGATGACGGAATTAAATTTAGCGGTTTTTCCAATTTTCCGGCGAAACCAAAGGTATTGTGATACTTGCCAACGTACGAAACGCTGTGTCCTTGAGATTGCAACTGATGGATTTGACGACCTGTCTCTGTTACATCATAAACGTTGTTGAGTACTGGTGACAGACTGGCCATTAAGGCGGATAAGCTCAGCAGTAGTGCCCCGATATTAAGCGCAAGACGATCAATAGGCAGCTTTCTTTTCCATAATAGCAACACGATCAACATTGCCGGCAACAGGCTCCAACTTAAGTGAACATCCGTGACTTCCGTGCTGCGAAATGCTTTTTCTACCCATAGTGGAGCACTGAAGATGGCTAGCGTAATAAGCACGATGGCTCCTACTATCGCTGGCTCGGTTTTTACCTTTGCGAGATCCAATCGCTTGGCGATCCAAATGGCGATAAAAGGGAAAATCGGAAGTAAATAGTGAAGCTGTTTTCCGCTGAAGCAACTGAATATTCCCACCACAAACACAAACAAAGAGAAACAGAAGGTATCTCGTCGTCCGACCCAAATCCATGGACGATTTCGCCAGAAACTAATGAGGAAAAGCCAAGGAAAAAGTAAGGCTGGCAAGAGTGACACATACCAGTAAAAAGGTCGGGCATGGGCAAAAGAGTCTTGTACCCTCCCGGCAGATTGCACCCATAAAATGGCCTTCGTGTATTCTTCTCCTCCGGATATTGCCGCTGGTGCTGCCCAGAGTAAGACTACACCAACTGCAATCCCCACAGTTTTGATAACGGCTTTGAAAAACGCTTTGTTAATGGATGCGGGTGAAGGGTGCCAAAGATGGGCTAACAGCAGAAAAGGAATAAAATAAACGAAGATGACCGGTCCCTTAGTCAGCATTCCGAGCCCAAGGCACACACCACTTAAATATGACCATGAATCACGTTCTGTTTCGGTGTATCGCCAAAAACTCAATACCGCAAGTTGGAGGAATACGGCGAGTATTAAATCGAACATGATCATACTGGAATACAAAAACCAGCCAAGAAAACTGATAAGAATGAGGGGAGATAACCACTTCGCTTGTGCTGAGTCGGGGTAAATTTTCTCCGCCAGTTTTCCTACAAGATAAAGGTTTACCAAAGCGAAGCCTGGTACTACTAAACGCGTCACGGTATCGGATGTGCCAAATAAGGACCAAACGGCGCTGAATAACCAGAACATTAACGGTGGTTTATGATCGTATGGTAGCCCATTGAGTTGTGGTACCAGCCAGTCATTGTTGAGCCACATTTCCCACGCGACAGAGACATAACGGGTTTCGTCGATGGGAAAAATAGGTCGGAACCAGAGATTCACGGCTATGAAGAATAACGCGGCAAAAAGTGCCAGTGCAGTGTACTGAACATGCGGAGATAAAGGTGAGGTTGCCTTCTTAGATGTCATTGTTGTTCCTGCTATCTAACGTTACTCGTAGTTAATGAGTTCAATCCATCATTCTTATGAGTGAATAGTTGACCTGTCTCATTCTCTACTTAGTACTTTATTTGCATTTTGTTACATTTAGTTAGCATAGCAATCTTCTCTGATAGAACAACATGTCAATGTTTAACCAGGCAGGATCCCCAGTAGCATCAATTTATTTCTCAATTAGTGTTAACTTTCCACAGCAAGGTACATGACTCAGCATGTTGTTAGGTTATGAAACGTGAAACTCGACCTAAGGGTAAGTGCTTGTCTTTTGATCCCTATCATAATGCCAGGTCAGATTTCGGGTGTAATCTAGTGCTTCAGCAGCGCTAGTCACCAAGGCTATTAGTGCCATTTCGCCCATAGTGAAATTCTGAAACCTCTCTTTATCTTCCTAGTTCAAATATGAATAATAAACCCAACAAAACGAGATAGGTTCCTATCAATATTAATAAATTAAAGGGTTTTATTATGAAAAAATTATTCGTACTAACTTCTGGTCTACTTATGGCTTCATCAGTATTTGCTTCAAATATTACAATTACAGAACATACAAATATGGATGCAGGTACTTATCAGAGCAGAGAACAAGCACTCAACGCAGGCTTTGATTTGTCAGATTCATTAAAATCAATGTCTAAATCAGAGTTACGACGTGAATTTGGCTTATTTGGCTACACTAATGTAAATAATATCAACATCGATGACAGTAAAGTGATTATTAAAGAAGTGGCTTACGCTCGTGATGACATTCAATATCGAGCAGTTCTAAATGTGGATTACCACTTCAACGCAATGAGACTACATGACTAAGTTATGGCTTATTTAGTCAAACATCCACATATAAAATATTATCTTAATTATATTGGGGGACATAATACTCCCCCAATAATAAATGCCAATAAATCTGATACTGACGTAAATTGAATATTTATCAAAATATAAATATTGTTTAGTTTACGTCATGTAACTCTCCCATATCGGTGGGCTTCCAATCGTATTTTGTACCGTTTCAATAAACAGTTTGACCAGCGGAGGCTGATTGCGGTGTGGATACAAGGCGTACAAACCACCGGTATAAGAGATTTCATAATCAGGTAATAATCTAACCAGCTGCATCTCGTCGATACTCTGCGTGAGCATCAATTGGCCCACGATGGCATAGCCTAGCCCCGATTGCACACCATCCATTAATAACTCCACCTCATTGACATGGTAGCGACCTTGAGCCGTAACTGTGACGGGATGTGCTTCTTCATCTTTCATTGACGATAATTGCACTTTATTCATTTGGTATGAGCCGTTGGAATAAATGACAGCGGGTAACGCTGCGAGTTCTTGAGGTGTTTCAGGGTAGCCGTATTCAGCGATAAAGTCTTTTGATGCAAGTAATAGCAGCTGATGATTGGCGAGTTTCTTCGCCACTAAGTTTGAGTCTACGGGAGAACCGACGCGAAATACAACATCATAACGTTCTCCAATAAGATCGACTCTCCTATCATTGAGGATGACTTCGACACTGACTTGCGGGTACCTTTTGAGGAAAGCGACCACACTTTCCTTTACGTACTTCCGGCCAAAGAGTGATGGGCAAGATATTCTAAGATGGCCCTTAGGCGTATCACTGAACGTATCCGCAAGTTGACGAGTCTTTTCTAAAGCGTCGCTAACTTGCTGGGCTTGCTTTACTATTTCTTCGCCTGCGGGAGTAAGCGACAGTGAGCGTGTAGAGCGATTAAGTAGTCTGAGACCAAGCGACTCTTCTAGTTTTCTTATCTGTTTGGATAATACCGAGCGATCGATGCCACGCGCGTCCGCAGCATTTGCGAAAGAGCCCTGTTTAGAAACTTCGAGTAGTAGTTCCAGTCTACTTGCAAGATCCATGAATACACCTAAGTAATGACTTTCTTGTTTAGTATGGTTGATATTATCAATATTTAATTAGGCGATACAATAAAATGTATGCTCAAAAAATGGGACAGATAGTTGGTTTTTTTGGCCGTCTAGCTCTAACGATAAAAGTTATTAAACATTGGTTAATTAATAAATAAGATGAATACAGTTCTGGTTATTACTTTATTCGATAAGCTAATAATAATTTAGTTCTATGTGTGGATAGTATCTGCATTTTAAAACTAAAAAGCACAAAAATAACGATAATAATAAATTTCTATATATAAAAAAGCGGGCTGGAATTCAGCCCGCGGCAGGGGAGTCAAGCCCACATTAACGATCGCAGTTATTATCGTTGATTTTGGTTAATTTAATAACCAATCCCCTAAAAATTAGGTATTTTCTGAAATAGTATTACTTGCTAAATTCACCATGTGGGTCAATAACAAATTTCTTAGCTGCGCCGCCATCAAAGTCGGCATAACCTTGAGGTGCTTGATCGAGTGAAATCATTTGTACGTTTACGGCGTCAGCAATTTTCACTTTGTCGAACAAAATTGATTGCATCAGACCACGGTGATATTTCATTACCGGGCATTGGCCAGTATGGAAAGAATGCGATTTCGCCCAGCCAAGACCAAAGCGCATGCTCAGTGCACCTTCTTTCGCTGCTTCGTCTTTCGCACCCGGATCGTCCGTCACGTAAAGACCAGGAATACCAATCGAACCACCGGCACGCGTTACTTGCATCGCAGAGTTAAGTACTGTTGCTGGTGCTTCTTGAGTGTGACCACCACAGCCACATCCGTGCGCTTCGAAACCAACACAGTCAACAAAGCAATCAACTTCACGCTCATTCAGAATGGCTTCAATTTTGTCTTCCATGCTGCCGTCTTCGCGTAGGTCAATGGTTTCGCAACCAAAACTACGTGCTTGCTCTAGACGATCTGGGATCATGTCTCCAACGATGACGCAAGCTGCGCCAAGTAGTTGAGCCGATACTGCTGCTGCCAGACCCACAGGACCTGCACCAGCGATATAAACGGTAGAACCAGGACCAACGCCTGCGGTTACACAGCCATGGAAACCCGTTGGGAAGATGTCAGAAAGAAGTGTTAAATCCTTAATTTTCTCTCTTGCCTGATCCGGATCTGGGAACTTAAGCAAGTTAAAGTCAGCGTACGGTATCATTACGTACTCCGATTGGCCGCCAACCCAGCCGCCCATATCAACATAACCGTATGCCGCACCAGGACGAGCAGGGTTTACGTTGAGGCAGATACCAGTCATGCCTGATTTACAGTTGCGGCATCGGCCACAAGCAATGTTAAACGGCACTGAAACGATATCGCCAACATCAACGAACTCGACATCGCGGCCTTTTTCTAAAATGATGCCCGTGATTTCGTGACCAAGTACTAAGCCTTCTTCAGCGGTCGTACGTCCACGTACCATATGTTGGTCGCTGCCACAGATATTAGTCGTCAGCACTTTAAGGATTACGCCGTGCTCACACTTACGATTGCCTAATGCGAGTTCTGGGTATGGAATTGACTCGACAGCAACTTTGCCCGGGCCTTTGTAAACAACGGCGCGGTTTGATTTTTCGTAGGACATAAGGTCTCCTTGTTGAGGCTTATTATAGTTCTAGTGGTTCCTTTACCAGTGAAATCCGTTAACGATGACAACAGCTTTAAAACTCAGATTTATCAAACCATTAGGGCGATTTTAGTCCTTGGTGACAACAGCATTTCGGCTCATGTTAGCTAAGATTTATTGGTGCTTTTCTTTAACTTTCGTGTCGGAGAATAGCGCTCACCTAATGCACATATATGTCGCATTACGCCGCATATTGGTGCGTTTACGACGTGATTGAGATAAGAAAATTGATGCTGAGATCAAGGTCACAACTGTGTCATTGAGTGAGGGTGAGTGCTCAAAAGTGCAAAATTAGGCACGTTACTTGTCCATTCAGAAAAACCTAAGTCGAGCTGTTGACCTGCCATCAGGCATTTTCCTTCATTAAAGGATATGACGAGTCTGTACTTTTCATATTCATTAGTTTCGCTATGATAGTGGAACGAATTTTGTCATTTTTGCAATAAAACGGAATTGAAATGCTTACACGATCGGATGATCTCGAAATACTAGTTAATGTCATCGACAGCGGCAGCTTCTCGCTTGCCGCCGAAGTGTTAGGTATTCAAGTCGCCAAAGTTTCTCGCTCGGTTAGTAGAGTAGAAAAACAACTTGGTATTACCATCCTCAATCGAACGACGCGACGTTTGGAACTCACGGAAGAAGGAAAGCGCTTTGTTGAATCGATTCGATTTGGCTTGCAACACCTTCGTCAGGCGGAAGAGGATTTGCTCGTCAGCCGGGTGCTCCCTAAAGGCAAGCTTCGTGTGGATGCAGCAAGTCCGTTTATGCTTAATCAATTGGTCCCGCTCACTCAGGAATTTCACGAGTGTTTTCCTGATATTGAGTTGGAATTGTCCTCAAACGAAGGTTACGTAGATTTACTTGAGAAGCGCACAGATGTCGCGATTCGAATCGGTAAACTCGCCGACTCTTCGCTGCATTCATCATTCTTGGGTAAGAGTGCGTTGTTCGTGGTGGCATCTCCCGATTATCTCGCCCGAAAAGGTTTTCCTTTTACGCCCGAAGACCTTTTACAGCACGATATTATCGGCTTCACTTCGCCTAGGGCGTTAAATGTCTGGCCAGTGCAAGGTGTTGATTATATTGAACCTACTATTGCGTGTAGCAGTGGTGAAACGGTTCGACAACTTGTTCTCAGTGGAAATGGGGTCAGTTGTCTGTCTGGATATATGGTAAAGAAGGATATTGCCGCAGGGCGATTAGTGGTGCTTTTGGACTCGTTTATGACTCGATCTTCAGAGCGTGAGTTGATCAATGCCGTGTATTACAAATCTTCACACGTCGCTCGCCGGATATCGGCGTTCATCGACTTTATCAAGCCACGTCTGACGCTTTAGTTCCATCTGTCATTTCTCCTGTTACTTTTGCAATTATTGCAAAAATGTTTTGTCCTTTTGCTGCTTAATTGATGTGAGCTGCGTTGTTAAACTCCGCTAAAACGTATTCAGATATCAATAGAGGCTCTTATGACTGACGCATTATTTCAACCGCTCAAAGTAGGTCGATTCCAGTTAGCTAACCGTATCGTTATGCCGCCAATGACTCGTTCAAGAGCGACTCAACCACATGATGCGGCAAATGAATTGATGGCCAAGTATTATGCTCAGCGAGCGAGTGCGGGCCTGATCGTCAGCGAAGGGACTCAAATTGCGCCTAACGGTAAAGGGTATGCGTGGACGCCTGGTATATACAGTGAAGAGCAAATCGCGGGTTGGAAAAAAGTGACAGATGCCGTGCATGCTGAAGGCGGTGTCATTTTTGCGCAGCTCTGGCATGTGGGGCGCGTTACCCATCCAGATAACATTCTTGGCGAACAACCTATTTCAGCATCAGCCATTCGTGCTGAAGGGGTTAAAGTTTTTATTGATAATGGTACGGATGCACCCGGTTTTGTTGATACTGCTGAGCCAAGAGCAATGACAGAAGAGGATATTCAGCAGGTCATTGGTCAATTTCATCAAGCAGCAAAGAATGCGTTGCTAGCCGGATTTGATGGTATCGAACTTCATGCTGCGAATGGTTATCTGATCAATCAGTTTATCGACTCTGAATCGAATCACCGTACGGACATGTATGGCGGCAGTTTACCGAATCGACTCCGTTTTCTTGACGAAGTGGTAACCGCACTGTGTGATGCGATTGGTTCTGACCGCGTTGGTGTGCGTCTGGCACCACTGACAACATTAAATGGAACGGTGGATGCGAATCCTGCTGAAACTTATGTTGCGGCAGCAAAATTGCTCAATCAACATGACATTGCGTATTTGCACATCGCAGAAGCAGACTGGGAAGATGCCCCTCTGATGCCCGTTACCTTCAAGCGGGAATTACGTGACGTTTTCTCTGGGACCATCATCTATGCGGGTAAATACAACGTGGAAAAAGCAGTTCAAGCTTTGGATTTAGGTTTGGCAGATATGATTGGGTTTGGACGACCATTTGTGTCAAACCCAGATTTACCAGCCCGAATTAAACATGGTCACCCTTGGGCATCTCATCACCCTGACACTCTGTTTGGTGGCGGCGAAAAAGGGTTGATTGATTACCCAACTTATTCTGAGAGCTAATCTCCATTTAAGCTACGTTCATGTTAAGCCTCTTCAGTGAGGCTTTTCTAGCCTTTGGGGGCGGGAAATAGTTTGGAGTGTCTCTACAGATCATTGATAGTTAGCTACTTAATGGTGTCATATAACCTGATCATTTCATTCTCCTCGCTGGTATAAGTCGTTTGAACGAGTCGCAAAGTTTCATCTTCAAATAACCGTTCCTTTTTGAGGATGTACTAAGCTACTTAGACAGCCATCAACATAATACAAAAAGGAATTGTTATGAAAATCAGGCTCATTGGGTTGGCACTTCTTGCTGCGGCTGGCAGCTGCTCTGTTTCTGCTGGTGAGAACGTGGTTTACCAAGTTGGCGATGTTTCTTACGAAGGGTATTGGGCTAAAGTTGACGATAATGCTCCGCTCGTGTTGTTGGTCCATGACTGGGACGGGCTGACCGAGTACGAAGAAAAGAGAGCACAAATGCTTAACGACATGGGTTACAACGTATTTGCTGCTGATCTGTTTGGTCAAGGAGTACGCCCAACTAAAGTGGAAGATAAAAGGCAGCATACCGGGGAGCTTTATAAGGACAGGGAAAAGCTGAGAAAGCTAATGAACGCTAGCTTGGCAGAAGCGGGTAAGCTGGGTGGCAATTTAGATAACACGGTTGTGATGGGGTACTGCTTTGGCGGTGCGGCAGTACTGGAGTCTGCACGATCTGGCATGAATGTGAAAGGCTTCGTTACTTTCCATGGTGGCCTTAAAACACCAGAAGGTCAAAGCTATGCAGAGACTAAAGCTCCGGTTCTTATTCTTCATGGCACGGCTGATACTGCAATACCAATGAGCGAATTTGCTCAGTTGGCTGACGAACTCGAGCAAAACAAAGTTCCACATGAAATGGTGGCTTACGGCGGTGCACCTCATGCCTTCACCGTGTGGGACTCCGATCGTTATCGTAAAGATGCGGATGAAAAGTCTTGGCAAGCATTCTCTAGCTTCTTGACCGCGAATACGACTAAGTAAAGTTAAAGCATCACTTAGCATCTCATCAAAACTAAAAGGCTACCAAGATTCACGGTAGCCTTCTTACTGTCTGTACTTCTTTCCTTTACAATTCAACCCTGATTTACTGAAGCACAATTATAAAAGGACTTTTTCATGCTTCTTGATGCCACCGTCTGGGTATGGCTACCCCTTTTGTTTGCGACAGCTACAGCTTTCACTCGACATAAATTGACGGCGATATTGCTGTTACTCGTGGCTCTGGTATGTGCTCTTATCGTTGACCGCATCGAGTTAATCGCGTTTATTACGGCATTGTTTGTGCTCGCTACTGCCTACCAATTACCCAGTCTTGCTAACAACCTGCAGAGTAGGTGGGTTTACTATAGTGGCTGGGCACTTGTTCTGATTTGGTGTGCGGTGCTGTTTACCCACGCTATGCCGGGATTTAATAACCTCCAAGTGCTTGATGATGTTAAATCGGGCCCGCAAAGTATTCCCTTCTCAATGTATTTGAATTTGGATAAACCACTCGCCTTTTTTGCTCTTCTACTCGCTTACCCGAAGTTATTGGGGGAAACAAAGCGAATCGAATTTAAGCATATTTTATTGATACTGGTTCCGTTGCTCAGCTTACTGCCAATTGCGAGTTTTTTGGGGGCGCTGAAGGTGGAACTGAGCCTACCTGGCTGGTGGTGGTTATTTGCTGTTAATAACTTGATGATTACCTGCGTTGCGGAAGAAGCATTGTTTCGTGGGTTGATTCAACAATCTCTGGGCCGTCGTTTTAACTGGAAAGTTGGCTTGGTAGTTGCGGGTGTGTTGTTTGGTGTCGCGCATATCGCTGGTGGCGGATTACTTGTCTTATTCGCGACGCTTGCAGGGTTAGGCTATGGGTTGATTTTCTACGTGACTGGCCGATTATGGTGTGCGGTATTGGCGCATTTTCTGTTCAACTTTGCTCATCTAGTTTTCTTTACCTATCCGGCAGCCGCGCAATGATTGTTATCGTGTAACTCTTCGGTGTGAAAAGAGATTCAACCGTGGCCAAGGTTGTTTGGCCACAATAGTTGAATAGTATGTTGGAGTTAAACCGCCAGTTCTTTTGACGTCTTAATGTAAATATCACGCAGCCTTAATGCGATTTCACCAGGTTTGCCACTGCCAATTGGCTTATCATCGATTGCTACGACAGGCCACACGAAGGTTGTTGCAGAGCTGATAAACGCTTCTTTCGCCTGATAAGCTTCTTCGATGGTGAAGAAACGCTCTTCAATGGTTAAATTCAGCTCTTTAGCGAGTGTCATTAATGATGCACGGGTGATTCCGTGCAGAATATCATTGCTTAGCGGGCGAGTGACCAGCACATCATCTTGGGTAACAATATAGGCGTTACTTGAACCACCTTCGGTAACATAACCGTTTTCAATTAGCCAAACGTCTTCCGCGCCAGCTTCGTGTGCGATTTGTTTCGCTAAGCACGCGGGTAACAAGCTGGTGGTTTTAATATCACGTCGACGCCAGCGAATATCATTAAACGAAATGACTTTAATCCCTGTCTGAGCTTTAGGACTATCAATCAGATTGCGTGATTGAGTAAACAGCACCAGCGTGGGTTCAATCTTGTCACTGTATGAAAAGTCGCGGTCACCTTCATTCCCGCGAGTTAGCTGAAGATAGATTCCCCCTTCCACTAAACTGTTTTTTTCAATTAGCTGTCGCTGAATATCCATCAACTGTTCACCAGTGACTGGCATCTTAATGCCTAGCTCTTTAGCCGAACGTTCTAAGCGGGCAAGGTGACCTTCGTGGTCAATCAATTTACCATCTAATACTGCCGTTACTTCATAGACCGCATCTGCAAAGAGGAATCCTCTGTCAAATACGGAAACTTTTGCTTCACTTTCAGCGAGAAACTTTCCATTGAGGTATACAATTCGTTCCATTACTTTCCCCTTATCCCCACAATTTTCTGTCGAAAGGCAGCATAGAGTTGTTTTCGAACTCAAAGCCATGTTCGATATCTTCACTGAGCAGCAGTGGACCATCTAAATCGACGACTTCCGCTCCTTGGGCGACGACAAATGCTGGCGCCATACTTAATGAAGAAGCCACCATGCACCCGACCATAATACGTAGACCTGCCGCTTGAGCCTGTTCTTTCAGTGCCAGAGCTTCAGTTAAGCCACCCGTTTTATCGAGCTTTATATTGATCATGTCATATCGACCAATGATCTTTGGTAGACTCATTCGATCATGACAAGATTCGTCGGCACAAATTGCTATCGGTCGTTCAAGGTCATCCAATATATGATCGTCTTCGGCATGAAACGGCTGCTCAATCATTGAAACATCCAGCTTTAATAGTTCAGGTATGAGCTGATTATAGGTCTCTAACGTCCATGCTTCGTTGGCATCCAGAATGATCGCAGAGTTGGGCGCACCGCGGCGCACTGCCTGAACACGCTCAAGATCTTCTGCACCACCTAATTTCAGTTTAAGCAGTGGTCGATGAGAATGCTCAATTGCCTTTTTCTCCATATTTTCTGGGGTATCCAAAGAGAGGGTGTACGCTGTGGTTAGTTCACCTGCTGCCAAACCAATTTTTTCCCAGATAGACTGGTTTGCGGTTTTACATTCCAAATCCCACAGAGCGCAGTCGACGGCATTACGCGCTGCGCCCGATGGTAATAACGGTTGCAACTCTTCTCGGCTTATCCCAGCTTCAATATCAGGGATGATGCTTTCTATCTCTGCCAACACATTTTGAATAGATTCACCGTATCGGCCATATGGGACACATTCGCCACGTCCTTTCAAGCCTTGGTGTTCTATTTCAACAATGATGGTTTCTGCGTGGGTTTTACTACCCCTAGAGATAGTAAAACTACCGAGAATCGGCCAACTTTTCGTTTCAAGACTAACCTTCATTACAGCTCCGCTAATTTATCTACGATACGCGCTACGCCTTGACGGAATGGATCGACAACTGGCAAGCCTACTTCAGACTCAACGCTATCCATGTATTCCATCGCTTCACTTTCTGACAGGCCTGAAGTGTTGATTGAGATACCGACAAATTGGACATTTGGATTGGTGAGTTTTGCGGTGGCAATATTGGCTTCCATACAAGCTTTGATATCCGGCAATGGATAATCAGGCAGGCCACGCATATGGGTGCGAGTCGGCTCATGACACAACACTAAAGCGTCTGCTTGAGAGCCATGGATAAGACCTGTGGTAACACCTGCAAATGAAGCGTGGAATAACGATCCTTGGCCTTCTATGACATCCCAATGTTGTGGATCATTTTCTGGCGCGATGGTTTCAATAGCACCGGCAATGAAATCGGCGACCACACAGTCTGCACTCACACCATCACCAGTGATCAGAATACCCGTCTGACCGGTGGCGCGAAAATCAGCATCGATGCCTCGCTCTTTCATTTCTTTCTCGATCGCCAGCGAGGTATACATTTTGCCTACCGAGCAGTCTGTACCTACCGTTAGTAGGCGTTTGCCTGAACGTTTCTTACCGTTTGCGACAGGGTAGGTTTGTGTTGGATAGCGAACATCGAAAAGGCTGCAGCCATTTTTCTTTGCACTCTCTACCAGTTCTGGAATGTCGCTTAATTTATTATGTAAACCTGCAGCGATATCCATACCTGATTCAAGTGCTTCGATCAGGACCGAAATCCACTCCTCAGAAATCACGCCACCTCGGTTAGCAACGCCAATAACCAATGTTTTGGCGCCCGCCTCAACAGCTTGTGCCACACTTAGATCGTCAAGACCAACATCAGCGTTACAACCCTCAAGGCGTAATTGTCCAACACAATGTTCTGGTCGCCACGTTTTGATTCCCTGTGCTACTTTCGCTGCTAAAGCATCTGCAGCATCGCCTAAAAATAATAGATAAGGTTGTTTAAGTTCCATCTTGTGTTAACTCCATGTCGTGAATTGGATTTCTTACTAGCTTTTAATCTTGCTTCTCAATACAAACTACAGTGCAAAATTCGTGACATCAACATCAGTCGATACGTGAAAATATTTAAAGTATAAGCAATGAAACTCAAAAACATGCAATATATATTCAAATAAAATTAAATTAATGCATATATATTCATTTTGTTTGGCTTTCATAATATTCTGATTTTAACCTTGGCGTCGCGCGTTAAATGTCGTTTATGTGTATGTCAGTAACAGATTGTGTTAGTACTTAGTGAATTACGCGTCTTATCTATAAAATAAGCTATGACTTATTCGTTGGTCATTTATACTGAGTTTAAATTAATATATAGATGATTCTATTTTGTGATGTAATTCAAATTTTCCTGGTTGGTTTTATAATTAGAGCCCAATGATATTTTTTAATATTCATCGAAATGCACCAAAATAATACATATTGACCCTAAATGGTGCGTAGTTTGCCATTTTTGTCTTATTTTTATCGCAATAATCCCATATTTATTTTATGGTTTTATTGGTGCTTGCTTTTATATATTAATCTGATATTTTGATTTATATCGAAATAATATACAGGTTTTAGAATTCCAGTTCGGAACTTATACTATGAGAGTTTATTTAGGGTATTTCACTGTAAAAAGCTTAATGGCTGAGTGTATGTGCTGATTGGAACGATGGTCTGTATATTGCCTAATTGATATTGAGCATATTTGCGTTGAGTTTATTTGGTGGCTTAGGCAACTCGTGTAGAAAGACCGTAAATTATTGCAAAACAAGAGCTAAAACCGTTATTAATCGGCTCATCAGATACAATCCAATGAATTGTGTTTGTAGAGCTGACATGGAAGAAATTCAATACCAATTTGAATGAGGAAATAGTCATTTCATTGCGTTGGATAAATCGCGTAGAGCAAGGTATCGATAGCATTAACTTGTTATTTTAATTACCGATCTCTTACCCAACCATCAGCGAATTTAACCTGTAAGAATGATGAAAAACTTACTCCGATTGGTATATCACTGGGAAAGAGTTAATGATCACTGCTGAAGCTGTTATCAATCTAAAAGCACTTAGCGATAACTACGATGTACTTAAAAATAAATGCGCTGATAAATCTGTTGTCGCTGTGATAAAAGGTGACGCTTACGGGCATAACGCAGTAAAAACTGCACAAACACTGACGCAAGCCGACATGTTTGCTGTGTCTCGTATCGAAGAAGCGCTAGAGCTAAGAAGCGAAGGTATTAAACAGCCAATACTGCTGCTGGAAGGCTGTTTTTGTAAAGCCGATCTGGAAACGGCTGCACGTGAAGGTTTCCATACGGCGATTCATTGCAAAGAGCAGTTGGAAGATCTTAAACAGGCTGATATCACTACCCCTGTTACGGTCTGGCTAAAACTGGATACTGGGATGCATAGGTTGGGGATCCACCCCTATGAACTCAGCGACTACGTTCGACAAATCGAAGCGACGAATAAACTCGCGGGACCGGTTGGTTTCATGAGTCATTTTAGCTGTGCTGACGATTTATCCTCTCCTGCGACACAAAAGCAGATCGATCTGTTTCTGTCGCAAACCGCCGACTTCCCAGGACCTAAAACACTAGCTAACTCAGCGGGCATTCTGTATTGGTCTGACTCTCACCTCGATTACATGAGAGCGGGCATTTCTCTTTATGGTATCTGCCCAAATGAAAATGAAACGGGTAAGGAGCATGGGTTACGTTGTGTAATGACGCTGAACTCAAAGCTCATTGCGATACGTGAGCATAAGGCGAATCAACCTGTCGGTTATGGTGAAAGCTGGACTTCAGAACGTGATACCAACATTGGTGTTATCGCGATGGGGTATGGTGACGGCTATCCACGAAATGCACCGGTAGGTACACCTGTCTATATCAACGGACGAATCGTTCCTATCTCTGGTCGCGTTTCTATGGATATGGTTACTGTGGATCTTGGGCCTGATGCACGTGATGCTGTCGGAGATACCGTCGAGTTTTGGGGCGACAATCTACCGATTGAAAAAGTCGCGAAACACATAGGTACCATTCCCTATGAACTCGTAATCAAACTGACTAAGCGAGTTCGCAAAACGTACGTAGAGGTTTAGTTACAAACAGCCCTGCGTAATCAAATGATTAATAAGGTTCAAGCCATAGAAATATTCGGGTAGATGTCGTTATTTGGAGTCGTCATTAGAGTGGGTCGAGTCACGGCCAGTTCGAATGTTATCAACTGAATCCTTATAAAAGGATGAGGTGGTATGCATCAGCTGTTTTACGATCTGCTCTTTGTCCGACTCACTAATCAGACGCTGCCTGACAAACTTCTCAAGGTGCGCTTTTTGAACCGTATTCAGCATATGATGTAGCCATTTTCTATGGGCTGTCGCCGTAATCACGGGGTAGGTTTTGTCCAGCTGACTGACGGTATCTGCGCTTTGCTGGCGCCAGGACGCCCAAACCTGAAGCACTTGTTTTTTCAAAGCGGGTTCAACTGGGTAGTCGTTTAGCAGAGCTTTAAGTTCGATAAGCGTTAAATCGGTAGTAAGTAATCGCGACCAAGCGAGTTCGTATTGAATGGACACATCTGACGTAGGCTTGTGTGACCATTTATCAAGCGCGCGTCTCAGCCATCGCTTATGAGTAGTTTGAGTGGCTGGATGTTGATATTTATGTCGAGCCGCATCCATTTGTTGATCAAAAAACTCTCTGTGCTTTTGATAACTTTCCATTGATATCAAGCCTTGATCATAAAGCAGATAGAGATATTCACTTTCGATACTCAGGCCTTCCATGATGAGTTTCTTATACAAACTTTGAGTGTCCACTTCTGTGGTGTAGAGATGGCGTAAATCGCGCTTTTCTTCATCCACATGCGATTTAAGTGATTGCATGATTTCATCAGGAGCACCGCTGTCGGCTAACGGTGTTTTAGCCAGATGTGCCAACACTTTCTCACTGGCTTTCATCGCCGATAACATAAGTTCTTTCTTTGTAATCTTCTCTTCAATGCTGGTTTCATCCAGTTTTAAGCGGCTCGCAAGAGGAGATAACGTCAGCCCTTGAATTAAAATGGTAAAGAACACCGCACCCATGGCGACGGCTAACATGGTTTCTCGTTCTTCGATAGCAAATAATGAGGTATCGGTAATCACCAATATCGAAAGTGCAAGAGTGACCGCACCTCTTAGCCCACCCCATAAGCAGATGTGCTGGTATGATCGAGGCAGCGAGTAAGACAGGCGGCTAAGTCGCCCGAAAAATGGCAAAATCCAGTACACAAAACCCGCCCTTGCGGCAAGCATGCTGATGATCACCAGCAGAGTGTTTAACCAGTGCGACGCGATCAACTCCAAGTTTAACCACAACCCCACCAGTATAAAAATCATGGCTTTAGCGAGATCGGATAAGTAGGTCCAGAAGCTATTTAGATACTGATTGGACTCATTACTTATCGGCAATGGTGTGTTTTTTGCCAAGACCAAACCGCAAATAGTCAAAGCGACAATACTGCTGGCATGGACAAACTGCTCAACAGCGACAAAGCATCCAATCGCAGTGACAAGGCTGATGCTTATTTCGATATAAGGATCGTCGGGCAGCGCCTTCATCAGCCAAAGAAGCAGGTGACCCGTGACATAGCCACAAAGTGCACCGACTAAAAAGACCCAAGTGAATTGCCACAGCCCGGTGACTACCATTTCGGTCGGGGTTAGGTGCATGGCAAAAATTAGCACTGCGATTTTGTATGCTGCAATGACGGTTGCATCATTGAATAAACTTTCTCCCTCTACAATCGTAATGAGATCTTTAGGCGCGCCGGACTCCTTAAAAATAGCGATCGTGGCGCTTGGGTCGGTAGCACTTAAAATAATCCCAAGGATTAGGGCGGTCTGAGGCGTTAAAATACCAATAAAAACAAGTGTCGCCGTAATGACTAACGTTGAGAACATGACGCCGGGAATGGCCATGATCATAATCGCGGACCAGTTAGCGGTGAACTTAGCGAAATCGAATTTATAGGCGGCCTCAAACACCAATAACGGTAGGAAGACGAATAAGATGGTCTTCTCTGCAATATCGGGTTCGTAGAATATGCTGATGCCTGCTGGCAGTTCGGGTAGAAGTGTAAGGCAAACCCCAGACATCACCAGAATAATTGGGAAGGGGACTCGCAGCGCTCTTGCTATCAGGGACGAAGCCACGGATACCGTGATTAACAGTACGATACCTAAGATCGATGATATGAAAATATCAGGAACATTCATACTTACTGGACGTCTTATTGGCTGCGCTAAACCTATGAATTAATAATGGTTCATCTTTGGATAAGATTCCTGATTAATTTGAAAAGTACCTAATGTTCCTTATCTGTTTATCATTCAAGCGATCGAATTTACTTTTTGTAGCTAATGACGGCCGCAATGATTAACCCCATCCCGATGCCAGCAATCAGACAGCCGACAAAGGCGAGCGCAGAATGCTGAATAAAGATCATTCCTACCCCTAAGCCGAGTAGTGTTCCACCGCCAATTGCCCAGTTGCTTTTATCTTTCGGGTTTGTCTCATCGTTCATTTTACAAATCCTTGATCGTTGTATCTGTGACTAACTATAGCTAAGGATTCGGCAATGATGATGTCGAAGGTTTCAACTTGGTGTTTTCTAGCCAATAAGACTATTAAATGCTTGTCGTGAAAGATTAAAAAACAAAGGTGAAATAGTGCTGTTAAATGAAATTAGCCTGAAGATATAGACTAGAATTAGAGTAAAAGAACTTATTTCTCAAGGTATCAGAGTGCCTTGTCTCACGCTGTTGACTTACTTGCAACATCGATGAGCAGACAGGTCATCGTAGTAAGTATAAGGATTCGATATGTTTGAGGTTTTTACACGTCTCGCTGATTGGGTGACTTACCAGCTTTTTTCTTTTCAGCCCAATACCAAGCTCGCGGATGCTATTCACTTTTTTATTGAAGACGTCAGTAAAATCCTGGTGCTACTGGTCGTCATGATTTATGTGATTGCGCTGTTTAGAGCCTCGTTAAATGTCGAAAAAGTGCGGCACTATTTAGCGGGAAAACGTAGATGGTTTGGTTATCTTGCGGGCAGCTTCTTTGGCGCAATCACACCATTTTGCTCTTGTTCTAGCATTCCAATCTTTTTAGGGTTTACCTCTGCAGGTATTCCTATTGGTATCACTATGGCTTTCTTGATCACCTCGCCATTGATTAACGAAATCGCCGTGTTGTTGCTATTCAGTTTACTTGGCTGGAAGTTCACCGTTATGTACGTGGTGATAGGGATGCTTATCGGCATCGTGAGTGGCTGGATCCTTGATGTGATCGGCGCACAGCGCTGGTTACAGCCACTGGCATCAAAGGCGATGCGAAACGCCAAAACTCCGCAACAGAGTCATGAAACTCCAAGTGACAATGGGAGCGCGGGAATAACGTTGTCAGAGCGACACACGTTTGCCAAGCAAGAGATGGTCGAGATTGTAGGTCGTGTCTGGAAGTGGGTGTTTATTGGGGTCGGCATTGGCGCTGGTTTACATGGCTTTGTTCCTGATGGTTGGATAGAAACACATTTGGGATCCGGTCAATGGTGGTCGGTTCCGGCGTCGGTACTTATTGGTATTCCGCTCTATTCGAATGCGACTGGTGTGATCCCGGTGATGGAAAGCTTACTTCAAAATGGTTTGCCAATCGGTACAACATTAGCATTTTGTATGAGTACTGTTGCGGCGAGTGTTCCTGAGTTTGTAATGCTGAAACAAGTTATGCAGTGGCGGCTTCTTGGTATGCTTTTCGGTATGTTGCTGCTCGCGTTTACGATGATGGGATGGATATTTAATTTACCACTGTGGCGATTTTAGGAGCTGGAGATGAAAATTTTTAAAGTGTTGGGGTCAGGTTGTGCGAACTGCGTTAATACCGCTAACTTGATTGAAAAAATTGCCGCGGAGCAAGGTGTTGAGGTTGAAGTGACGAAAATTACGGATATGGAAACCATCATGAACTACGGAGTGATGTCTACACCAGCCGTGGTGATGGACGAAGAGTTGGTGCATTCTGGCGGAGTCCCTCAAGCGGATAAAATTCAGTCGTGGCTAACATCTTGAACGCAATAAAAAAGGCTGTTTTGCAACAGCCTTTCCTTTCTCTAATATCTAGCCCATGACTTGGTTTGGTAGCCAAGTGACCAAATCTGGGAAAACCATAACGATACACAAAACCAGTAATTGCACCAGGATAAATGGGGTGACTGATTTATAGATATCCAGCATGGTAATGCCTTTTGGCGCGATGCCTTTTAAGTAGAACAGAGCGAAACCATAAGGTGGAGTTTGTACTGCGATAACAATGTTTAGGATCATCAGAACACCAAACCAGATAGGGTCGTAACCCAGTGCGACAGCGACTGGTGTAAAGATCGGCGCACACATCAACACAATAATGAACTCATCAATGATGAAGCCCAGAAGTAGCATGATGATCTGGAACATGATGATGATCATGATCGGTGGCAGATCGAGACTGGTTGTGATGTCTGAAACCATGCCTTGTACTCCCATCAGAAGGTGGAAGTTACTGAATACTGACGCACCAAGGATTATCCACATCGCGACGCTGACTAAGGTTGCCGTTTGTAGTCCGGCTTTCTGAACCATTGCTGGCTTAAAGCGTTTAAACAAAATAGACAGGATAATCGCACCTACAACACCGATTGCACCGGATTCGGTCGGTGTCGCGATACCGGCGATAATACTGCCCAACACAGCAACAATGAGTAACAGAGAAGACGCGCCGTCACGAATAGTTCTGAACAACTCATAACCTTTCGGGATCTCGATGTCATTGTCGCTATCAGTGTCTAGCGGAGCGCGATCCGGATTGAGTTTACAGGAAATCACTACGTAGCTAATAAGAAGCACAATGGTAATCAATGCGGGAACCATAGCGCCAAGAAACATCTTTCCGACCGAGTTTTGGGTCGCGGATGCAAACATGATCATAGGGATGCTTGGCGGAATGAGGATACCTAGAGAGCCGCCAGCCATGATTACACCCAATGCCAGGCGTTTATCGTAGCCACGTTCTAGCATCGGTTTTAATGCGATGCTGCTCGACGTCATGATACCTGCGCCGATAATACCAACCATAGCGCCAATCATTGAACACACGCCTATAACGCTGATCGCCAATGAGCCGCGAATTCGCCCGATAGCTAACTGACTGGCGTTAAACATGGCATCCCCGATGCCTGAGCGAGTCAGAATCTGGCCCATGTAAATGTATAGTGGTATCGCCAAAAGGATAAAGTTGAAAAAGGTGCTCTCAACGGTAGTAGGAATAATATTGAATAAACCTTCACCCCACGTTATGTAGCCAACGCCCATGGCGATTGCCGCTAATGCGAGTCCGACTTGTGCACCTAAAGCAAAAGCGGTAAGGATACAGGCCAATAACACCCCTGTAAGTACTTCAATCTCCATATGCCACTTCCTCTGTGTTTTGCTCTTTATTAAATTTTGTTGAATCTACTTTGAACGGCTGCTCTTCAAGCGAAGAAGGTACGTCGTGCTTTGATGGTTTCAGAAGTTCTCTGGATGTCAGCAGATAGAACAGGTTGCAAATGATTTGCACTGAGTACTGGGCAATAAATACCCCTGAAGATACCGTAATCATCAGCCAGAAATGATGTAACGGTGGAGCCCATTCACTCTGAGTTCGGTAGTTAAGCTCCAGGCTTTCGAAAAACATGCCACCGCACACTTTGGCCATTACGGCTAAGAAGCCAATCGCCAATACGGCGGTTAGCAAATCGAAACAGCGTCTAACTTTTTCGGAAACCTTAGCGTGGATAATATCTACATTGATATGAGCGCCTTTCTGCTGTGCATAAGCGCCACCCAGAGCTGAAATATAACCAAATAGAAACAACGATGTGTCGTATCCCCAAATGGTCGGGCGGTCCAGAACATATCTTGCGAACACTTCGTAAGCGACGACACCAGCGAGTATTGGCAGGAGGTAGGAAACAGAACGCCCAATACCTCTAACTACACTCTGAACGACTCGACAGTATCCTATGAGAATTTTTTCAATCATGTGGCCTCCTTGCAAAACAGACAAACAGAGGCGGAGCGAACTCCACCTCTCAATTCTTTGTTACTGTTTTTCCAATATGTCGATAAGCTGTTTAGAGTACTTATCTGCTGCTGCGTATTCTGCTGCGAGAGATTTACCCGCTTCTTCCCATGCTTTTTTGTCTGCTTCAGATGGTTCTGGGCTCCATTTCAAACCTTTCGCTTCCATGTCGGCGATTGCCTGAGATTCCCACAGGATAGATTTGGTCATCTGCTCTTGTGCGTGAACGGTGGTAGCAGCGCTGACGATAGCTTGTAGATCGGGAGATAGCTTTGCCCATGCTTTCTTGTTGACCACAATCGGCAGTACCTGTGCGCCAGCCAGAGGTAGCGGGTACATGTATTTCGCAACTTCAACGTGGTTACCGTCGCGGTGGTCAATCATGTTCGAGCCAATTGAACCGTCGATTACGCCTGTAGCCAGAGAGGTGTAGATTTCACTCCAAGCGAGTGAAACAGGTGAAGCTCCAAGGTTTTTCAGGAACTTGCCGTAAGCACCTGGCGCGCGAATTTTCATGCCTTTGAAGTCTTCAACAGACTTAATTTCTTCTTTAGTAATGATGTATACCGGAGGCTGAATGTAAGGATCCAACCACACCAGATTTTGAGAACCATAGGCATCTTTCAATACTTCAGACCAACCCTTTTCGTGGAACAAGGTCGAAAGTTCGCCCACATCGTCAGTACCACCCGGTAAGCCAATCTCGACAACGCCAGCTGGGAGTTCACCCGCGTGCATAGATTGAAATGGTGCACCCATCTGGATCAGGCCAGATTTAACAGCACCCAGAATGCCCTTAGTACCAACGCCTTCGCCTGAATATAAAACCTGTACAGCGATGCGACCGTCAGACATGGTTTCAATATTCTTTGCCAGGTTTTCGTAAACTTGTCCATAAGCCGTTCCACGGCCATAAAGGTTGGCAAAGCGCCAGTTCTGCTCTGCAGCAAAACTTGCCGCTGAAGTAGCCATAGCGCCCAATCCCAGTGTCGCTGCAAGCATACTGCTCAGTAGCTTTTTACCTTTTCCCTTTAGCATAGAAAGTCCTCTTCTAAATGTTTGTCGATTCCGTTTTCGATACTCATATTAAGAGTCGAGTGCTAAAGGAATAGAACCAGTCGGTGACATACGATGGTACCAGTTTAAATTTTTATGCTGGTACCATGAATATTTTCAAACTGGTACTTAGGCGCCGTTTTTTTTGTCGATAGCATTCTTCTCATAGACGAAAGTAAGAGAGTGAATTATGGACAAGGTTTCGAACCAATCCCTGTTAAAGGGAACGTGTGATGCAAGCGATGACGCTATTGCTGTTGTGAACCCAGCAACAAATGAAGTGATTGGCTATGTTCCATCACTACAGCCAGCGCAAATTGAAGGGCTAATTGAGCAGTCCAAACAAGCTCAGAAATTATGGCATGATCGAACCGCGTCAGAGCGCTCCGCCATTTTAAAGCGTTGGTACGATCTGGTTATCGAAAACAGTGATGATCTCGCCCGCATTATGACCTTGGAGCAAGGCAAACCAGTAGCTGAAGCGAAAGGTGAAATTATTTACGGCGCATCATTTATTCAGTGGTTTGCCGAAGAAGCGAAGCGCACATATGGCGATACCATTCCGACACCAGCGGGTAGCAAAAGACTCATGACAATCAAGCAGCCAATTGGTATTGCTGCAGCGATTACACCATGGAATTTTCCGACTGCGATGATCACGCGTAAAGCCGCGCCAGCATTGGCAGCAGGCTGTAGCTTTATTGTCAAACCAGCAAATCAAACTCCGCTTTCTGCCTACGCTATCGCTGAATTAGCTTATCAGGCTGGACTGCCGAAAGAGTTGCTGGTTGTTGTGAACAATCACTCTTCTGTCGCGATTGGCGATCTTTTCTGCCAACACCCAGATATTCAAAAATTGTCTTTCACGGGCTCGACTGGGGTGGGTAGCCAACTGATAAAACAGTGTGCTGACACCATCAAGCGTACATCCATGGAACTCGGCGGAAACGCGCCATTTATTGTGTTTGATGATGCCGATATTGATGAAGCGGTTAAAGGTGCGATCGCCTCTAAATTCCGTAACGCGGGTCAAACCTGTGTCTGCGCAAACCGCTTCTATGTGCAGGATGCCGTATACGACCAATTTGTTGAAAAATTCAAAGCCGCTGTGGCTGAGCTCAAAGTCGGAAACGGTATTGAGCCTGGCGTGACAATTGGGCCACTTATCGACAGCAAAGCGAAAGCACAGGTGATGGGTTATATCGAAACAGCTGTCGCACAAGGCGCGAACGTAGCCTTTGGTGGCGATGACTTGGGTGGATTATACGTACAGCCAACGATTCTGACGGATGTGACTCAGGATATGGATATTGTGCAGACGGAACTATTTGGCCCAGTCGCCCCAATTATCCGTTTTAGCAATGACGAAGAGCTGGTTACGCTCGCCAACGATACGATTTACGGCTTAGCCAGTTACTTCTACACCAATACGCTGACTCGCGCGTTCTCTATCGCCGAAAAGCTGGAATACGGAATGGTGGGAGTGAACGAAGGGATCATCTCAAATGAAGTCGCTCCGTTTGGTGGCGTTAAACAATCTGGTTTTGGCCGCGAAGGTGCAAAACAAGGTATCGATGAATACTTGAACATTAAATACATCTGCCTCGGCGGAATGTAATAAACAACAGACTGACGATAGTTTTAAAGGAACAAGGCTATGACAAATTCACAATGGCAAGAGCGTAAAGAAAAAGTAGTTGCTAAGGGCATGGCAAACCTTAGCGCGGTATACATCGAGAGTGCGAAAAATGCACTTTTGACGGATATCGAAGGCAAAGAATACATCGATTTTGCCGCTGGTATCGCAGTAACGAACACGGGGCATTCTCACCCTCAAATTATTGCAGCAGTAAAAGAGCAACTAGAAAAGTTCAGTCACACTTGTTCAATGGTGACCCCTTACAGCAGCTTTATTGAATTGGCAGAAAAAATCGTCGATGTTGCGCCGGGTGAAGGTGAGAAAAAAGTTGCCTTTTTAACCACGGGCGCGGAAGCGGTGGAAAACGCAGTGAAAGTGGCACGCGCGCATACTGGCCGTAGTGGCGTGATTGCCTTCAAAGGTGGTTTTCATGGTCGTACCAATATGTGTATGGGCCTAACGGGTAAAGTAGCCCCGTACAAAGCAGGCTTTGGTCCTTTTCCTAACGAAATCTATCACTTGCCGTTCCCAAATGAATATCATGGTATCTCTGAGCAACAGAGCTTAGATGCATTGGATGATTTGTTCGCGTGTGATATTGAACCAACTCGCGTTGCGGCGATGATCTTTGAGCCAATTCAGGGCGAAGGTGGTTTTTACCAGGCACCTGCTTCGTGGGCACAAAAGCTGAGAGAAGTTTGTGATAAGCACGGTATCGTTCTTATCTGTGACGAAATTCAGACAGGCTTTGCTCGAACTGGCAAGATGTTTGCTTCAGAATACCTTGGAATCGTTCCCGATATCACTACAATGGCAAAAGGTATCGCTGGTGGATTCCCGCTATCGGGTATTGTTGGTAAAGCTGAGATCATGGATTCAGCAAATCCAGGTGGTTTAGGTGGTACTTATGCTGGTTCACCTTTGGCTTGTGTCGCTGGTATTGAAGTTCTTAACATTATTGAGTCAGAATCTTTGTGTGAAAGAGCGGAGCAGATTGGCCAAACCTTCGCCGAGTTGTTATCTGAGATGCAGAAAGAAGTGCCCCAAATTGGTGATATTCGCCAAGTTGGTGCAATGATCGCAATCGAATTTAACGACCCTGGTACTAAAGCGCCATTACCTGAACTGACGAAAAAGCTGGTTGCAAGTGCAAATAAAGCAGGCGTGGTATTGCTTTCATGTGGCGTAAAAGGAAACGTTATCCGCTTCCTGCCACCGCTAACGATTGAAGATGAACTGATCTGTAAAGGGTTAGATATCATCAAATCTGAGTTGCAGGCTTTAACTCGATAGCTGATAAAACCTTCAAAAGCGGCATTTAACGTGCTGCTTTTGAGTGGTATGGTTTAGTGACCTGAATTCAGGTTAAGTAGTTGAAGCCGGGCATGTGTAAATGGCCGGCGCAGTAAAGGCTAGGTCATTTATGCTCCAGGGTTACATTCACATCGATCCTCTCGATTCTCGTACGTTACAAGAACAAATCAAAAGCAGCATCTCTCAGGCGATATTTGATGGCTTTGTTTCCAAACACCGCAGCCTTGAATCATCACGAAAGCTCGCTCAGTCCCTTTCTGTATCTCGGAACACTGTACTCAGAGTCTATGACCAACTCACCGATGAAGGTTTACTCATTTCGGTAGAGCGAAAAGGCTACTTCGTTAATCCTGAGTTAGAAGTCTCCGAAAAAAAAGCCCCTGAACGCGTACTTGAATCTGAAAGGCAACTGGATTGGGAAAAATACCTGATAGAAGGCGATGAAGCGCATGGCTCAGCCGCGAATAATCTCAAGAATTATCCTTACCTCTTTGTTCATGGTCAGGTCGATGAGGATCTCTTCCCGGTATCCGAGTGGCGAAAATGCAGTATTCAATCACTGAATAAGATCAATCACAAAAGTTGGACTTCCGACGATAATGACTACCACGATCTTATTGAGCAGATTCGAACCCGGGTACTGCCGAATCGCGGAATTTTTGTCGATGCGGATCAGATAGCGTTAACTCATGGTTGTCAGAACAGCTTGTATTTAATCTCCAAACTGTTGGTTTCACGTTATACAAAAGTCGGCTTTGAAAACCCCGGATACCCTGAAGCCCTTCAGCAGTTCAGAGCAAGGCGAGCCAACGTTCAACCGTTAGAAGTCGATAGAGAAGGCATGGTTGTCGACGACAGACTGAACTCCTGTCAGCTTGTTTACACGACACCGAGTAATCAGTTTCCTACGACGGTTAGAATGTCTTCGCAACGAAGAAAACAATTGATGAAAAAGGCTGAACAGGAAGATTTGCTCGTTATTGAGGACGACTTTGAGCATGACATCAACTTTATCAGCGACAAGTGCCCGGCGCTTCGTAGCGAGTACCCGAGTGAGCGTATTATTTATATCTCTAGCTTTTCCTCGATTATCGCACCGGGCTTAAGGTTAGGGTTTATTGTGGCTTCGCCACCGCTTATTAAGCAGATAAGGCAAGTTCAGCAGCGGATGCATAGTTTACCGCCAAAGAACAACTGCCAGACGTTGGCACTTTTCATCAGCCTTGGTTATTACGATTCGTTAATCCAGAAGATGTTGAAGAAATATCGTGAGAAGTGGTTAACCATGGAAAAAGCGTTAAACACTTATTTTCCTCAGTCCGGTGTTATTCCCTCGCTCGCGGGAACCGCATTTTGGATAGATTACCGTGAAGACTTTGATGCCGGTTTACTTGAGGAATTGGCGAAGGCTCATGGCATATTGATAAACAACGGTGCCAAGTATTATACGTGTGAAAAGCGTAATAACAGTTTCCGCCTCAGCTTTCAGTCGATAAAGAATTCTGATATTCGCAGCGGTATCGAGAAGCTCGCTCAATTGGCAAAGAAAATACTACCTATTCCGCGAGTAGAAGATGCAGAAGGCGTTCGCTTAAACGGCAAGCGTATACGAGAGTTACTTTCTGACAGGGTCGTTCTGACAAGAGATTGCTTCAATATCCCATACCGAATCACCTTTCAGGCGGATGGCAAGATGACAGGGGTGTCGGATAGACCGAATGACGCGGATGAAGGTTACTGGTGGATTGAAAATAATCACTTTATGTACCAGTGGCGTAACTGGCAATTTGCGGATGTACGCAGAGTAACGGTTATTTTGGATGGCGATTCTATCAAGCGGTTTGGCGAAGATGGCTACTTTATTGGCGATGCCACGCTGATTGGTGAAACAACTCAAGCCTAGAAACCAGTCAAAAGAACATGGTTGTATATAATCAACCATGTTCAAATTCGACCTGGCTATTTTCTTAATAGCGCTGGGTTTAATTAAACCGGTCCACAGAGAACAGCGACAAGTTAAACTTAGCCGGTTTATCAATCGCCATATCAGCGACCACTTCGCCAATCACACTGGCGAATTTGAATCCATGCCCTGAAAAGCCGGACACTAGCACGACATTGTCGTTATCAGGGTGCTTATCGATAATGAAGTTTTCATCTGGCGTTCGGGTGTACATACAAGTTTTACCAAACTTCAGCGATTCAACGTGGGGCATGTGTTTATCTAGTAGTTGTTGAAGGTCTGCTGAATCTGCTTGGTTGTCGAAAGGCGTGATCTCTGCGTTGGGATCTTGGTCTTCACCTAGATCATGACGGCCTATTTTTAATCCTGCGCCATCAATACTTGGGAATCCGTAATAGATACCCTCTGGCGTCACAAAGGAAAAGGCTGGGAAAGTTCCTTCACCGTAAAGTGCCTCTGGTGCGTTATACCAGGCAAAGGTTTTACGGATAGGGCTGATAGGGAGCTTTATGTCTAGCATATCCAGCAGGTCGTTTGACCATGCACCAACGGAGACGACCAATTTCTTACCCTGAAATGTATTGCCGTTTGCTGTAACCCTGACGCCATCTTCAAGGCGTTCAATGCCAGAGACCTTATGGTGTGTAAGCAGTGTTGCGCCGTGAGCAAGGGCGAGATCACGGTATGCCTGAATGCAATCTTCCACCCTAAGCACGCCTGACGTCGACTCAAAACAACCAATATATTCTGGTGGCAGGTTGAGGCCTTCGAAGCGTTGGTTCGCCTCATCCGCACTTAAAATTTCAAGCGGAAGCTGATGTTTTTTTGCACTGGCAATCAGCATCGAGATAAAAGGTGAGTGCTCATCACCAATGTTAAGAACACCTGTTTTGAGGAACAAAGATTTGCCTGATAACTGTTCTAACTCGCCCCACAATTCTTGCGCTCGTAACGCCAATGGTACGTATTCTTCACCTTCTCCGTATGCATGGCGGATAATGCGGGTTTCACCATGATGACTGGCGTGTGAATGGGGTGGATCAAAAGCATCAAGAAGTAGTACTTTTTTCCCTTGTTTAGCTAAAAAGTAGCCTGTGGACATGCCCATCGATCCTGCACCGACAACAATCACATCGTACTGCATTATTACTCCGTTAACGTTATGTAAAGCTGTCGAAACTCTATCATATTTCAATTGATTGAAAAGTCAGTATTCATATTGATATCAATGTCGATTGCCCTTGACTTGTAGTGCTTTAATCGTTGAGGATTTATCGATAGCCAAAACAATACATCGATTCCCAGGACGCAATATGAACAACTTTACCTACTTCAACCCTACCAAAGTGCACTTCGGTAAAGGTCAAATTTCGACGCTTACAGAAGAAGTGCCACTCGGTAGCAAAATTCTGATCACCTACGGTGGTGGCAGCATCAAAAGTAACGGCGTATACGAGCACGTGATGGCTGCTCTCGATGGTTACACCGTGTTTGAGTTTGGTGGAATCGAACCTAATCCACATTACGAGACATTAGTGAAAGCGGTGGAAATCGCCAAGGAACAAGACATTGATGTCATTCTTGCTGTAGGCGGTGGCTCCGTTATTGATGGCAGTAAGTTCATTAGTGCTGCTGCGTGTTATGAAGGCGATTACTGGGACATCATCGCGACGGGGGGAAGCTGTGTAGAAAGCGCCTTAACGTTAGGCTGTGTGCTGACGTTGCCTGCGACAGGATCAGAAATGAACCGAAACGGCGTGATTACCCGCGCAGAAACACAAGATAAGCTGTCGTTTGGCTCAGAGTATGTTCGCCCGTCCTTCTCTATCCTAGACCCTGAAACCACGTACTCTCTGCCGGCACGACAAATTGCCAATGGTGCTGTCGATACCTTTGTACACATTTTGGAGCAATACCTGACTTACCCAGTGAATGCTAAAGTGTCTGATCGCTTCGCAGAAAGTCTGATGCTTAATGTCTTGGAAGATGGCCCACTGGCTCTTGAAACACCTAACGATTACGAAGTACGTGCAAATCTGATGTGGACCGCGACAATAGCACTCAATGGCACACTGAAGTGTGGTGTCCCTACGGATTGGGCAACGCATGCCATTGGCCATGAGCTGACCGCACTGTATGGATTGGATCATGCGCAGACTTTAGCGATCGTTCTTCCTGCCATGTGGAAATATAAAAAAGCACAAAAACGAGGCAAATTGCTGCAATATGCTCAGCGCGTATTCAACATCACGTCTGGCACAGAAGATGAGCAAATTGATGCTGCCATTCAAAAAACAGAAGCGTTCTTTACCGCAATGGGGAATCCCACCACGCTATCTGCATACGGTTTAGGTGAGAACGACATTCCTGCCGTTAAAGACAAGTTGATTCAACACGGTATGCTGGCAATGGGTGAGCATAAAGACGTCACGCCTGAGGATGCAGTGGAGATATTAAAGCTCGCTTTATAAATACTATCTGTCGCAGTAAATTGTAGGTTACCTTAGCCTGTTTACATACTCGACAGCTTTGTTGGCAATTTATGTTGTCGACTAACAACTTAACCCGTGTTTAGGTTATTCGTACTTCCTTAGACTGTCTGGGGAAGTACGCTCCGACTACAACCGTCTCACCTTAAATTTGATTCTCTATTTAACACCTCTTTCAGCGGCTATATCTACGCATTGCTCACCAACGCGATAGGAAAAACGGCTGTTTATCGGGGTCCTTGGCTTGAATTGTGCTTGTTTTACTCTAATTGAGAACGGTTTTATTTCTCCCCGAATGTGATCCAGTGTCCAGAATCATTTTGTTTAATTTTTGTTATCTAGAGGATTGGAAGTGCTTGTTTTATCAAGATTAGTGAAACGAGGGAGTATGTGAGCTTTGTATTTATATGATTAAAATTGGATTATAAAACAAAGGATTACATATTTTAGGGGAGCGTTATTATAAGAGCTGTCACACGGTAAAGAGCAAAGTAAGCCTTTATGTGTGGGAAAGGAGTAGGGTGTACGCCTTTATTTTCATCCTTGAGTAAAACCTCAAAGGGTGAGGGGCTCCTAGCGATAGCACTTATAATTTTTACTATTGAATCCGCTTACTGTGAATCGAAAACCAAACAAGCAGCAACGAGTAAGTGGAAGCTAGTAGGAGAAAAAACATGAGTGGCTTACAGGAAATACAATCATCTGGTGCGAATGTGATTCTGCATGCTTTTGATTGGAAGTATGCTGACATTGCCCGACGTGCAAAAGAGATCCATGAGCTAGGCTATGGTTCTGTTCTGGTCTCTCCACCAATGAAAAGCGCTAACGATGAACGCTGGTGGCAGCGCTATCAACCTCAAGATTATCGTGTTATCGACAATGCCCTTGGTAACACTCAAGATTTTATCCATATGGTTAATGAACTGGGTCGTTTTGGTGTGCTTGTGTACGCAGACGTTGTGTTCAACCATATGGCGAATGAAGCGCACATGCGCTCAGATCTGCAATACCCAAGCAAAGAGATTTTACAGGAATACCAAAAGAACCCAGAGAAATACCAAGCGCTCAAGCTGTTTGGTGACTTATCTGAGCCACTATTCACTGAAGAAGATTTCGTGAAAGCGTTCGGTATTAAGAACTGGAAAGACAAATGGCAAGTACAAAATGGCCGAATTACTGGAGGACCAGCGGATCCCGGTTTACCGACTTTGCGTGTTTGTGATCATGTTGTTGAGCAGCAACGCGCCTATTTAAAAGCACTGAAAAAGATCGGGGTAAAAGGGTTCCGTATTGATGCGGCTAAACATATGACCCTTGAGCATCTTAAGCTAGTCTGGACCGATGATATTACCCAAGATGTGCACATTTTTGGCGAGATCATTACAGATGGCGGGGCGACCGTCGAAGAGTATCAGCTGTTTCTAGAGCCATATTTACAAGAAACTCGCTTAGGTGCTTATGACTTCCCGTTGTTTACCACCATTTTTAAAGCGTTTTCTAAAAACGGCAGTTTTAAGACGTTAATTGATCCGTATTGTTTCGGTGAGGCACTGTCTCCGGGGCGAGCCATTACTTTTGCAGTGACGCATGACATCCCGAATAACGATGTGTTCCTCGACTTAGTTATGGATGAAGAAGACGAATGGCTGGCGTATGCATATATATTGGGTCGAGATGGCGGTGTTCCTCTGGTTTACACCGATTTAGACACCAGTGGCATTAAAGGTAAAAGTGGCAAACCAAGATGGAAAGATGCATGGAGTGATCCTCGGATGGCCACCATGATTAAGTTCCACAACGCCGTTCATGGTCAACCTATGAAGGTTCTCGAAGGTAACGACGACATGCTGGTGTTAGAGCGGGGGGAGCAAGGTATTGTGGTCCTCAACAAATCATCTCGTCCGCAGTCTTTGTCGCTTGCAACAGAAGGAAATTGGTTAGATATGATGACTGGAAACTCAGTTTCGTCCCAAGATGAGATCAAGGTACCGGCCAAGTCGTCGATGCTACTATTGGCCCAGCTGTAGTGCTCTAAGCTTGTTTAACGTCGATTAATCAAGGCGTTAAACAAGCTATCTATGTGTTGTGATTGTTTCGAACAACAGTATCGTGCCTTAGCTCAGGCGTGACGAGCTTGTTTTCGGTACTGGTTAGGCGACATATTGGTGTGCGAACGGAAAAATCTGGAAAATACTGATTGAGAAGAGAATCGAGTCAGTTCACTGATCTCGTTCATGCTCTTATTGGTTTCGGTGAGAAGTTTGACGGCTCTATCTAACCGGACTTTATTAAAAATATCGGTAAAACACGTATTTTCTATCGTTAACTTTTTATTAAGTGTCCAGCGACTCATTTTTAATTTGTCGCAAACATTATCCAAAATTTTTTGATCGCAAAAAACCAGTTGTTCAGATACTAAAGAACTCACAATATCTTCAACAATAAATGAAAACTTACTTTGATTAATTTCATGATTGACTTTATCTAAATTTATTTTTTGTAGCCTGTAGAGGTTCTCGTTAAAAAAGGCATTTCTTTTGTTTATTTGCGGAGATTTTACAATTAAGTAGTTTTCGTTTTGGCCAAATAAGCATTTAGTATCGAGTTTTTCGTTTGCTGTATGATGCGGAATCAAGTTCGTATGAGTTAACCCTACAGAGTATTTTCCATCTGAAATATACTGGCTAATAATTTCACGAATAAAGACAAAGTTTGATAATGCACTGGAAATCATTTTATTCGGCCCAGTATCAGTATATTTTATCTTCATCGTATCTTGATCTACTTGTACTTCGCACTGGTCGCAACTGCCAATGACGGCGCGGTACTGAATATAGCTACTCATAGCCGACTCTGCAGAAGACTCATTAATGCATAAACTAAATAAATCAGGGAATAATGAATACATGCCCTCTAACCCAGAATCTTTAAAGAATCGCTTTTGGTGAGGCATAAACGTTTCAAGAAGAGCATAATGCGCAGCCGAAGAGATTCGTCCATTCTTTTTATTGAGTTCATATTTGTTAATACCGCAACTTTGTATAATTTTATCTGTATCATGTCCTAATACAGATAGTTGTTGAAGCATTGTAGATGTTAATACATTAGAGACACTGCCATTCATTATTCGTCCTTTATTAAGATTATAAATGAACAAAACCCAACCATTAACATGGTATATCTCTTTTGATATTTTTCCGTTACGGAAAAATGAATTAGTGATCTACTGCTAAAAATATATTTTACTTCGTGAAAAAATAGGAATCGAGATCAGATTCTTACTTCTGATGATCGATTGATGTGGATAGCTAACGTATGGACAACATAAGAACTAAAAAAAGCCCGAAATAAAATTTCGGGCTTTGATCGGTAAACGTGAATTACTCTTTAATAGTCAGAAGATCTTCTTTTGTGACGCCTTCTTCTAATGCAAGCGCGTTCGGAGTTGTTTGACTTACAACAATCTCACTGCTCACAGTAAATTGTACTGATGGTGCTTCGGTGCCAGTCACATCTGAAGACGGCGCGACATAGACGGTGTAAGCGCCTGGTTCAACGATCCATTGATTGTTTTCCGCATCAAAGCTCGCGAGGGTCTGAGCTGGGATCTTGAAAGTCAATGTCTCAGACTGACCAGCGTTCAACAGATCTGTCTTATTGAAGGCTTTGAGCTCGATGGTTGGTTTTTTCAGCTTCACTTCTGGTGCATTTACGTAAACCTGAGCCGCTTCTTTACCAGCCACACTACCGGTATTAGTAATTGTGGTGCTGATGGTAATAGAGCCTGATGCACCACCTTTGGACAACGTATTGGAGACAATCGATGGGTTGCTGTACTCAAAGTTCGTGTATGACAGGCCGTAACCAAATGGGTATGCCGGAGCCTTATCAAACGAAGAGTAATAGCGGTAGCCGACGTAGATACCTTCGTTATATAGAGACTCATCTTCTAGACCGTCCCCATCGGTATCAGCGCCTGGGAACGTATCTGCTGATGGAACATCTGCATAGTTTACTGGCATAGTTTGCGCAAGTTTACCGCTTGGGTTAACTGCACCAGATAGTATATCAGCGACTGCATTACCGGTTTCTTGACCACCCATGTAGGCAAGAACAATAGAGTCTACTTTCTCTGACCAACCAGTCGTTTCAACAAGGCCGTTTACATTGAGGACCACTGTGACCGTTTTGCCTTGTTCGTGGAATGCTGTGGATACGGCATTAATGATCGCCAACTCTTCATTTGTCAGGCGGTAATCACCTTGTTCTGCACTTCGGTCACCACCTTCACCAGCCTGACGGCCGATGGTAATGACTGCCGCATCATCATTTTCAGCCGCGGCGTCGACACGTGCTTGCAAGCTAGCATCAACTTCTGGCTCTAAACAGAATTCAAAAGCACCGATTAGCGCTCCTGTCGATTGTTTGTTGGCTTCGAAGTAGTCGCTGTAGTAGCTTGTAAGTCCTTGGTTAAGCTCAAACTTGTTCTCTAGCGCCGAGGCAATATCTACGATGTAAGCAGCATTCACATCACCACTCCCCGTACCACCTTTGAGGGTATTCACTTGAGTGGTACCAAATGAAGCCACTTTACTACCTGATGCAAGTGGAAGGGCAGAATCTGTATTTTTAAGTAGAATCATACCTTCTGCAGCGGCTTGTCTGGCTAGTGCCGCATGTGCATCAAGATCCGGTGCATCGGAGTAGTTGTAGTTATTGTAAGAAGGGGTTTTCTGCATTTGAGCAAGAATTGCCACAACGCTGTTATCGATCTCTTCTAGTGTCAGCGTACCGTTATTATAAGAGTTAAGAAGATCCGTTTTTACACCGCCTGGTTCAATCAAATCGTTGCCAGCTTTCACTTGCTTGGCCGCTGACTCTACATCTCGTCCGCCTTCGACTTGGCCGGTGAAGTCACTTCTCAATCCAGATACATTACCTGCAAACCAGTCTGACATTGCCAGTCCTTTGAAGCCCCATTCATCTCTCAGGATATCAGTCATCAGATCTTTACGTTGGTTAGCGTATGTACCATTAACCAGGTTGTATGAGCTCATGATTGCCCACGGCTGCGCTTCTTCCACGGCAATCTGGAAACCTCTCAGATAGATTTCACGCAGGGTTCGTGGATCGGCGACCGTGTTATTGAAAAATCGGTTGGTCTCGGCATTGTTTGCGACAAAGTGTTTAATGGTCGCACCAATATTGTTGGACTGGAGCCCGTTCACCATCGCCGCTGCGATTTTGCCTGATAAGACTGGGTCTTCTGAATAGTACTCAAAGTTACGACCAAGAAGTGGGTTACGCTGAATATTCATGCCTGGTGCTAACAAAAAGTCGACGCCATATTCTTTGACTTCGTTACCTTCAGCTTGACCTACTTTTTGAACCAGTTCGGTATCCCATGTCGAAGCCAGCAAGGAGCCAATTGGCCACGCGGTTGCGTAATACGTGTTGCTGTCACCATCACGTAATGGTTGAATTCTTAAACCAGCAGGACCATCAGCCAGTTTCACTGCTGGAATATCCAATTTCTTGTTTTTAACACCGTTGATGTAGCCAGCTACACCTGTCACATCTTTTTCAGGATCGAGATTAATCGCGTCCTGACCTTGATAGGTTGTTAAGTCCATACCCGGGCCAGACAAGATATCCAGTTTTTCGCTGAGGCTAAGTTTTTTCAGCATGGATTCTGCTTTTTTAGTGTACTTAACGCCACTGTCCTGAATTTGTAGATTGTCTTTATCGTTAGCAGCGGTCGCAGTACCTGCTAACCCAAGTGCGACAGCAACGGTGATTAGCTTTGGTAGAGTTTTAAAGTCAGACATAGGGTTTCCTTGTTGTTATTTGAGGTTTCTTACCTAATGAACCTAAGAACGCAGTTGTAAGATGGTTCTGACAAATGACTTTAAAGATTTCAGTGCGTCGACACTTTGCATTTCGGAGAAATATTGTGCATTTTGGGGAAGCATTGAGAAATGTGATATTTATACCAGTTCAGCGAGTAGCGTTTTCACCCTTATCGGTTTAATCACAAGCGCAGCCAGAATTTCGCTTTCATCGCCCGTGCATTCGGAGAGTTTCATGCCGATATTTTGGTTTGGGAGAAAACTTGTTTGATCTGATGAGACAGATCAATCTTAACCATTTTTTCACCTGTCGGTCACATTAGTTCATCTACACTTATTGTTGAATCGGCAGGCACAAGGAGACGGCTATGATTGCAGTTCATCGAGACTATTGTTTATCCAGACGCCCGGATTTACACGCGCATATAGAAGTAAACCCAGTCGGTAAATTAAAAGTCGAAATCGTCGAACTTCAAGAGTGTCACTCGACCGCGTTTGACGATTTGTCTTTTGAAAGCCGCGGCAACGAGACGCGAATTTGCGGTAAAGACAACGCGACTCCTTGGCAATTCAAGCTTGCGGTTTCTGACGCTAGAGAGCTTTCTCATTTAGTCGAGGAAGCGAGTGAAGAATATGAGATTTTAATGAATGATCTTATGTGATTTCGACTTCTAGTGGCGTGTAGTGGTGTTCTAAATATTAAAAACCTCCCTAAATCAGGGAGGTTTTTTTGTTTAGCAAACTACTAGGTTTCTTCCTTGGGAAGGTGCAGTTCGTGAACGTTTTCCCCCTCAAAGGTCTCAGCATATTCTTTTGGTGGCGGAGTCCAACCACGCTCAGAACGAGAAAGATTGTCGTGGCGGTCTTTGCCCATTTCCTCTGCCATCTTTTCCTCTAACTGAATAAACAGCAGGCGATAGTTGTTATCAAAGCGTTTCCCTTCCGAGTCGTCTTCCCACGCTTTGTACAGCATTTCTGATTTACGCTCCTCGACGCGTTTGTAGGTCGCTTTTTGCTGTTCGACATAGAAAGGGTGAATGCCAAGAACATTCATTGTTTGCCCTCCCAATTCTAACGCTGAGTGATAAGTTTCTGACTCAATAATATCTGCTCCCGCCTGCCTCAGAAGGTAGCCATGGCCTCGGTCGAAAGCGCGCGCGAGAATTTTTACCTTCGGGTAGGTGTGTTTTACGTATTTGACTAACTCAACACTGGCTTCTCGGTTGTCGATAGCGACGACAAATGCTGCTGCTTCTTCGATGCCAGCGGTATGAAGCATGTCTGGACGAGTTGCATCACCAAAATAGGCACGAGTACCGATTTGGCGTAAGTTATCAACTTGATCGGCTTGGTGGTCCAGCACCACGGTATTGACCCCATTGGACACCAATAAGCGATTCACTATTTGCCCGAAGCGCCCGATTCCCGCAATGATTACCGTTCCTTTTTCTTCAATCGTGTCACTTTCTCGTTGATTAGACTGACTTTCGAATCGAGGCAGAATGACCTTATCAAACAAAATAAACAGTCCTGGCGTCAGGAACATGGATATCGCGACAACAAGAGACAGGGTTTGTGATAACTCATAAGGGATCACGTGGTTTTGTACTGAGAAGCTGAGTAGTACAAAACCGAACTCACCGGCTTGAGCCAAGCTCAGCGTGAACAACCAGCGGTTACTGCCTTTAACTCGGAAGATGATCCCGAGGCTAAACAGCACTAAGGCTTTTAACACCATGACGCTGAGAGTCAGCGCCAAGATTAACCAGAATTCACCAAACAAAACGGAAAAGTTAATCCCCGCGCCAACGGTGATAAAAAACAAGCCTAGTAATAGCCCTTTAAATGGTTCGATGTTGGATTCAAGCTCATGGCGGAACTCGCTGTTGGCTAACACTACTCCGGCCAAGAAGGTTCCCAGCGCAGGTGATAGGCCAACCAGGCTCATCAGTGCAGCGATACCGATCACTAACATCAGGGCGGTGGCGGTAAAGATTTCGCGCAGCCCTGAGCTGGCAACGTAACTGAGTAGAGGACGGCTCAAATAGTGTCCGCCAACAACGACGATAGCAATCGAAGCGGTTATCACCAGCCCGTACGCCCAGCCTGGTAAATCGGCGACGAGATTTAAATCGTCGTGGTGCTGCGCTGCAGTTTGAGCAGTTTGTTGAGCGAGCTCCACGAGTTCAGGTAATGCGAGAAGTGGAATGAAAGCCAGCATTGGGATAACGGCAATATCTTGAAAAAGAAGCACGGAAAATGCGTTTTTCCCACCATCACTTTTCGTTAAACCTTTTTCGCTGAAAGTTTGCAGTACGATCGCCGTGGAAGAAAGGGCAAAAATCAAACCTATCGCCAGCGAAATGGTCCATGGCTGGTCAAAGTACAAGGCAATCGCCATGATAGCGCCAGTGGTTCCCACAACCTGAAGACCACCTAAACCCATTAAGCGATTACGCATTGCCCAGAGCATTTTAGGTTCGAGTTCCAGGCCGACTAGGAACAACATCATCACAACACCAAACTCAGCAAAGTGCTGAATTGTCGTTGTCTCTTCTCCAACTAAGCCAATAATTGGGCCGATGACAACGCCCGCGATTAAATAGCCTAAGACGGAACCAAGACCAAACCGCTTAGCGAGCGGTACAGCGATGACTGCGGCAAAAAGGTAGACAAAAGCCTGTAAAAATATTCCTGTCATGAGGCTTCCTTAATCAGTTCAGGCAGAGCGCTGTTGAGTTTAATCAGTGAAGCGGCTGCATCAATATCAAGCCTGTCTTCAACCAATGCGGTTAATAGCTTTATGTAGCGTTCCACATGCCGAGGTATCCGGCCTTCTTCTGCTGCGGTGCGAGATCCGAACATCGCCAGAGGGGCGACGTAGTTCATGCCTGTCAGAGCGGACATTTGTTCAATAGGAGCCAGCAGTTCGCGAATCGTGAAATGGTTATAGCCTTCCGCTTTGTAGGCTTCTTCTTTGCCGCCAGCAGAAAGCACACAAAGCATGGTTTTGCCTTGTAACTCAGTACCATCGGTCCCATAAGCAAACCCATATTCTAAAACCAGATCTTGCCACTCTTTTAGAATCGATGGGGTAGAGTACCAATATAGAGGAAATTGAAAAATCACTACGTCATGGTCGCGCAAGCGCTGTTGTTCACGATCGATATTGATATTAAATCGTGGATATTCACCATAAAGATCGACACATGTTACGCCATGTATTTTCTGAGCTTCTTTAAATAGCTTTATATTCACTTCTGAACGATGTTGAGAAGGGTGAGCAAAGAGAATTAATACTTTTTTATTGGTCATGGGGATCCTTGCCAGCTGCTTACCGTTTGAGGAGTAACAACCTGTTTTATATTGGGAACAGGTACGCTGCGTATAGTTACCAAATCTAACTCATAAACTTTAGCCTAGCTAGTTTCTACGTTGGTACTACTTAATCGCATTGGCCTATCAGGATGGTACCTACTCTAATAGTAATTAGTGAACGAGTGGGCTGAGTCTTAATTTTAATTAACGTCGATACAAAAAAGCCGATAGTGATTCACTATCGGCTTTTGCTTTATATTGGATATCGTATCTGATTGACAGAACCCTAGTCGTGAATAGGCACAACCAGAATATCGACTGGTGACTTATTTATTAGATGACGAGAGTAGGAGATAAGTTTGCTCCACAAATCCTGATGGTGACCACAGATCAGTAAGTCGACTTCTTGCTCTTTTATGGTTGTTTCTAGTTTGTCAGCTAAATCGCCAGTACCCACAAAGAAGTGTTTTAGTGGGTAGTCCATATAATCGCTGAATGTTTTTAGACATTCCATCGAATGCTCATTTAGCGGTACATGATCTGGGTTTGCTTTGATATCCACGAGCTCGCGATAAATTTCACCATGAGTACCATCCACATGGATGAATGAAATGTCGGAGTCGAGGTAGTTTGCCATTTCTACTGCTCTATCAATCAGCACTGTGCTTTCATCAGCAAGTTCTAGTGCGACAAGAATATGTTTGTATTTCATAACCACGCCCTTAAGTGGATTATATTCACCCTAAGCATAGTATGGCTTGACAAAAAATTGTGTCGACAAGATCGCGAAACCAGTTAAATGTGTAAATAAAGATCAATAAAAGTAATGAGTTGGAGTGATTTGTTAGTATTGACTGTTCGCTCACTAATTTTGGTTTCGGCGATGCACTGAGTCTCATGATAGCTGCTTATTCACTGTTTAGTCGGAAAGAGCGTGAGGCGGAGGCACAGAGTGCTTTCATGTGTATAAATATTGAGACAGAAATTGATTTTTGTCGCTGTGTTTACTCTTCACTAGTAAATCGAAATTGAAAATAGACTGGTTTAAACGGCCAGAGTAGGACCGTTTTTTACACTGACAATCTCATAGGGCATGCAGTTTCATCGCGTGTCCTTATACCAATATGAGTAAGGTTTGGGAGAGTAAAAGTAAATCTGGACTATCGATTCAATACTTTCTTCGCGCTCTACTTCATTGAGACCTATGCTTTGTAACAACGGCAGTGTTTTTCAATAACCTACATCGGTTCACTGTGGCATAGGTTCTATCTAAAAATAATAGGCTTTGTTATGAAAAATCTATCAAAAATCATCGTCGCAGGCTCGCTATTAAGCTGCGCGACGGTTCAAGCAGCTGGTTTATACTTATACGAAACGAATACAACGGACATCGGTCTCGCATCTGCAGGGATGGCTGCAAGAGCACAGGATGCGTCAGTTATGGCAGCAAACCCTGCTGGTCTGGCAAATGTTTCAGGTCAATCTTTCTCTGGTCACTTAATCAGTCTTTATGGTGATGCACAGCTGGATACATTAGCGGGAGATGCGGGTAACGTAATTGGTTTTGTTCCTATGGGCTCTGCATTTTATAGCCAGAAAGTGAACGAAAAATGGACATTGGGTATCGGTCTATATGGAAACTATGGTCTTGGACTGGGCTACGAAGGGTTGGTGGACAGAACCGTTGCTAAACTAGATATTCCTACCGCGATTACGCAAGCGGTAACTGTCCAGCCGAGTGCTGCTTATCGAATTAATGACCAGTGGTCGGTGGGGGCTGCGCTCGGTATTCAGTATGGTAAATATCAAGTGGAAGCGAACGCCAGCTCGGCAAATAATAATTTCTCATTCGAAGATGATGATACCGATGTTCAGGTCAATGGTCGCTTTGGGGTTCTGTACGAGTTGGTTCCAGGGACGCGTTTCGGCCTATCTTACTCGAGCGAGACTAAGTTTGAGTTTGAAAACTCAGAATCTGTTGCACCTCAACAAGTGATCTTCAGTATTTATCAGCAGATAAATGATAAGTTTGCGTGGATGGGTAACGTGAACTGGCAAGACTGGAGCGAGTACCAAACCACATTGAATGTCGATACTCAGGATACTTATCAGGTCGCTTTTGGTACTCAGTATGAGGTGAATAGCAAAGTGATGTGGAATGCTGGTGTGGCGTTTGATAGCAGCATGTATGAGGATCAGTCGAAGGGGGACATTACTGTTCCTACTGGTGATGCATACCGACTAGGCACAGGCGTTGATTACAACTGGGATGAGAAAAATACAGTAAGCGTCGCATTTGAAGCTGTCATCATTGACTCGTCGGAATCGACGTTGGCGAATGGTACGAAGCTAGCAGGATACAAAGACCCTACGTTGTACTTCCTAAGCTTCGGCTATAGCTGGAAAAATCAATAATAAGAATTAATCGGTACCCCGAGTTTAGATGAAATAAAAACGCAGTGATTGAACTGCGTTTTTATTTATAGCTGATTGGGTAGGCTGAAGCTGCGACGAATTAATTGCTCTCTTTCTTCTCTTCCATCGACTTTTGATATTGATGCTTCAGAATATACATGCGCTTAACGTCTCGATAACCACCATTAATGAAATACTCTTCAATTAAGTGCCCTTCTTCTATAAACCCACACTTTTTATATAAGTGGATTGCAATTTCATTTTCTACTGCGACCAACAGATAAATTTTACGCAGATTGAGGATAGAAAATGAATAATCTAACGCTCTGTGTATCATCTCCATGGCGTAGCCACGGCCTTGGTGCTCCGGCGCAATGATGATCTGAAACTCAGCGCTTCGGTGGATGTAGTTTATCTCGATAAGCTCAACTAAGCCGATAACAATACCGTCAATATCCTCTACAACGAAGCGCCTTTCTGCATCGTCATGAATGTGCTTCCGGTACAGTTCCTCTAGCTCATCGTAAGACTCGTAAGGCTCTTCAAACCAGTAAGCCATAATATTACGGTTGTTATTTAGCTCGTGGATAAAACGAAGGTCCGATCGTTCTAACGCACGCATTTTAAGCCCTTTCGTCATGATACTTCTCCAATGGGAGCAGGTGTTGCTCCTATTCTTATGTGTGAAAATATTAACTTACTATACGGAATTTTATTACTTGTTTTTTTATGATTTGGTGAAGTTTATCCGTGTTGAAAAATAGCAAGGAGAGGGGGTGGAAATAGTAAAAAACTTAATCCTAACGACAAAAAAGCTGATTAGGTAAACGATGCTATTTCATATTAAATACCTCGCATTGACTCATTGTCTAAATCTGAATAAAAGGTATTTTATATGTTTTCAATCGGCGAAGAAGTAGTTGCAACTAAGGGTGTTGACCTAGGTAAAATGGTAGTTAGAGGTGTGAGCAGCGGCGGTTATTACACACACGTAAAAGCGGGCGAAGCGACGTTAACATACCCAACTAAAGACCTTAAGAAAGCATAATTGAATCTGCTCATCTCGCTGGTGCCTGAGTAAGTCTGGAGTCAGCGAGAGTAGGGATAAAGGTAGCGTTTTAGGTCGCTACCTTTTTTTATTTTGGGCTTCATGGTTTATTTCAACGCGGTTTCTACCCGTTTCTTTTGCTTTATATAACGCTAAGTCAGCTCTTTTAATCAGTGGCTCAAACGAATTATCAACACTGCACACTTGAGTAACCCCAATACTGGCAGTTATCGGCATTTCAAGGCCAGAGTGTTTCATGACGGTGCTTTCTAGTGCGTTGCGGATGGTCTCTAATGTATCAAGTGCTTCCTGAGATGATCGTCGTCGAAGGACAATCGCAAATTCTTCGCCTCCAACTCGCGCAAGTAAATCGTAGTCACGCAAATGACCCTTTATGGTATTAACTACGTGAATCAGCGATTTATCGCCAGCATCGTGCCCATACTTGTCATTTAACTTCTTGAAGTGATCTAAATCCAGAATAGCTACGTGGAACTTGATTCCCTGAGTACGGTAGTCTGAAAGGCGGTTTTCAATCTCACGCATGAACTCTCTGCGGTTTGGTATTCCCGTCAGATCATCCGTTTTCGCAAGATGTTCCATTTTCATGACCTGAATATGTAAAGCGATATTCAATGCAATCCAGTTCGCGATACATTGCAGCTGCGAGGCTTGTTCTTTAGTGTAAAAGTGGGTTTGATTGTGGGCGACGTTCAGCGTACCCAAACAAGCTTTGCCGTGCATCAAGGGCGCATCCATACACGTCCCCATTCCGCTTGAAGACAGCATGACACAATCGATTTCATCGGATTGGCTTAAGTCGTCACAAATGATCAATTGCTGAGTATCAAAAGCTCGGCCAACGAAAGACTGAGCGATTGGCACGAGAAAATCTGTCGGGATCGCTTTGTTTCCAGAAAAAGAGTAGACCTTCAAGAAGTCACTATTTTCATACAAAGTAATACTTGCGCGATCAGATTCAAAGATTCGGTGAATCCACTCTGCGACGGTATCAAGTACCTGCTGTAAGGTTTGTGACTGAGCCAAAAAGTGAACAAAGCCGATCGGCAAACATATCGGACTTTCCATGTTTTGCGTCGATAGGTCAGTGGGGGCAAATGTTCTTTCAAGTCTCAATAGCCATCTCCTCGGGCATTCCCTTAATATAAACAATAAGTAACGCTTAGATATTTTCAAGAAAAATATTAACGCTGAATAACATGCGATTAATTTGTCGCCTATTTCACCCTAGTGTTAACGCAAAGTGAGAACTAAATCACTTTATCTGGTGATAGGAATTAATAACCCGAAAGATGTATACAGTAGGAGTAGAGTGACTGTAAATACTACTAAGAAGGTAGACGTAGGAGAATTCTTGGATAGCTTAGCGTAAAAAGTGCCCTTGTTAATGGAGGGAAGAGCACTGCGTTTTCGTTGCTAGATGTTTCGGTACTTATACAAAATAAGTTGGCTAATTTGGGCGATGAGTTGCTCTCTTGCCTGAAGCGACAGCTCGGTTTCTGCCAGATAGATACTGATGTATACCGGTTTATGGTTTTCTTTCCAGATGATGGCGTTAAAGCCAAGTGAACCGTTGCCACCTGCTCCTGAGCGATCGGCAATAGACCAACCCGACGGTAAAACGGAACGCATGAGTGGATCAGACACTTTATTGTCTTGCATCCATATCTTTAATTGAATGCGAGATTCATAAGAGAGCGCATCACCATCGATCAGTGTTTCAAGAGTGTTTACCATAGCGTTAGGCGTTGTCGTGTCATGCTTATCGCCCGGCATAGCTTCGTTGACGCTCGGTTCCGCGCTGTCGAGTCTGGTGGCTTTGTCTCCAATGGTACGCAGGAAAAGCATGACCGACTTAGGCCCGCCGATTTCACTCAGTACGAGATTCGTCGCTGTGTTATCGTTCATCAACATCGCGGCTTCGCAGGCATGCTCGATACGGACATTCTGCCCAGCCAGTTTATCCATGATGGGAGACCACATCACCATATCTCGTTTTTCTACAATCGCGGTGGCATTTTTTTTGAGGATACCGGTATCCATCTCACTCAGCATGGTTGCGCAAGCTAACGTCTTAAAGGTTCCGACTAAAGGAAATCGTTCGTCACCACGATAAGCCCAGTGTTTATCGGTCTGAGTATCCCAGACGGCGATCCCAATACGTCCGGAGATCTGTTGCTCAAGAAGAGAAACGTCTTCATGTAGTTTCGATGCGTGACTTAAAGGTGAGGCGACCATCAGCGCAAGCAAAAAAAATAACTTTTTCATGAGTGATTATCTTTATTAATTTTTCTGGTTCGCATTGATGCGAAATCAACCGTGACTATAGCGATGGAGTGCGCTAACGACTGTTAAATCCCTGTAGATTTTTTGTAGAATTCCTCTCAAGTGATGCGTTTTTCTCTGCTTTACCTTTGTTTACGATGCTTTACGTATGGTGCACTAAACTAGAATTGTCGTCAGTGGTGGAGTAGTGAACATGAAAACAGTACGGAATTCTATATGTCTAGTGATTGCAGTCGTTTCGGTCATATGGTGTTTGAGTGAACCACAGCTGCTTTCATCGACGCAGTTTTTCTATTGGCGCTCAGCGCTGATTCAATATTCTGGAGTTGTATCACTTGCCTTAATGTCTATTGCTATGGTGCTAGCACTGCGCTTACCTGTTATAGAACAATGGGTGAATGGTATGGATAAAGCCTACCGGGTTCATAAGTGGTTGGGTATTTCGGGGGTGAGTTTAGGCATTGTGCATTGGCTGCTTTATCAAGTGCCCAAATGGTTAGTCCAGTCTGGAATGCTGGAAAAACCGCTTAAACATACCGGGGAAGGGCCTGGTGGGAATAACTTAACCGCGTTGGAATCCTGGATTGTTGACTTGCGTGATGTTGGCCTTAGTCTTGGCGAATGGGGCTTCTATTTATTAGTTGTGCTGTTTGTTATTTCCCTCTGGACTGTCGTGAAGTACAAGCCCTTTAAAGTCTCGCATCGCATGATGGCGGCGGTCTATTTGATGATTGCGGTTCACTCTGTGTTGTTGATCAAGCGAGCCTATTGGGGGGAGCCGATTTTCTATATTTCTATCGCATTCGCCTTAATTGGCTGCGCTGCGGCTATCTATAGCTTGTCGGGTTTAGTTGGCCGAGTTAACCGTCACAATATGAAAGTGAAATCGACGCGCTTTTTCCCACAGGCTCGAGTCATGGAATTAGTACTCACCCCAACAGATTCTTGGCAGGGGCATAAAGCAGGACAATTCGCCTATATACGATTTGGCGATGAAGACCCGCATCCGTTTACCATCGCCTCCGCTAATGGTGAACCAGAGTTACGTTTCTTGATCAAAGAGTTAGGTGACTTTACGACAGGTTTATGTGAAAGGGTAAAAGCAGGCGATGAAGTCACTCTGGAAGGGCCTTATGGTCGATTAGAGTTTGATGTATCCAAACCTCAGATCTGGATAGCGGGTGGTGTTGGTATTGCGGTCTTTTTTGCAATACTCGCTTCATTAAAAGAGCGTAAATCGCATCAGCCAGTACATTTATTCTATTGCACGCGAGGATTGGATAGTCAATTAGTGGATGAGTTGTGGCGTTGTGCTCATCACGCGGACGTTGAATTGAGTGTTATTGATACTCAGGTTTCGCCAAGACTTAACGCACAACACATCGTTAAGCAGTGTGGTAATTTGGCAGACTATGAGCTTTATTTCTGCGGGCCTGAAGCATTTTCTTCAGCATTGAAGCAACAGTTGATGGAGTATCGATTCGACACCGAGCATCACTATCATGAAGAGCTATTTGTGATGAGGTAAGAATCCGTTTGAAAGAATAAAAGGAGCGGCAATCCGCTCCTTTTGTTTTATGGATGGTCACGTCACTGAAGGTTATAACTTCAGTTTTTTCACCATGCCAGCTTCTGCATGGCCCGGGATGTTACACGCAAACTCGACATTGTTGTCGCCGTGGAAGTGCCACAAGAGTTGCTTAGCTTTGCCTGGTTCAACCGTTACGGCATTATCAGAATCATGCATATGATTGCCAGACATGTTTTTCATCATTTCACGGTGCTCTAGCTGCTCTTTGGCTGAGCCAATTGTGAACTCATGATTTATTTTACCCGTGTTCATCACCACAAATTGGACAACGTCATTGGGTTCGATCTTCACTTCTTTTTTAAAGGTGATTTTCATGTCATCACTTAAAAGAACGTGCACGACTTTATCCGGTTTCGCTCCATTTGCAGGCATGCCGACGGCAGACGTTGCTACCATGCCTCCCATACTAGAATGATCCATGTTGGAATGGTCCATAGGCATGCTGTCGTTCTGCGCATGTTCCATAGGCATAGAGCCGTGATCCATGTTGTCATGGTTCATGGTTGAATTATCCATCTGAGCAAATACACTGCCAGAGGCTAAGGTCAGAGCAAGAGTGATCAGTGTCTTTTTCATATCGGTTTCCTTTATCGTCAATGAGGTAGTGCGCTATGGTCATTGGAACCATAGCGCTTTATGTTTATTTCTCTGTGTTTTTGTTAGGTTTTACTTCGCGCTGTTTCCAGAGCATAAAAATCGCTGGCAGTACCAGTAGAGTTAGCAGTAAGGCAGATGCCATACCACCGATCATTGGGGCAGCGATACGTTGCATTACCTGTGAGCCTGTCCCGTCGCCATACATGATTGGGATCAGACCAATAATGACGGTGAGTACGGTCATCATCACTGGACGCACACGTAGACCAGCTCCTTCGCGTATCGCATTAGTCAAATCATCTAAGCGCAGTGGCTGGCGTTTTTCTTCTGCATCCAGTTTTTTGTGGTGCCATGCTTGGTTGAGGTAAACCAGCATAATGACCCCAATCTCAACAGCGACACCCGCAAGGGCAATAAAGCCAACCCCTACCGCAATCGAGAAGTTGTAACTGAGGCTGTACATTAACCACAAGCCACCCACCATCGCCAATGGCAGCGTCGCCATGATGATCAAGACTTCTCCGATGCGACGGAAACTGAAGTAGAGCAACATCATGATGATCACCAAAGTAATCGGCACGACCACACTGAGTCGGTCTTTTGCGCGTTCCATGTACTCATACTGACCCGACCAAGCGATAGAATAGCCAGTAGGTAAAACCAGCTGATCCGCAACGGCTTGCTGTGCTTCAATCACGTACGAACCAAGATCTCGTCCGTCGATATCAACAAACACCCAGCCATTTGGACGCGCGTTTTCTGTTTTGATCATCGGTGGACCATCTTCGTAGCGGATATCGGCCACATCAGCGAGTGCGATACGTGCACCGTTTGGTGTTACCAGCGGTAGGTTCTGCAGTTTCACCACCGAATCACGGTAGTCTTGCGGGTAACGAACGTTGATCGGGTAGCGCTCCAGACCTTCGATAGTTTCACCGACATTCATGCCTCCCACCGCAGTGGAAATTACCTGTTGAACATCTTTGATATTCAGACCGTAACGCGCAGCGACACGGCGTTTGATATCGATAGTGACGTAGCGACCGCCAGCAACACGCTCAGCGTAAACCGATGAGGTGCCAGAAACGTTGTTAAGAATTGGCTCTATTTGCGCACCAATTTTCTCGATCTCTTTCAGGTCAGGGCCGGCGATTTTTATCCCGATAGGGGTTTTGATACCAGTTGCGAGCATGTCTATACGAGTCTTAATCGGCATAACCCAGGCGTTGGTTAATCCAGGGAATTGCACCAGCTGGTCAAACTCTTTACGCAAAGACTCTGTTGTCACGCCTTCACGCCATTCTTCACGTGGTTTAAATTGAATAACCGTTTCGATCATCGTCAGCGGGGCAGGGTCGGTTGCCGTATCCGCACGACCAATTTTCCCCCAAACCGTTTTTACTTCCGGTACGGTCTTGATCAACTTATTGGTTTGTTGGAGCAATTCACGTGCTTTACCGATAGATATACCCGGATAGGTGGTCGGCATGTACATCAAATCGCCTTCATCCAGAGGCGGAATGAATTCACTGCCCAGTTTACTGGTCGGGTAATAAGCCGATGCCATTAGCCCAAGAGCCAGCACGATCATCGCTTTTGGATACTTCAAACTCAGGTTCAGCAGTGGACGGTAAAGTGCCACCAAGCTGCGGTTAACCGGGTTTTTGTGTTCAGGAAGTACCTTACCGCGAATAAAGTAACCCATTAATACTGGCACTAGCGTGATAGCCAAAGCCGCCGCCGAGGCCATCGCGTACGTTTTAGTAAAGGCGAGAGGCGAGAACATTTTGCCTTCTTGCCCTTCCAGCGCGAACACCGGCACAAAGCTCAATGTAATGATGAGGAGCGAGAAGAATAGGGGAGCACCCACTTCTTCGGCTGCTTTACCAATTACCTGCCAACGGTTTTTGTCTGTAAGTGGCGTCCGTTCGATGTGTTTATGGACGTTTTCTATCATCACAATCGCACCGTCCACCATCGCCCCGATGGCAATAGCTATCCCACCGAGTGACATGATATTGGCATTAATGCCTTGATAGTGCATCACAATAAAGGCAGCCAAAATACCCACTGGCAAGCTAAGAGCAATAACTAAAGAAGAGCGGATATGGAACAAGAACAAGGCACAAACAATCGCTACCACGATGAACTCTTCGGCGAGTTTTTTCCAAAGATTGTCTACCGCTGCATTGATCAACGTTGAGCGATCGTAAGTTGATACGATCTCTACGCCATCAGGCAGGCTTCGCTGCAAATCATCCAGCTTCTCTTTGACCTTACTGATGACTTCGCTGGCATTTTCACCGTAGCGCATCACAATCACACCGCCGACGGCTTCCCCTTCACCATTTAGCTCAGAGATACCGCGACGCATTTGCGGGCCGAGATTGATGTCTGCGATGTCTCCAAGTAGGAGCGGCGTACCTTTGTCGGTCACTTTGATTGGCAGAGATTCAATATCTTCGATGCTGGTTAAGTAGCCAGTTGTGCGAACCATGTGTTCCGCTTCTGCCACTTCCACAACGGACGCCCCCGTTTCCTGGTTGCCGTTCTGGATAGCCATGTTGACTTGCTGCAGAGTGAGGTTGTAGGCGCGAAGTTTGGCCGGGTCGATCTGGACTTGGTATTGTTTGACCATCCCGCCAACAGTGGCGACCTCAGAAACCCCATCAACCGTTTGAAGTTCGTATTTTAAGAACCAGTCCTGAAAACTACGAAGCTCAGCAAGGTCGTGTTGCCCCGTTTTGTCTTGCAGTACATAGCTGTAAACCCAGCCCACACCTGTCGCGTCCGGACCTAGCGTCGGTTTTGCACTTGGCGGCAATTTCGGTGCTACCTGGCTTAGGTATTCTAAAACACGGGATCTCGCCCAGTACATGTCGGTATCATCATTGAAAATGATGTAAACATACGAATCCCCGAAGAAAGAATAGCCGCGCACTGTTTCTGCGCCCGGAACGGCCAACATCGCTGTGGTAAGCGGGTAAGTGACCTGATCTTCAACGACTTGCGGTGCTTGGCCTGGGTAGCTGGTTTTTATGATCACCTGAACATCAGAAAGATCGGGAATAGCATCAACAGGTGTATTCTTTACGCTGTAAAGCCCCGATAGCACAACCACTAAGGTGGCGATTAACACCATAAAGCGATTGTTGATAGACCAACGGATTATTGCTCCAATCATAGTTAGCCCTCAATCGCTTCGAGTTGTTTTAATACGTAGTCAGTGCCTTGCTTCTCGATTAGAAACCGAACTTTTTGGCCTTCCTTGAAACCAGATAAGCTGACTTCGTCACCTACTGTGAAGTTCATTTCACCTGCGTCCCAGTTCCATTCTGCAACAGGCATGTGATTTAGCGTGATCATGCCAAAGTCAGCCATGAGCATACTGATGTCACCCGTTAGCCATACATCGGTAGCAACGACACTACCATCAGCTTTGTAATCGATAATTTCGTATTGGCCTGAATCGGTTTTCTGCATTTCAAATTCAATGTTTTGACCTTTTTGCAGATCACCCATTTCCACGCCGTCGGCAAAGGTAAAGTTCATCACCATGCCTGGCCAATCCCATTCCGGTACTGGTTGATGATTGATGGTGAGCATGCGATGGTCTTTCATTACATCGGTAATTTCTCCTTTCGCCCAAGCCGTTTCCGCAGCGGATGCTTGAGGAGCTGAGATACGAGAAAGATCGGCCGTTTGGCTTGATTCTGAGTCCAGCATAAAGTGCGAGGAGGTAACAATACGATCTTCTTGGCTTAGGCCTTCTAATACCTCGGCTTTGTCATCGGCTTCGCGACCGACTTTGATTCGGGTCGAACGGTACTTTCCGTTGCCTTCAGCAAGGACAACTCGGGTCATACCGCCAGAGCGAATAACGGAAGACTTAGGAATAGTCAGCACGGCATCGTCACTGACAGGCTGGAGCGCAATGTTGGCAAACATGTTCGGCTTCAGTTCACCATTAGGGTTCGGGAACTTGAGACGCACACGCAGGGTTCGGGTTTTTGGATCAAGAATTGGGTAGACGTAATCAACCGTACCTTGCCAGTTTTTACCCGGAATCGCGTCTAACGTCATAGTTGCATTGCTGCCGGCTTTCATCCAGTGAGCCTGACGCTCAAACACTTCTGCATCTACCCAAACATTTTCTAGTGGACCTGCACTAATCACGGCTTGAGCAGGTGATAAGTAACCGCCTTCGCGCACATTTAAGCTGGCGATAACACCGTCGTCTGGCGCTTTAATTGCGATGGTTTGGGAAGCTTTGCCGCGCTGAGTTATGGCTTTGATTTGCGAGCGATCGACACCAAGTGTGACCAAACGTTCAGTCGCGCCTTTGACTAAGCCACTGCGGCCAGTACGGTACGCGTTAAGCAGCTCTTCCTGCGCTTTAACCAGTTCAGGCGAGTAGAGTGTAAATAGGACATCGCCTTTTTGGACTTTTTCGCCAACGGCGTTGATGTGGAGTTTCTCCACCCAACCAGCAACACGAACGTTAGTTTGCCATAACTTACTCTCGTCAAAGGCAATGTAACCAACGGTTTCAATACGCGGTGATAACTTCTCTACTGAAACTTGAGCGGTTTTAACCCCAAGATTGTTTTCGACCGAAGGGTCAATGGTGACCGTGCCAGGCTTATCTTGTGCTCCGGCGAGATCTTCAGCATAAACAGGAATCAAATCCATCCCCATTGGTGACTTGCCCGGTTTATCTCGTTTGTAGTTAGGATCCATCGGGGCGACCCAGTAGAGCGGATCGTTTGAGCTATTTGACGCACTATCCTCAGCCGCCATTAGTTCATGATTGGCACTCGGATTAAAATGGCTGAAACCAAAGCCTAAAGCCCCACCTACTATTAAAGCGATGGTGGCGATTTTGATAGAATTCGAACTCATTGTTACTTCCTTAATTCCGGTGCTGATACTTGATATTCAAAACCACCCAGTAACGTTGCCAAGTTGCTATTGACGATATTTAAATCAGTGATCAAACGTTGTTGCTCGAGCTGCAGAGCAAGCTCATCGGTACTGGCCAAAATCACATCGTTGAATTGCGCGGTGTTATTTTGGTATCCCCGTTCTACTGCCCGAATCCGAGCTTTGACCTGAGGAAGTAAAGTGGTTTGATAACGCTCCAGGCGTTGGCTTAAGTTGCTGCGGTCGACCAAAAGCGTGTTCACTTTGGCGTTCATTTGCGTCAGTAATGTGTCTTTCTGTGAGCGTGCAGCTCCTAACTGATACTGCGCCGCTGCGAGGTTTTTATCTTGGCGATTGCCAGTGAATAGCGGAATATCCATCGTTAAATACGCACTGACTAAATCTGAAGCCGGCTCACCTTTCATGTTGTTTGACTGGCGATAGGCATAGGCAACTTCGACACCAAACTGCGGACTATAAGCCTGCTCGGCAATTTCAACCTGGGTTTCATTAGTTGAAATGCTGACATCGGCCATTTTCACCATTGGGTGCTGGCTAAGTAGTTGATAGTGCTGCGTAGAATCAGCCCCAGAGGAGAGGGCCTGATTCAGATTATTCCAGTTAAGTTGGTTGCTGGCTTGTAGCGATGGAGTACCTTGTTGAGAATGATTAATCAACCAGTCAGAGCCTAGCCATTCAGAAAGCTGGGCTACCAAACGTCGCTGCATTTGAGCATTAGCCTGTAACTTTTCATCCAGCTTGCTTACTTGCAGCTGTGCGTTAAGAAGGTCCTGAGCTTCGCTTTTGCCAATTGAGTAATTGGTTTGTATGAAGTTCTCCATTTCCTTCATCAAGCGGCGGTTTTCTAACATGATCTGTTCTGCTTGTTGTTGATAGCCAAGCTCAAGCCAGAGTTGAGTCATGTTATTCGCTATATCCAGCTCTCTTGCATGCACTTGCAGAGATAAACCATCCGCTTGTTGGTTAGCTTTCTTCTGTTGAAGGTCGAGGGTAGAACCGCGCTCAAACTGTTGCATTAGACCAACTGAGATATTAGTCATTGGGTCTTCGTCGAACTTAAAACTGTCGACAGGTAGTCCGCCAACACCCACTTTTAGTTTCGGATCCATTAGCGTCGCGCTTGCAATGCCGGTCTCACGCATGGCTTCCGATTGAGCAAAGAACTGTTTGCGATTGCCATCGTTTTCAAGGGCAATATTAATCAGCTTTGCCAGTTCTTGGGTCGATTGTGCTTGAGATACATTGACTGCTTTTTCGTGTGATGGCGCTTGTGCCATCACATTAAATGCAGGCAAAGCAATCAGGGCTAGTGAGCCTATTGATGTCACTAAGTGATTTGGGGTGAATTCCATCGTTTTCATCCAAATTAATACCAGACTTGCTCGTAAACGCACAAATAGTGTGAATCGATGCGAAAGCTGGTGATTGCCGGACGTTTGGACGTTGTGATTACTTCAGCTCTTTGACGATACAAATAATCTGAGATCGTAAGGCGTTATTTGAGCAAATAGACCAATCGTCGGGCGCAATTAAACAACCTGCAAGGTTAAGCAGGGTCGAATGCTTTTATTGAATTAAACGATAGGAGGTCGGTAGAGATCGTGGCTGACCTGTACCACAGGGTCATGGCTCTCGATATTGAAGGAGGCTCTTTGTGCCAGTGGAGAAAGTCGGTTTTCGGGAACGGGTAGTGAAACAAAAACAAACGAACAGGACGTTGTACAGCAGTTATGAACCATACCCGAGTTGTCCGCACAGCTCATTGGTATGTCGGAAGGGGCTGAGCTATGAGACATCGCCATACTCATATCCATACTGTGTGACCCACAGTGCTCATCTTGCTGAGTTATTGTCTGATCTGACATCATTTTTAGGTTCATTAGTGGTGCACTGTTTACCACGCTCGATACCAAAAGGATCAGCGTTGTCAGCAGAGTCAACCAAATTGTATGCCAGGATTTAAGGTGCATACTCGTTCCAGTAAAATGAATGTATCTCGTTAATAACCCTTGAATAGTAAAGGTTACCCTAGGGGGAAAGTCAATAGTTAATATTTGACAATAAAAATGTAGTTAGTGAGCATTTTGTCACATGAACTTCCCGCGGTAGGATTTATCCTTAAATTAAGTAAGGGTTAAGTGGCTAACTCAGGGTAGCGTATGATCGAAATTATCATCGACGGGAAGTATCGAATTGTAGAAGAAGGGCAAACTCTTCTTGAAGCGGCAAAAGTATGTGGGGTCGAAATCCCGTCGCTTTGCGGCATGAACAAAAGTAACGAGAAAGTGCCATGTGACTTATGTGTCGTTGAGATAGAAAGTGGTGGTACCAAACGAGCGTGTGAGCTCGAAGTCTATCGAGGACTTAACGCCGTTACCCAGTCAGAACAACTCAGTGAACACCGAAGAAAAGCCCTTAACCGAATTATGACGGACCATTACGCTGACTGCGAAGCTCCGTGTAAAACGGCTTGTCCCGCTGGTGTCGATATTCAGTCTTACCTCTACCATATCTCACAGAATGATCACCAAAAAGCGATTGAAGTGATCAAAAAAACGCTGCCAATGCCGCTATCAATCGGACGTGTTTGTCCGGCCTTTTGTGAAAGTGAATGCCGCCGTTCTTTAGTCGATGAGCCTATTGCCATTCGTCAACTTAAGCGTCATGCGGCAGACACCGATTTGGCTTCTTATGACGCTTACGTGCCGGAGAAAAAGCCGACCAAGAACCTTAGAATCGCGGTGGTAGGCAGTGGCCCGGGGGGATTAACCACCGGCTATTATCTTTCTAACGAAGGTTATGACGTTACAGTCTTTGAGTCGATGCCGAAAGCGGGCGGGTGGCTACGCTATGGCATTCCGGAATATCGCCTTCCAAAGGACATTCTGGATAAAGAAATCGAACTGATGTGTCGCAATGGCATGCAGATCAACACCAATAAAAAGCTTGGCGTTGACTTTACGCTCTCCCAATTAACTGAAGATTACGACGCAGTGTGTTTGGCTGTCGGCGCATCTCAAGCGGTGGAGATGACCTATCCGGGGAGTGATCTAGACGGTTGCTACTTGGGGGTAGATTACCTCAAAGACTACGTGACCGAACAACGCTATGTGACAGGCAAAAAAGTGGCGGTTATTGGTGGTGGCAACACCGCGATCGATTGTGCCCGAACGGCGCGACGAGCAGGGGCTGATACAACGCTGATTTACCGTCGAACTCGAGACGAAATGCCTGCGGAAGACTACGAAATTGTTGAAGCTGAACACGAAGGCGTGAAGTTCCACTTTCTGACCAATCCTGCGGAAAATTTAGCGGATGAAAACGGGCGCGTTCATGCCGTTCGTTTAGAACGAATGGCTCTGGGGCAGCCAGATTCATCAGGCCGTCGCAGCCCAAAACCGACAGGTGAGTTCTTCATCGAAGCATTTGATACGGTGATCGCTGCCGTGTCTCAAAAGCCAGATTTAAGTTTTTTAGACAACGATGCGTTGTCGATTCCCGTAACTCGTTGGAACACTTCGGAATCTGACGCGCAAACCATGCATACCGGTACAGGCAATATTTTCAGTATTGGCGATTTCCGCCGCGGGCCTGCGACTGCCGTAGAAGCGGTTGGAGATGGACGAGTTGCCGCAAAAGCCATTGATCTATTCCTGAATGGCGACATGGCAGATATGCCAACACCGGTTTTTAACTCTCGTAAAGAGCAAAAATTGTCGCAAGTTGATCCGCTTCACTTTGAAAATATCCAAAAAGTCGCGCGTACGATCATGCCGGAATTAACCCCAGAACAGCGTGAGCAGAGCTTTGCCGAAGTTGAACTCGGATTTGACAATGAAGAGGCAATGAAAGAAGCGGCACGTTGTCTTGAATGTGGCTGTCAGGCGAACACAGACTGTGCTTTACGAGATTATTCAACGGAATATCAAGCTGAACAGAAATTCGGTGATTCGTTACAAGCTAAAGCCACTAATGTCGTCGATCATCAAGGATGGCTTGACCTGCGAGCAAAAGATCTTCGTCATAAATACGAAGTTGACCGCAGTTCGGAGTTTATTGAATTCGATGCCAACCGCTGCATCAGTTGTGGTCAGTGTATTCAGGCGTGTCGAGAGCAAGCCGTTCATGGCGTGCTCAGTTTTGTAAGCGATGCTAATGGCCGTCCGGCACTGAGACCGGATGATCGACCTCGATTCCGTTCAGAACAAAAAGGGAATAAGCCTAGTGGTTTAACGCTAATGGGCGATTCCAAGTGCGTGCAGTGTGGTGCGTGTGTACAAGCGTGCCCAACGGGTGCAATGGTAGACAGCCGTGATCGATCACAAGGCCGAACTGAGGATTTGAAAGCCGTTGACACTATCTGTACCTACTGCGGTGTCGGCTGTAAGTTAACCATGTTTGTTGACGAGGCAGAGAATAAAATTCGCTATGTCAAAGGTGCTGACTCACCGGTTAACCAAGGTATGTTGTGCGTAAAAGGGCGTTTTGGTTTTGATTTTATTGGAAGCGAAGAGCGATTAACCACGCCGCTTATTCGTAAAGATGGATGGCTGCAACCTGCAAGTTGGGAAGAAGCTATTCAATTAGTCGCGTCTAAGTTTACGTCTATAAAACAAGATTTTGGCAGCAATGCGCTGGCGGGTTTCTCTTCAGCAAAAACCACCAATGAAGACAATTACGCGTTTCAGAAATTCATTCGCCGCGAACTGGGTACCAATAACGTTGACCATTGCGCGAGACTTTGTCATGCATCAAGCGTCACTGGGCTGGAAGCCTCACTGGGCAGTGGGGCAATGACCAATGATATTCCGAGTATCAAACACTCGGATGTGATTTTTATTATCGGTTCAGACACCACTTCTGCGCATCCAATCATCGCATCTCATATCAAGCAAGCTATTCGTCATCACGGTGCACGTCTGGTGGTGGCTGATCCAAAACGTGTCGATATTGTTGAGCATGCAGAGCTTTATTTAGCACATCGTCCAGGTACGGATGTCATGCTACTAAATGGCGTAATGCAGCTGATTATTAAGAATGGCTGGTTTGATCAGGAGTACATCGAAGAGCGCGTTGATGGCTTTGATACCTTACTGCAAGAAGTGATGTCACCCGCTTACAACCTGGACAAAGTAGAACTGGTCACGGGTGTGAAAGCCGACGATATTTTCGCCATGGCACGTATGATCGGGACTGCCAAGCGCACGGCTGTGTATTATTCGATGGGGATTACGCAGCATACCACCGGGCATGATAACGTTCGTTCGATTGCTAACCTGCAATTGTTGTGTGGAAACATTGGTATCGAAGGTGGAGGCATCAACCCATTGCGCGGTCAGTCAAACGTGCAAGGGGCGTGCGACATGGGGGCATTGCCAAACTGCTATCCGGGCTATCAAAAAGTCTATAACCCAATGGTACGACAGAAGTTTGCCATAGAATGGAATGCGCCCGATTTGTCGGCAGAGCAAGGGTTAACTCTGACTGAAATTATTGATGCCGCATGCAAACGAGAAGTTCGTGGCATGTACATCATGGGTGAAAACCCAGTATTGAGTGACCCAAACCAAGCGCATGTCATTGAAGGCTTAGAGGCACTGGATTTCTTGGTTGTGCAGGATATCTTCCTTACTGAAACGGCGCAGTATGCCGATGTGGTTCTGCCTTCTTGCTCATTTGCTGAAAAATCAGGGCATTTCACTAACACTGAGCGTCGGGTACAGCGTGTGAATGCTGTTGTTACCGCTCCGGGAGAGGCCAAAGAGGATTGGTGGATCATTCAAGAGCTGGCTAACGCGATGGGCAGTGACTGGAATTATCACTGCGTGTCTGAAATTACCAGCGAGATTGCTCGTGTGACGCCTCAGTATGCGGGTTTACGTTGGGACGCTATCACGCCAAATGGTGTGCAATGGCCGAGCAACAAGAATAACCCGAACGGCACGCGAATCATGCACCAAACCCAGTTTACCCGTGGTAAAGGGCAAATGGTCGGCATTCCGTTCCGTTATGCTGCTGAACTTCCAGATGAAGAGTATCCTTTGGTACTGACAACTGGCCGAGTGCTGGAGCAGTTCCATACCGGGACCATGACGAGAAAAACGAAAGGGTTGGATAATCTTGCGGGACCGAGAGCTATGATCAGCGTCGAAGATGCCGAAGCTTTGGGGATCAGCAATGGTCAGCGCCTGAAAATATCGACACGTCGTGGTCATATCGAAATTGATGCGTTTGTAACCAAGAGAATGCAAAAAGGGGTGGTGTTTATTCCTTTTCACTTTGTGGAATCACCAGTTAACCGCTTAACAACTACGGCAACGGATCCGCATGCGAAAATCCCAGAATTTAAGGTTGCGGCGGTAAAAGTTGAAATAGTAGAACCCGTTAAGACTGAGAGCATAACTACCGAACACGTACATACGGATTAGGCAGACAGGATAAAAAGGGCTTCGCATTGAACCTCGAAAAGAAATGGGCAGGAATCATAATATGATCCCTGCCTTTTTTATGTGAATTGGACGCGAGATTGTCAGAGAATTGACTGTTTCTGACGACCCTCTGTTATTCAGGCAAGTTCTATAACCTAAAATTTGCTGAGCTCCTATACTCAGACTACAACGTTGAGTTTTTATAACAACAAGAGGCACTTGCATGACAAGAACAACCTCATTAGCAGTCGTTTTTTTATTGATGTGCGCATATTTTGGATATAACCGATTTTATGTGTACCCAAAGCAGTTGGAATCTCAAGCCGAATCAATGCTACTTAAGATGGCAAATCGAGAAGAATGGCTGGATGCGTTCGAAGTGATGAATCGAGTTGATGCACACAAAGGTTACTTAGAGCTTGCAGCACAAATCAAATCTTCCGATGGCAATCGAGCCTATAGTGAAGGCTTTATCACCTACAGCGACCGCCAAGGCATGGTCTGTAAAGAAGTTGTGTTTGATTTTAAGATAGACTCTTTAAATAACTACACGATTTCTCAAATACGTGACTGCTCTATGGGCGAGTACTATTAAACGATATACAGTGCTTAGTACGCTGTTAATCGAGCGATTTCTTAAACCTGAGAGAAGCAACTACGAGACCGAGTATGGTAAATCCAACTAGCCATAACGTATCTCGCCATAAATCGAATAAGTCCGCACCTCGTAGCACAATCCCTCTAATCATCCTCATGAAGTGGGTGGCGGGAAGCACTTCCGATATCCATTGTGCCGCCACTGGCATTCCTTCATAGGGGAACATAAAACCAGACAACAGAATGGATGGCAGCAGAATAAACACGGTCATCTGCATGGCTTGAAGCTGTGTTTTTGCGATGGTGGATATCATCAGGCCCAGGGTCAGACTCGCCGCGATAAAGAGCAATGTTCCAAACAGCATTTGACTGATGGCACCGTTGATGGGAACGCCAAAAATCCAATGGCCTAGACCTAAAATGATAAAGACTTGAATCAAGCCGACGAAGATATAAGGCACGATCTTCGCAATCATCAACTCAATTGAGTGGATTGGTGTCGTGATGAGAAGTTCTAAGTTACCTCGTTCTCGCTCCCGAACAATAGCCGCACTGGTAAATAAGATCATCGTCATGGTGAGAATGACGCCGAGTAACCCCGGAACAATGTTTACCGCAGAACGGCGGCTAGGGTTGTAGTAAAGCGCAACCTCAAACGTTTTGGTCGGTCTAGATCGAATCTCGAAGTCAAAGTCTGTGAGAGGCATGGTTTGCAGCGACAATATCGCTGAGCTGATCATGGTATCTGAACCATCGACGATCCATTGGCCCAGTTCGCGCCCTTGCATCATGCGTTGCGTAAGGTCGCTCGGTAAAATCAGCACTGCTCGCACAAGCCCGTCCTGGATGGCTTGCTCTGCTTCTTGAGCAGTGGCATAGGTCTCTTTGATATCAACAACCTGAGTGACTTCCACAGACTGAGCAATGATACGCCCGGCCGTACTGCCACTTTGATCGACGACACCAACCGGAATATTGCGAATATCCGTATTGATTGCGAACCCGAACAACAGTAACTGAATAAGCGGGATCATCACGACCATGCCAAAGGTGATCCTATCTCGGGAAAGTTGACGAATTTCCTTGATCATCACGGCTTTCATTCGGGCTATTGGCTTGATCATTGGCGGCCTCTCCCTGTTACAGTGACGAAGACATCTTCCAGACTTGGTCGTGCATGATTCATTTCGGCATGTTCTAATTCCGGAAAAGTCTGTTTGAGCCAATTTATTGGATGCTCAACATGCTGGTGGATCAGAATGCGCAAACGAACCCCCAATTGAGCGGCAGAACGAACCTCATCACGTTGAAGGAGTTTTTCTTTTAATTCACGCAGTTTGTCTGATTTGACTTCAATAATGTTCACGCCCATATTTTCCATCAACTGTTCCGGCTCGCCATCGGCACGAATTTCACCTGACTCCATAATAGCGAGGCGATGACAACGTTCGGCTTCGTCCATGTAATGCGTGGTTACTAAAATGGTGGTGCCTTGGTCGCATAAATCAAACAACTGCTCCCAAAACTCACGTCGGTTTTCAGGGTCGACGGCGGAGGTAGGCTCATCAAGAAACAGAAGTTCGGGGTTATGCATTGTTGCAGCAGCAAGAGAAAGACGCTGTTTTTGCCCGCCACTCATGCCGCTGACTCGTTGCTTTCGTAGCTGATCTAACCCATAGGTTCTCAATTGTTCTTCAATCCGGGTTTTAAGCGCTTTGCTACCCAGACCAAAAATTTGGCCAATAAATTCGAGGTTTTCTTGAACCGAGAGATCGTCATAAAGCGAAAATTTCTGAGTCATGTAGCCGATCTTGAGCCGCAGCATTTCGGACTGCCTAGGAATCTCCAGCCCAAGAACATCGACGTTGCCTTCCGTAGGGCTGAGCAAACCTGTCAGTACACGAATAGTCGTCGACTTACCGCAGCCATTCGGACCTAAAAAGCCGTAGATAGAGCCTTTGGGAACATTCAGTGTGATGTCGTTGATCGCCGTGAAATTACCGAATTTCTTGACGACATTCTTAGCCTGAATGGCGTATTCCGTCATCGCGTTACTCCACTAGGTCAACTTGAGCTGGTACACCAGATGGCAGCGATTTTGCCGACTCAGGTAAATCGACTTCAGCCAGGTACATCAAACGCGAACGTTCTTCTTCTGTGAGCGCGAAATAAGGTGTAAATGACGGTTCAGTGGCTACCCAGCGTACGGTTCCCTGTAAAGGACTAGCCAGCCCATCCACGTTAACCGTAACGGTTTTCCCAGGGACAAAGTTAAGACGGAATTTAGCAGGAACGTAAACTCGGGCGTAGGGGACCCTGCTCGCTTGTATTACCGCAACGATACCATTCACAGGCACTCGCTCCCCAAGATTGTAGGGTAAGTTATCCAACGTTCCATCACGCGTGGCGGTAATAGTCAGTTCTGCCAGTTTCTGTTCTTGCAGCGCAACATCTGCTTTCGCTGCCATCAATTCCGCTTTAGCCTGATCAATATCTTCAGGTCGAGAACCGGCAGTGAGTTTGCTGAACTCTTCTTTGGCGGAGTTCAACTCAGCACGAGCAGAATCTCTTGCCGCCAGTGCAGAGTCTTTCTCTGATTGGCTAATAAGCTTCTTGCGTACCAGTTCGACTGTGCGCTGGTAGCTTTTCTGAGCTTCTGTGAGTTGCGCTTCGGCTCTTGCGACTTTTGCCGAGGCTGCAGCGATGTCTTCAGGACGCTCACCGTTAGTTAACTTCAAGAGATAAGCTTCGGCTTTGGCTTGCTCGGCTACTGTATGAGCGAGCACCGCTTGTTGGTTCTTGGTATCCAGTTGCACGAGGACTTCACCTTCACTGACTTGGCTGCCTTCCTTAACAGGTAGGGCGCGAATTATCTCATTTGAGGTTGCGGTGAAGGTTACGCGGTCACGTTCTAGTGTTCCAAGTGCCTGATGTGTGTTGTCTTTTGAACATGCAGTCAGTAGAGCAATAATTAAGGTGCCAAAGATAATTCGCTTCATGGTGCGGTGCTTCCCTGAAAGATGTTTAGACAACTACTCTTGATAGCCTGAAATTACTGGATACATTTCAGCAGTGAACGAGCTTTACTACAGCTTAGCATGGAATGGAGAAACTATTCTTTTAAAATTTAGAGGCTTAGGTTCGCAACTGAAATGCCAAGAGGTCAGTGTGCAGAATCGAGAGCATGATCGAGTTTTGTACTTCTTTATGATGTATCCGCAGGTGCGGTTAGTGAGTAAGCCAGCAATTAATCGGCTGTCGATATAACGTCTTTTGAGAACAAAGCCCAACCGCGGCTGGGCTGTAATTAGATTGTTTATTGTCGTTACGTTAAACGAAAATTTTTCCTTTCAGGTAAAGCACACCATCACCGGAAACTTCAACGCTGTTATCGTTTACTTGGCAGTGCAATACGCCACCTCGAGCCGAGGCTTGATAGGCAACAAGTGAGGTCTTGCCAAGCTCCTCTGCCCAAAATGGCGCGAGTCCTGCGTGTATAGAACCCGTTACCGGATCTTCGTCACCACCGTTAGCAGGCCAAAAGTAGCGCGAAACAAAGTCATAATCAGTGCCTTTGGCGGTAACGACGACGTCATAAGGAGCAAGTTGTTTAAGCTGCTCAGATTGATATTGAACGTCCAGCACTTCTTGTTGGTTTTCCAATATGACAAAGTACGCTTGCGGGCTTAATAGCACTCGGTCTACTTTGCAATTCAGTCCTTCTATCAGTTGTGTAGGAATAGTGCTGACTGGTTCAGGTGGTCGGGCAGGGAAGGTCATTTCGATCTTGCCCAAAGCATTTTTCACGACACTGAGTTTACCAACTTTTAGCGTGTGAAATTCGATAGTACCGTCGACATTGAGTTGGTCGAATAAAACCATGGCTGAAGCAAGTGTTGCGTGGCCACAAAAGTCAATTTCTGTCAGTGGCGAGAACCAGCGGATTTCATATTGATTCTCGTTAATCTGTTTGAGAAATGCGGTCTCAGAGAGGTTATTCTCTGCTGCGATACTTTGCATGAGCTCAGGTGCTAACCATTCAGTAACAGGGACGACAGCGGCAGAGTTGCCTTTAAATTGTGCATCTGTAAATGCGTCTACAACATAAATATCTAATTCCATTTATTTTCCCTTTTTCCACGAGCTCAAACGAAGTTTCATACTCACTATACTGAAACGCCTTCCGAAAAGGGAAGGCGTTTTGAAGGATATCAGTTTAAATTTTCTAATTAGCTTGTGTATTTGGCTTTCATTCGGAGTGCGACGTTAACTAACGCGATTAACACCGGCACCTCAATCAGTGGGCCAATCACACCAGCGAACGCTTGGTCGGAATTTAAACCAAATACCGCAATAGAAACCGCGATAGCGAGTTCGAAGTTGTTACCAGTCGCTGTATAAGCAATAGAAGCATTTTTGTCGTATGGAAGACCGATTTTTTTACCGATAAAGAAGCTAACAAAAAACATCAATACGAAGTAAATAGCCAGTGGAATTGCGACTCGGAATACATCCATAGGAAGCTCTAAAATCATTTCACCTTTTAAGCTGAACATCAAAACAATGGTTGCAAGCAGAGCGACTAACGTGATCGGTGAAATTCGCGGGATGAACTTGTCTTTGTACCATTGCTCCCCCTTAGCTGCGACCAGCCACTTACGGCTGAGAAAGCCAGCGAGAAAAGGGATGCCAAGGTAAATCAGAACGCTTTCAGCAATATCTCCCATAGAGATATCAACGATGAAACCTTCATAGCCAAAATAGGGCGGCAGTACCGTAATAAACAGCCATGCCATCACGCTGTAAGTCAGAATTTGAAAAGCACTGTTCAAAGCGACCAACGCGGCCCCATACTCTTTGTTACCGCCGCCGATGTCGTTCCACACCAGAACCATCGCGATGCAACGAGCAAGACCGATCAGGATTATCCCAACCATATAGCCTGGATGATCGCCAAGGAATGTCAGCGCAAGAATGAACATCAGAATCGGACCAACAATCCAGTTCATTATTAATGAAAGTGTGATGGCTTTTTTGTCTCTCGTCACCGTTCCCAGCAAGCCGTAGTCAACTTTCGCCAGTGGCGGGTACATCATCAGGATCAAGCCAATAGCCAGTGGTATGTTGGTACTGCCGACTGACATGGCTTCGTTCCATTGTGCTACTTGAGGGAAAACGGCACCGATAGCGACACCAATTGCCATTGCGACGAAGATCCATACTGTGAGGTATCGATCCAGAAAACTCATTTTATTACTGGCACTACTTAAAACTTCAGTGGTCATCGTGTCTTCCTCGTATATCGTCGAAAGACGATTATTGAGTTTGCGCTTACTCGTCTTAACGTGTAAGGCGGAATCAGTTAGTTGAAAAGGTTTGAGAATTCAGTGCTGAAACTATTCAGTGTTTCTCGCTGAATACGGTAGCAAACTTTTGGTGGATTAGGCTCGGCAGTAATAAAGCCTGCCTGTTTTAGAATTCGTAAGTGCTCAGAAACGGTGGATTGCGCCAGGCCCAGTTCAGAGACTAAATCACTATTCAAGCAGTTGTCCATTGTGTCTAACTTATGGAGGATATGCAGGATACGTATACGTGCAGGGTGTGACAAAGCTTTTGCCTGTGCAGCCAAGGTTTTTTCTTTGTTCAGTTGTTGCTCAGTCGTTTCAAAAGAAACCTGGCAGGTATTATCGCATTTATCACTCATCTGTCGGTCTTTATAGTTAATCGTCGAATTGCGATTAAGTGTACGTGCTACGAGTGGGTTGTGCAAGTTGATCCTGAGGATAGCAAGTATGGAGAGAAAGAAAGCAGAACCTAAAGACATTGGGGGTATCAGGAGCTAAGGTTCTGCTTTGCAAAGGGGGAATTATGACCAGTGGAACATCTCATTGAGGTGGACCAGAGCCATCACTTCTAGTTTGCTGTGCGACTGAATGAGGCGTTTTTGGAAAAAGTTCGCCATCGGTGCTTTATCTGGTTTTGACATCATATTTATTTCTCCTTCTCGTGCTGACAAATTCAGTATGTTGAGAAAAGGGGATTAATAAAACAGAGTGAATTTATTATTTTTGTTCCTGTTAAGGCTAAAATTAAGCGGATGTTGGGCTTTTTGGCACGAGAAAAGGCGGAAAAGAGGAACTCATTTGTTCGAGATTTTCTTATTTTGTTTCTCCTAACTTCAGTAAAATACTCCATTCCCAAAAGCCTCATCAAAAGATAAGGAAAAGCTCCGTGTCTGATCTGAATTTGTTTCGTTACTATCAACGTTTAATGCCGTTTGAAGTTGGTAAGGAAACGAAAACCACGCTCCATGAGATTGCTGAGTTATTGTTTGTGTCGCCTCGTCATGCGCGAAGCCTGTTGGCTCAAATGCAGCAGCATGAATGGTTGAGCTGGCAGCCTAAAGCAGGCCGAAATCATCGTTCTACCTTATTAATGAATGTTGAGCTGAGTGCATTGAAGGAAACGCTCGCACGAGAGCGAATTAAGTCAGGAAAATACGAAAAAGCGCTCTCCATATTAGATGAAGACGAAGCGGCTTTTGGGCGATTACTGAAAACGACTTCTGGTGCCTCACTTCAAGAAGGCCAACTCAATATACAGCTAACCTATAAGCGGACGTTTGAACGTGTGGTGCCGCATCAACTTCAGAGAAGCAGTGAACGATTTTTGCTGCGACAAATATACTGTTGCTTAGTTGCTAGCGACAATGATGGCCAGGTTAAAGCGGAACTGGCACATCATTGGCGATATGACGAGGCCAAGTACGAGTGGACGTTCTATCTTCGTCCCGGACTGACTTTCCATAATGGTAGCCCCATTGATGCAGATACGGTTGTAAGCCTGTTTAATAAGTTAAAGCTTCTCGATTACTACGAAAAAGATTTAGCCCATGTCGAAACGATAACTGCCCCGAATCCGCTCAAGGTGATTTTTACTTTGAACACGCCTGATTTGGGTTTTGCGGGACTGATTTCCGGGGTGAAATATGGCATCCAGCCTGCGAGTCAGGTCAATGAGGCAAATAATCGACTCGTTGTTGGGAGTGGTCCTTTTTCGGTGATCGAACATAATGAAAACCGTTTAAAGCTACAGGCGTTTGAAGGCTACTATTCTTGTCGAGTGCTGACCGACCAAGTGACCATATGGATTGTCGATGACGAAAAGATGGAAAATCCCTCTTTATCTTCAAACTCGGAACTGGTTGAGGCTAATACGGATGATGGCGCGTGTCTTCACTATATGTCGATGAGTGATGCACAGACATACGCCGCAAATAAAAGAAGCCGAATTGAAGACGGCTGTTTGTTTGCTTTGTTTAACCACCGGGCGAAGCATGCGTTGTCTTTGGCACAACGTCGTTATATCGCCGAATTGATTCAACCCAAGTATTTGGTTGAAATCATGAAAAGTGAAAATATCGTGTTCGGTAGCATTCCGGCTTTCAATTTATTGCCAACCTGGAGACCGGTTCTCCGTCCGTTTGGTGAAGAAACCAAGCTACCCAAACACATCAGTATTGCTGGTTATAACTATACGGCTTTGCGGCGGTGCGCTCGTGCTATCTCACGCCAATTAGAAAGTACGGGTTGTAAAGTAGAGACCGTGATGTACTCATATCGAGAGTTGAGTGAGCGAGCACGCAATGGCACGCTGAATGAAACACTCGTGGTGACTAATATCAATTTGGATGACAATCGGCATGCATCGGCTTTCAGCAATTTTTATACACACACCGTTTTGCATAATACCTTGAATCAGGAAAATGCAGTGTGGCTGGATGAGCAACTTGAACGACTTCGGGCAAATACTCAGCTCGAAGACTATTTGGAAGCGCTAGAACCGATTGCTTCAACGCTGGTCAGTGAATACTGGATTGCACCCATGTTTCATCACACCCAAACGCTACGTTTTCAGGGGGTACTCGAAGACGTAGCACTGACTAACTGGGGCTGGCCAGACATACGTTCAGTGTGGTCAGCGGATTAGCATTAGCTCGAGATCGTATATGCGCTACAACGGTGATTCGACAACCACATATTTACGCTGATCTCGTAAAGGGAGAAACCAAGCGTTTTGATATTGAAAGTAAGTTTGTCCATTCACCACTACCGTTTTCTTAGTGCTAGGCAAAGAGTCAACAATCTCTCCTTTTTTGAATGGACTGTTCGAGGACACATTAGTTGAAGTCGAGCTGGAGCTTTGCGTGACGGTCGCACTATTTGAGCCGGAATAGCTTACCACTTCGCTTCCATCGATGACTGTGTAGTTTCCCGCCGGTGGACTTTCTACGTACACGTAGCGATCGCCACTTTTCTTATAATAAGCATCCTGAATGATAGCGTAAGTAATACCAGCAAAAATCGCAAACGTCGCGATATCGACTAAGTCTCGGTGATAGTAGTAATAATGGCCGCGGTATGGTGGGTAACGATGCCCACTGCGTACATAAATATAAGTCGAATGATGTTTAGGCGGTCTAATCACCACGGGAGGTCGGTGGTAACTCGGCGGGCGATGATAACTCGGTGGTCTGCTGACATTCGGAGGACGATGATAGCTTGGTGGTCTATGCTGAGAAGGTGGATGAGTTGGCTTTACTGTTGGACGTTGCACCGGACGGGTCTGGTGCTTATTCCCTGGTTGAGTAATTGGGCGCACGGAAGGTTCGTTGTGTGGCTTAGCCGACACCAATGTGCTGCCTATAAGGAAAAACGTCAAGGCTGTAACAACCCATCTGCTAATTAAACCGCGTTTCATAAAACGTCTCCGTTACATATTGGAGAGCAAATATACTCATACCTAATTATAACAGAGCATCAGGCTTAGGAAGTGTTCTTCCGTTGCTCGAGTACGAGAGACAAAAGACGTACTAATAAGGATTGAGCTTCAGGGGATAGTAAGCGTGCGATAGAAGCAAGGTCCTGTTCTGTCACATGTTCTACGCCCCTGACGTCGAGAGAGAGATCAAGATCAGTGAGCTGCATTGATCTTAAGATTGAACGGTATTGTGAAAGCTTGAGATCAGATTCACCGCGCTCAATTCTTTGATAGGTTTTTACGCTCATCCCTGCCATTTTGGCAATTTGTTCGCGGGAAAAACCCATCTCTTTTCGTCTTTTGATCAGTGCTTCAATAATAGGGTCGACATGCATAGCTTCTCCAGACAGGACTGTTTTGACCTAATTAAAGCAATTTGTGGACCAGTTTAACCAGCTGCTCTTTATCTTATTGATAATTAGGTATATGAATGGCGACCTAAAAAATACATATATTTCAGTTGGCTATAAAAAATGGAAAATTATCAGTCCTATCATTTAACCACGAATGAAACAGATATTCGCAAAATGCAACGCATTTTAGATACGTTACGTAGTGAAATTGCAGACAAACAGCAGGCTTTCGGGAGAGGAGTGTTGGCGTTGACGCGTGAATCTCAGTTGCGACTAATGAACTACAAGGAACTTTACTTACATCGTGAATCGATTGGTGAAGAAGAATTGCAAACCCTTTATAAGAACATGAGCAAAACCGAAAAAGTGATTGCAGATGAGGGGATTCATGCTTTGACGTATATGATCCAGGCTTTAGACGAAAGCTGACTAATAAACCCAAAGCGTTATGTGTCGTATAGATTTGGTTTAATACCAAGGGAAATGTAAATGCTGGGGAACCGAACCCAGCATTTCGTCACTTAAGTTACCAAATTTTCGAACCGTAACTCAGTGTTTTAGAGGTATGTGAACCGAACGATGTCGGTACGCAGCGAATAATAGCGATATTGTCTGATCTAGGCTACGGCATTGGAATTTAACGTCTTCTCACAAGCTGTAAATAAAAGTGTACACTCGATATATTCCCGTGGGAGTGCCAGACATTCCTCTCTTTACTGGTTATTTTAACCGCACATGTTAGGTGTTTAGTTGCAACCACTAAAATATATGGCTGAAACTTTGACCTTTTACTTTTCAATTCTCCTGGTTATGCCGTACAATCTCGCCGAACCAATCTCATTCTATTTCGAGTGAGAGATTGATGAATTTGATGACCTATTTTGCTTCGAACCCAAAATGTGGGCATCCCATCAATCAGAATATCGCCCAAAAATGCTCGCCTACATGCCGATGAAATCAGAGTGCTTTCTCTTTTTTCAGTGCATGTTATTGCTAATTGACGCCGGTTTTCGGCCAATTTTGGCAAATAGGGGACGTTTTGTTGTTTGTACTTTGGATTAAGTACGGCAGGCGAAACAAAAACGGATTGAATTTAGAGGTATTAACCGTGAATCTAAAACTTGTCGGCAGCTCCCTGATTGTTGCAGGTACTGCTCTTGGCGCCGGTATGCTTGCTATACCTATGGTGCTTGCTCAATTTGGCCTCCTGTGGGGCACACTTCTTATGCTGTTCATCTGGGCCGGAACTACTTACGCGGCGCTGCTTCTTCTTGAAGCGAGCTGTAAAGTCGGTGGTGGCGTTAGCATGAATGCAATTGCTCGCGAAACGCTTGGTAAAGGTGGTCAGTTGGTTACTAACGGCCTGCTTTATGCGCTGCTTGTTTGTCTACTCATGGCTTACATTATCGGCGCTGGCGATTTGCTACAAAAAGTTACTGCGTCGATGGGACTACCAATCTCGACAATTTCAAGCCAAGTTGGCTTCACTCTTTTGGTTGGCATCGTTGTTTCTGCAGGCACAGGCGTTGTTGATAAGCTTAACCGCGCTTTGTTCATTGGTATGATCGCCGCACTTATCCTTACTCTTTTCGCTCTTATGCCAAGCGTGACGTTTGAAGGGCTAGATGAAGTCGTGAGCGAAGACAAAGTAGCGCTGATTAAAACCAGCTCAGTTCTATTTACGAGCTTTGGTTTTATGGTCGTGATTCCGTCTCTGGTTAGTTACAACAAAGAAGCGAGCAAAACGCAGTTGCGAAACATGATCATTGTTGGCTCAACCATTCCTCTTATTTGTTACCTGCTTTGGCTACTTGCAGTTGTGGGTAATTTACCCCCTCAGGAGCTGGCTCAATACTCAAATGTGACGGAATTGATTGCGGTGCTTGGTCAGCAGTACTCTGGTCTGGAGTTTATTCTGTCTATGTTTACTGGTTTGGCGCTATTGACCTCGTTCTTAGGGGTGGCGATGGCCCTTTACGATCAAAATGCAGACTTGTTACAAGCGGGTAAGCCAGTGGTATTTGTTACCACGTTTATTTTACCGTTACTGGGAGCCGTGTTTGCACCAGAGCACTTCTTAGCCATCCTTAGCTATGCAGGTATTATTCTGGTATTCCTTGCGGTATTCGTTCCTCTGTCTATGACAATGAAAGTTCGTCGTGTACCAGTAGAAGATAACAGTATTTATGAAGCTGGTGGCGGCGTAATGGGAATGAGCATGATGTTCCTGTTTGGTTGCTTCTTGCTGGTTGCTCAAGCTGTGTAAGCTTTTACAGTCAAATTTAATAGAGCCGCGCTGATAAAACAGCGCGGCTTTTTTATTGGTTATGAAATGTGTGGCTAAAGTGGGGGATGCATAAGGAGAGTAATTGTTCTGACGTAAACCTGATATATGGCAAAAACTCTGACGGTTTGGTGAAAAACCTTAGCGGTGGTCTGACATGAGTAGGATAGCTGCTGCCTAAGATTAGAGTGGTAATTTCGATGAGAGGAACTGTTGTGTCAAAACAATTATCTGTTGCCATGGCTGGCGTTATGCTGACTTTAGGCATATTTAGTGCCGACGCGATGGCGGATCCGAAGCATAAGCATCGCTATGAACGTGAGCATCATCACTACCACGATGATCATGACCATGATCGTCACCACCATAAGCACAAGCGTAAACATAAGCATAAACATCGAGATGTAATAGTGGTTGAGCATAGACCACCAAGACACCACTACTATTACCGCGATCGCGTTCCTAGTAATAGTGTCTTTATCCAAATTGGTAATTTGACCTATTTAAAAGTCGATGATCACTATTATCGTCGTTCAAATGATCGTTATGTTCACGTTGATTTAAGACTCTAGTCTGAATTTACAAGTGGATGAAACAAAAACAGCGAGCCTAGCTCGCTGTTTTTGTTTCAGATGACGTTATACCGTAAATCGGTTGAGGATATCATCTTGCTTATGAACATCCTCCTGCTGAGTTCGCATCGCCTCGTTAGTTCGATTCGCTGATTCAGCGACCTGAGTCGACAGGTCTTTAATATTAACTGTATTGTTGTTGATCTCTTCAGCAACTAAGCTTTGCTCTTCAGCCGCAGAGGCGATCTGTAAGTTCATATCCGAAATTCTCTGAATAGCATCTCGAATACGTTGCAATGAGTTATTAGCTAACTCAGCTTTTTCCACGGCTTCAACTGCGCTGCCTTTACTTTGGTGCATTGCGCTGGCAACAGATGAAGCGCCAGACTGAAGCTGTTCAATCATACTGCGAATCTCCGTTGTAGACTCTTGTGTGCGCTGAGCCAACGTACGCACTTCATCAGCAACGACCGCAAAACCTCGGCCAGACTCACCCGCTCGAGCGGCTTCTATTGCTGCGTTTAGAGCCAGTAGGTTGGTTTGATCCGCGATATCGTTAATCACTTTAAGGATCGTTTCAATGTTCGCTGTTGCCGATTCAAGAACATGAACTTCTTCGACGGCCAAATCGATGCTGTCTGAAAGCAAGTTGATGGTTTGTGTCGACTCGCTTACGACGGATGAACCCTCTACCGTCGCTTGATCGGCTTCTTTCGCTGCACTTGCGGCACCTTGAGCATTGTTCGCCACTTCGGTTGCCGTAACCGACATTTCGTGCATGGCCGTTGCTAACTGTTCAAGCTCCTGTAGCTGAGTTTGAATAGCGCCTGCGGAGTCTTCAGCACCTTTGGCGGTAATTTGCGTACCACTTAGGATCTGGTCAGAAATACTCTTCGATTCAATGATTTGGTGCTGTAAGTTTTCTATAAAGGTGTTGAAGTTTTTTGCAAGCTCAGAAAACTCTGGATCGGTATTGGTTTCCAGACGTTGAGTGAGATCGCCTTTTCCTGATGCCACATCTTTAATCGCGTTGTTGAGAGTATCAAGCGGGCGCATTAATGTGCGAATCAACAGAGTTAACGCGATAATTGACGCGATAATCGCAATGATTGAATAAATGATTGCACTGTTACGTAACTCGGCCACATCCGTATAAGCGATGGTTTCGTCGATCACTGCACCCAGATACCAGTCTTCACTTGGGATGTGTTCCAGGCTGACCATGTATGGGCTGCCATCAATTTCAATCTTCTGAGTTGTGCCCTCCAGTTTTACTTGCGGCAAGTAGCTGCTGATTTTCTCGCCATGGAGCTTGCTGTTAGGGTGTGCAATGGTTGTGCCGTCTGATGACACAAGAAATAGATAGCCCGCATCAAACAAGTTTACTTGATTGACCAAATCGGAAAGTGTCGTGAGTGCTAAGTCATAAAACATAGCACCTGTAAACTGGCCGTTGTTTTTAACTGGCGTCCCAACGGAGATGATTACGCTTTTTGTAGAGACATCAACGTACGGTGCGGTCACTACCAAGTCGCCTTTGCTTTTAGCTGCGGTAAACCAAGGACGTTTACGCGGATCGTAAGTCGCATCTGGCTCCCAGCCATCGTCGTTTTCGACAACCACTCCGTTACGGTCGTAGCCTAAACCAATGGCGATGAAGCTGGATTTTAGGGTTGGTTTCTCGACAATGCTCTTAACATAGTCCTGTGAGTTTGGGTCGAGCTCTATGATCTCGGTTGTGGCGCGAGCGAGATTCTTCTTGGCTGACATTTCTGATTCTACCGTGTTCCCTACGCTCGTTAAGATTTCTTGTACGCTAGAATCGATATGTTCGCTGGTTTGAGCTCGGATCGTTATGACTTGCTCTATCGACAGTAGCGACACAGTAATGAGCAACAAAATTGAAGAGGCGGTGACAACCTTGTGTCTGAATTTCATAGTTTTCCTCTGAGTATCCCTATGGCTTATCCCTGCTTTCACCTCTGCTTACTCGGGTGAATTGACAGCAAAAGAAACCGGTGTGTTTGGTTCTTCATTACTTATCGACAATATTGTGAAAAACTTGAAACCAAACATGCGCGATTTGGATGAAAAAACGCGTAATTTGGCACTCTGGTTATGGATAAAAAACAAAGTGGTTATTTATTGCTTGTATATGAATGAGTTAGAGGGAAGTGCTCGTTGAGGGGAAAATATCCAGACTGGTCTGATGAGAAAATACGTCTCTCGGCAACAAGAGAAATTACTCTTTTCTAAGGTTGATGTTGTTGGCCAAGATTGGAATTAAGGAGGGCGAGGGGCGTTCGTTGTGTTCAAACAAAAAAGGCCCCGCCGAAGCAGAGCCTTTATGAGAGCAATTGACGTTAGAATATCAAGTGCGCCATACCAGCAATCACAGGTAGTGTGATTAGGGTACGTAGAATAAAGATAACGAACAATTCTACGATGTTGACCGGGATCTTACTGCCTAGTAGCAGCGCGCCCACTTCAGACATGTAGATAAGCTGAGTTACAGACATAGCAGCAATAACAAAGCGCGTCATTTCATTATCAATTGAAGCAGCCAGAATCGCAGGGATAAACATATCAGCAAAGCCGACGACGATAGTTTGCGATGCAGCAACCGCTTCTGGGATTTGCAGCAATTCAAGGTAAGGGATGAATGGCTGGCCCAAGATCTCAAATACTGGCGTGTATTCTGCGATGACCAAAGCAACTGTACCAAGACCCATTACTACAGGTAGTACGCCAAACACCATGTCTATTGCGTTGTGAACACCTTCTTTAAATACAGATTGGAACGATGTCACTTCTGACGCGCGTTTCAGAGCCAGATCCATACCCCAAGAGAACGTTGTATGGCCTTCAGGAACTGCATCTGCATCTTTGTCTGGCTTGCTGTCATCAATGTAGCGATCTTTTTTCAGGCTTAGTGGCGGTAAGCGTGGAATGATCACTGCAGCAACAATACCTGCAAGACAGATGGTGCCGTAAAATGGCAAGAACAAGTGCTCAAGTTGAACCTGAGCGATAACGACTAAGCTGAACGTAATCGAAACTGCTGAGAAAGTGGTACCCACTACCGCAGCTTCACGTTGCGTGTAAAACTTGTTTTCGTACTGTTTACTGGTCAGCAAGATACCAACACTGCCATCACCCAACCAAGATGCCATACAGTCTATAGCACTGCGGCCTGGTAGGTTAAACACTGGACGCATTATTTTACTTAGCAGTGCGCCAAACAGCTCCAACAGACCAAAGTTAAGCAGCAAAGGCAGTAATAGGCCAGCAAAGATGAATACCGCAAACAGTGTCGGTAACAGGCCTGTCAGAACCAATCCACCTGTGTTTTCTTCCCAGACGGCTTTAGGGCCGATCTCAAAGAAAGTCATCAACACGGCAGCTGCGCCAATTAAGCGAACAAGCAACCAAAGTGGGGATGGGTTAAACAAACCGTTAAGGAAACCATTACGAAGGATCGCAGCAGGCTGGAAAATTTTGCAAAGAACAGAAGCGACAGCCATAAAAGAGATGATAACGGTAATAATGGCAATCAATGTATCGCCAAGTACAGCAGGAATGACTTTAGCCATGACCGCAACTGGGATAGTAAGATCACCATCGTAAGAGATTGGTGCCATAAAAAGCAGAAGACCGATTAAGGATGGAATCAGGAACATCCAAAAGTTGCCTTTAGGTGCTTCAGTAGCATTAGTATTATTGTGCATAATTGTCTCGTGTTACTACTAGTCAATACTTGCCATAATCCATGACATAAATATTCACTAAACATCCGTATTTAATCGCAGGTTGCGGAGGGTACCCGCAAACTACATCCATTGCAATACTATTCATTAAATACATTTACTTATTCAGTCGATTTGTCGGAAAATTGATTGAATAATGCGTTTCTGTATACGAATATGTTGCTCGTGTTAGAAAATTGTATCATTAATTGGCTTGTGTGAAGGTAATTCTGAGAAGCAGTGTGATTGGAATAGTAAAAACGCGGCTAAGTGTGATTTAAATCACGCAACAATTGCGGGATTTTTCACCATTACACTTTCTTAACATAAGGACTTTCTCCTGACTCTCGGCAAGTTTGAGTGTTGAACACGGGAAAGGCAAAGTGAGGGATTGTCGTCAGATTTGGGATTGGAGTTTAGCGGCGTGTTTGTGGCGGTATTCAGTTGAGTTCCTGCTTGCAGCCTAAGCGTTATGAAGCCATTTGCACTTAGGCTGCTGTGCCATTGTTACTTGACGGTTTGTCTGAATTATCAAGACGTTGGGCTATGGTTTAGCCTGTACAAATACATCCAGTAAATGATGGCGGTTCCGAACGCTAAGAGCGCTGGAAATATCAATGTATGCAGACCATACACAGTAAAAAGCGCGGCACCTGCAACGCCACCGAGTAAAAATCCGGAAAAGATGAATAAGAACAATAGGGCCTTTCGACGGTCAAATTGACGTCCGCGCAAGCTTTCTCCAATCATAATGCCCAAATCAGTAATAATACCGGTCATGTGAGTGGTTCTGACTACAGCGCCACTAAACGTCGTAATCATCGCGTTTTGCAAGCCGCAGGCAGCGGAAGCTAAATATTGGCCATAAACGTTGCCCTGTACCAAGAAGCCTAAACTAAGAAGAAGTAAGCTGCCTTCTATACACAGTGCGACCCCGTAACGACGTCCAAGTTTTAATGCACTGCTTTCGATAAAGAAACCACTGAACGCAGCACCAATCAAAAAGCTAAATACGATGAAGAGCAGGTGAATGGAGCTGTCCACACCTGTTAGTAAGCTATTCCCTAGCTGAGTTACGGTTCCGGAGATGTGTGTTATCGCTTGATGTTGAAAGCCGAGTAGACCGACGGCATTGACGCAGCCTGCAAGAAGGGCAAGTAGAAACGCGCCATATTCCACCCAACGAGGAAGTCTGGAAATCACAATAAAACCCCACTAAATGTTAGGAGCCGATTATAGCGCTCACACTGAGATACGAAACCCCTTACAGTACAACTCGGTTGATCATTCTCAAAAAAAATTCAAAAAAGCAGGGATAGGCCAATCACAACAAATGATTGATAAGAAAACGTGTCGGAAAAACGCTTGAGAACAAGCTACTTTTTGGAAAGCGTGTACCGTCCTAAATAAGGTTGCCGCTCATTCGATGTGCTCCATCGTGCATTCGAAACTGACCCAGCCATGCTTTCGTTCTTCATAGATAGAAACGGTCGGTTCTTGAAATTCTTTGTCACTAAAGAGCCCGACAGGCACAACAATGATGTCTGGTGCAGCGGAGAGTAACAGGCGCATGGTGGTGCCACAGGCAGGACAAAATTCGTATCGGACTTCGCTCCCGTCATCGCTGATTCTGGTATAGCTAATTACGTCACCATCTAAAATGACGTTCTCTTTGGCGAAGCGAGCCTGGACGCCAAATACACTGCCAGTTCGCTTTTGACACTCAAAGCAATGGCAAATCGATGTACGCATGGGTTCACCTAAGCAGCGAAGCTGAATCAAGCCACACGCACACTCACATGAGTGGGTTCTGTTTGGTTTTGGCATCGTTAAAATTAAATAACCTCAAACTGTCTTCATGTCCCGTGGAGCACCTGTACTGGCAATCGAATGGTTAGTGTCACGCGGGGCTAAATCTTCTCAAGTTCTCAGAGAACAGTTTAGGACATTTAAGGCCGAATACCTCATGGCAGCGATCACCTTTCAAACGAAAACTCAACGAACTTAGGCAGGCCAAGTCAGTTTTATTTTGAAACATTTGATGTATTGATTCGAAGGTTGTTTTACGGTTATGGCTCTTTATTTGGTATATACTCCGAGCGCGATTTATAAAATATAAAAACAAGGAAGTCTTCATGGCCCGCAATAGAATTCTGCCTATTCCACTTATCCTTCTTATTCCCGTTGTATTATTAATCATCGTGATTGTTGCTGGTGTTTACCGATTTAGCCTCTCTGATGACGAAATATTAGCCAAGTTTCCGCAAAGCGAAGTTCAGACTAATACGATTATTTCGGACGTGCTAAATATCAAATCTTCAAATCCGTGGACAATTCAGGTTCCCGAACAAAATGCAGTGAGTTTCATTGATGAGTGGGATAAAGAACATGGTTATTTGATTGGTCAATACGATGCTGGGGCGACGAAAGGTAAGGTTTTGTTACCGACAGAATTTATTGTTCAACGCCAGATAGAAGACGTGCCTTGGATTGTTGCCCCTATGATTGTTACCTCACAGGGAACAGGATCGTTTTATTATATTGGTCTGTTTAAATTTGATGCTGTTCCAAGCCGAGTTATATTACTTGATAGTGTATTCATTGGCGATCGTATTAAATTTAATCAACTGGAATGGCGAGACGATACAATTATCGATGCCTCCTATCTGACGCACGATGAAAATCAAGCGATGTCTGAAGTGCCTAAACAATTAAATTCTGTATCGCTGAAGCGTGTAGGCAATTTCCTACATATGCAACAAAGATGAATTTATTTTACTTATGTAAAAAATAGGTGTTTTCTGAGCTAGATCTCGAAATTTCCTAGTGATTTCTTATGCGGGAATGAATAAGCTATTAGGCCTGTTTATAAGGAGATAGTAATTCCCGTGTCTACAAATGAAATTACAAGACGGTTGCCGAATCTGACAGGTCGTAGAGCGCTGCTGTTGTACTCCTTACCTGTTTTGTTCGCGATTGGTGTTTCCCACTCTCTCAAAGAGTCACCATTAACGAAAACCATCGCTTTAAACCTGCCGGAATCGCAGGTTGTTGAAAGAATTCTTGATGCGACGACTGCAGAAGTTGTCACCCCACCGAACTTTGAGTATCAAATCCAAGCAGGCGACAATCTTAGTACCATTTTTAGTCAGCTTGGTTTCGGCTACAGCTCGCTAATGAAAGTCATGGAAACGGACTTAAACTACCTTGCGCTTGATACGCTAAAACCAGGCAATACATTGCGATTTTGGCGTGACGATATCGAAGGTGAACTGCTTAAAATGGAACTGCAATTTTCTATTGCAGACAAAGTGGTTTATGAGCTGAACCGTGACGGCAATTATGACTTTACCGACATTTCAATTCCTGGCGTATGGAATCAAGAACCACTGGTTGGTGTGATCCAAGGCAGCTTCTCTTCATCAGCGAGTCGTCTTGGTTTAACTTCGGCTGAAATCAGTCAGGTTGTGACCTTGCTGAAAGAGCAATTAAACTTTGGCAAAGATCTTCGTGCCGGCGATCGCTTTGAAGTGGTTCGACGTTCACAGAGCATCAATGGTGTCTCTACTGGTAAGAACGAAATTGAAGCGATAAAGATTTATAATCGCGGTCGTGAAATTACCGCTTACCTGCATACCGATGGTCAATTTTATAACGCGAAAGGTGAGAGCCTGCAGCGTGCTTTCCAGCGTTATCCTGTGAGTCGTGGTTGGCGAATCAGTTCTGGGTTCAATCCTAATCGTCATCACCCCGTGACAGGACGTGTCGCGCCACATAATGGTACCGACTTCGCAACACCAATCGGAACGCCTGTGGTTTCGACAGGTGACGGAACGGTTATCATGACACGTAAACACCCATACGCGGGTAATTACGTGGTGGTTGAACACGGTAGTAAGTTCAAAACCCGCTATCTACACCTAAGTAAGATCCTGGTGAAGAAAGGGCAAAAAGTGTCACGTGGTCAACGCATTGGTCTATCTGGTAAAACAGGCCGTGTAACTGGCCCTCATCTGCACTATGAATTGATCCAGTATGGCCGACCAGTCAACGCCATGAGAGCGAACATTCCAATGGCGAGTTCGGTGCCTAAGAAGGAAATGGCAACGTTTGTTGCTAATCGTGATGCGATGGATAAGCTTCTGAAGAATAAAGAGAAAGCGGTTTTATAACAGTCCGGTTTTCCCTTTGTGCAAAATTTAACCTTGAAAGGCCAGGCATTGCTTGGCCTTTGTTTATTCACTTTTTTATGCGCTTTTAACTTGTCGTTTATTAATCAGCGTGATCATCTCGCTTACACGGCTTGGTTTGGCGTAGAAATAGCCTTGTATGTAATTGCATCCCATCTCAATGAGCTTGTCTGAGGCATTCTTATCTTCCACACCCTCTGCGATTAAGTTCACGTTGAGCAATTGGGAAAGTTGCACGATCAATAAAACCACTTGTTCAGACGTTTTGTTCGAAAGCATATTTCTCACAAACGTCGCATCAATTTTTATGATGTCGATAGGGTAGTTGTGAATATAGTTCAGGCTTGAGTAGCCAGTACCAAAGTCATCCAAGGCGACTTGAAACCCGAGATAACGTAATGAATTCAGAACCATCTGTTCTTGTCCACTTAGGGACAGTAAAACGGTTTCGGTGAGTTCGATAACAAAGTCGCAGGTCGAGTGTTGGTACTTGTCTATCATGGACGTTAAATGGTTGATGTAGCGCTTAGAATCCACCAACTCATAAGCAGAACAATTTATCGATAACTTTACGCTGTGACCTAATTGAGATTCCAACTCTTGTTTGGCAATACAAGCGAGTTCAATAATGCGCTCACCGAGCTCTACGATTAAGCCAGATTGTTCGGCTGCTTCTATAAACTCAGAAGGGGCGATGTTGCCCAATGTGTCACTTTCCCAACGGGAGAGAATTTCAAAGTAATCCCACTGGTCAGCGTTGATGTCCACGATCGGTTGAACAACGACATACAGTTCATGATTGTCTGTGATGCTCGTTTTCAGCTGCTGACGTATCACCTCAATAAGTTGCGTTTGTCGATGATAAAGGGCACTAAGCTGCGTGTCATAGTGCTGTATACGCGTCTCTCGGTGTTTCTTGCAATCTTTCAAGGCCAGGCTGGCATTCAGGATAAGCCCATCTGTTTTTGGGCTGTGATTGGCGGCTCGTGCAATACCAATACTCACTGTGAACGAGATGTGGTTCGATTTATCAATGTAACCCGCTTCTATGATGTCGAGAATCTGCTGGCACACCGCAACAGGGTCTTCGTCATAGGTGATAAATGCAAACTCGTCGCCAGCAACCCGAAACGCATTTTCTGGGGAGGACAGGCTTTCTTGGATCGCGTTTGCCGTGAATTTTATTATCTGGTCGCCAATGTAGTTCCCATTGATGTCGTTAATCGACTTGAAGTTATCGATATCCAGATAAGCAAGGTTAAAAGGGCGCGACGACTGTTGTGTTAAAGTTTCCAGGGTATCAGCCAGGCAACTGCGGTTAAGTAGTCCTGTCAGATTGTCGTGCGAAACTTCGTAACTCAGCTGGTTTAGAAGTTTATCCGAACGCTCACTGACCCATTTTTCTCGTAAACTGTGGATGATGACATTGGCGTAGAAGCGATGCAGTTCGAGCAATGCTTGCGCTTCCAGTGCGGAAAAGAGATGGGTAAAAGTAGATATCAAAATACCGAGTACATCGCCATTTTGTGTTTTCAGTGGCAATCCTAAATACGCTTCTATGCCAATTTCGCGAAACATTTTATCTTCGGATACATCACGATATACATGATCTTGAAAGAAGATATTCTCACCGATATCGTTAACCACTTCCTCGCATGGTGAGCCAGAAAGTGGGTACTCAAGGTGATCTTCGATTTTATCGTTTCTAGCAACCGATATTGTATGAGCTGAGTGCTGGAGATGAGCCACCTCGACAATACAGGTACAGTGCGTGTTCACCTGTTGATGAATATCTAAAATCACCCTGTTTAGTAGAGCACTACCACTCAGCTTCAAGATCTCATCAAGCTTTTGAAAACTGATTTGTACATGATCCATTGTACACGTCACCTAGCGTTGTTTGTTCTATATCGTGTGGCGTTGATTCTGACTAATTTGAAACGTATCAGACAAACTATCGTTTACTTAGGTGGATTTTTCAAACTTTGCCAGCGACTAAGTTACAGTATGGTTTACCTGTAAGTGTAACCAGTGGCACGATTTTTACCTCGCCAGGCCAGTGTTTGATTACTTTTCATCAAGCAAGGGACTGCTATTGGAGCGTTGTTAGTTATCTGAAATTATTCTCGTTTTTCTTCTTCTAATCGAGATTTTAGATAGTCGAGAAACAATTGAGTTCGGGTATGTTGATAGTCTAATTTAGGGTAGTAAGCGTAGACGATCGCTTCATCAGCCGTAATGTCTGGCAAAATAGGCACTAATGCTCCAGATTTTAGGTCATCTTTGATCATGACGTTGTTGGTCATGAGTATACCCATCCCTCGCTTAGCGCCATGAAATAAAGCTTCTGGATTTGTCGTTGCAAAGTTGCCGGATAAGCTTATCCGTTGGTTCTTATTGGTCTTAATTTCTCTTGAGGGTTTTTCACCCCATATAAGCACGTTGTGTCGGCTTAAATCTTCGACGCGTTCTGGTGTGCCGTACTTTTCTAAATAACTCGGGGCAGCATAAAACTGAGCTTTGTGTTTGAACAGAGGGCTAGCCTTAAAACTGAGTGAGTTGAGCTGATCTAACTCGCGGCTGATAAAGAGGTCCAAACTTAACTCAGGAAGTTGACCGGGCAATGTGGTCGTCAGTTGTAGTGTGATGTCCGGGTATTTTTCGAGAAAGTCATCCAGATAGTGGACAAGAAACTTCGAACCTACCGCGAGTGTAGCGCCAATTTTTAAAAGCCCTGCCGGCGATTGGTTCACCGAGCGAGTTTCGTCTAAAACGGACTGCCAGGAATCGAGCTGACTTTTGGCTCGCTCATAGAATAGAGCGCCAGCTTCCGTTTGGCTGATTGAACGAGTCGTGCGTTTGAGCAGCTGCACGCCGACTTTGTCTTCAAGCCATTGAATCCGCTTGCTGATGGCTGAGCTGGTGGTATTGAGTTTTCGTGCTGCACCGTTAAAGCTGCCTTCTTCAACGACACGAATATAACTTTGTACACTTTGAATCCAATCCACTGCTTCCTCCTAAGAACTAATTCTTCACGATATGAACCAATTATCAACTATGCGTGTCGAAATATACACTGTAAGGGGCAAGGCTGTCATCGTATGAGAGCGTGTATAAATCACTATCTTGCGGGGAACTTTGTTACCTTTGGCGGGAAGAATGGCTGCTCCCTAATTAGAACCAGCCAGACGCAACGGTTTGAATCTTCTTGCAAGGGAGACACCACCTTTCTAAAATGCGCAGCAAACCGTCTTTAATCGTTAGGTGAAAGAATGCAACAAAACGAATTTGAAACGCTGGTAAAAGAAATTATCCAGCAAGAAAACATGCCTAAAGCACTTGAGATACTAAAAGCTTGTGAAGAAGAAGAGGTCGCGCAAGCGGCTCAGTCTCTTACAGGTCAGTTTGGTCTTGCGGAAGTCGATGGTGAAAAGCGTATTTACCATATGACAACTCAAGAAGATGAGTCTGGTGAAGAGCAAGAGTATGTGGAACATGTCATGAATGAAGGCGATCATTTAATCAAGTTTGCCGCTTGGTTCTTTGAAACCTTCTTTGAAATCAAACAGAAAGATACTTATGTTGCTGCTGGTAAAACCTACCAACAGCCGAAACGCTGAGTTAAATGTGTGTCCAGGTTAGTTAGGGTTGAAATTTAATTACAAAAACATGTGATTTAGATCTTGTTTTTGTCCTTTTGTGGTGTAATATTACCACACAAACAAGAAGGATAACTTCAGGAGAAGGTCATGACAAACGAACTTGGTGGCGCTTACATTGGCCAAATGATTGCTAAAGATGCAATGCACAAAGCACTTCACGGTAAAGCGAAGAAGAAAAAAGCTTCTGCTCTTTCTCGTTTAGTGAAAAAGCTAGCGAATTAATACAAAAAGCCCTGATTACTTAATCAGGGCTTTTTGTTTCCATAATTACTTCAGCGCTTCTACAAACAATATCAATCACAGTCAGTGACCGAAATAGCATAGGTAAAGGTTTCAGACCAATGTCAGACTATGCAGACTGACTCGGTATCTCTACAACATTATTCGGGACTTTATCTAGCCCCTTTGCTACTAACCACTTTTCCAGACTATCAGCACCTCCAATATACTTACTTTCTAGCCAGATCTGAGGCACAGTGACGGGTGTTTTTTCACCTATGATGGCTTTGACTTCCGGGATCATTCTGTAAAGTGCGGCACTGTCTTTCACCACATCGTAATATTGGTATGTGATACCTGCATCATCAAGCAGTTGCTTGGCCTTCTTACAATGTGGACACGTAGCTTTTCCGTAAACAATATTCCCTTTGAGGCTATCTCGTTTAACCCACTCAGCAATAACCGATTGTATTAATACACCTCGGTTTAATGCTTCACCTTGGCTGATCACCTTACCTTCTACTATCAGAATAGGAGCGTGCCAGGCGCCTTTCTTTAAGGGTTCCCACCAGTGGGATAACCAATCTTTGACTTCCAGCTCTACAGGCACATCTGACAGCTCATTTTCAAAAGTATCGGTTAAAATATCGTGGGTTAGCGTGCATTCTCCGCAAGGGATGTTCACTTTGAAAGGTCCCCAGCTTCCTGCCCATCGATAGAGTGTGATTTTGATTGGTTGTGTCATGCGACGCTCCTCATTTCCTTCTCTGAAAATATAGAACTCAAAAACGGGGTTTTTCTTTCAATTCAATGGGTATTTTTACTGTTTGAACCTGTGGTTTAGGCCAAAGGTGCGGCGATTGTTTGTGAAGTCACTGGATTATAATGGATTTTTCTGCTGATTGAACTGTGGAGCATACGCGCTATTGGTCTTTACGCCAACAAAAAGCGCCAATAAAAAAAATGCCTCCCATAGGGAGGCCACATTACCAATTCAAAGGACGTGCCTGTTAAAACAGGTACAAAGAACGAGAAGCACAAACGCTGCCATGCATTTGCAATATCTATATTGCAGTTCGCGTGCCAACTTTTATCTTGTTGAAATATAAGCATATTTATTTTTGGGCTCTATACCTCTTAGGAGGTGTGCACTAAGTCTGTGAAAAATTGCATTAAAACAGGGCAGGGAGAGGAAGAATATGTGGGAATAAATCGCGTAAGTGAATGAAAGTAGTTAAGGAAGGATTGGGAAAACTACTTTTATGAAGAAAAAAATGGCCGACAAAGGTGCCGGCCAAGGACTCGCTCTAGGACAAGAGAGAATTAGAAATCGTAACGTACGCCTAGACGTAGCGTGTCTTCACCTTCAGTAACCAAACCTGTATCTTGAGCTTTCTCTTCATCAAGTTGGTTGAAGTAGTAAGCAAGGTAAGTACGGAAGTTGCTGTTTAGCTTGTAGTAACCAACCAGTTCGAAACCATCAACTTCATCGTTTTTACCGTTAACGTCATCATCATTTTCCTGGTAAGTGTAAAGACCTGCTATTGTCACTTGGCTAGCCACTTTGTAACTTGCTACCAATTCGTAAGCCGTGAAGTCTTTAGAATCATTAATCTGACCTTGTGAGTAGGTACCTGCAAGGTAAAGGTTATCCAGAGAGTAAGCGATACCAGCAAGGATTTGGTCTTCAGAGTTGTCTGCGTCAACATCGCCACCCGAGTATGCAAGACCTAGGTCTAGACCCATTGGCAGAGAGTACATACCAGAGATACCATATTTGTCTTGGTTATCATCAGAGTTTGCTTGGTAAGTCGCTTGCAGTTGTAGAGCGTCGAACTCACCACGGTATGCGAATACACTGTCTTCCTTGTCTGAAGATGAATCGATAACTTGTTGTACGCCAGAGAATTCAGTGATATCCGTCATGTCAGAGATGATTACCGCAGCCATATCTTGACGACCTACTGAGAAAGCGCCTGCATTTGAATCTACACCAGCGTACATGTAACGGTTTTGAAATTTACTCTCACCAGTGTCTTGCTCAGCTTCGTATACACCAAATGCTGAAAGACCGTTACCGATGTCTGTTTTACCTTTAAGGTTTACACGAGCACGGCTTTTATCTTCCATTGAACCATCAACTTCTGCACCGCTTGAACCGATGAAGTCACCGCGAAATTCAACACGACCACCAACTTTTAGCTCAGTGCCATCGTTTGAGTAAACGGTTGCTGCGAAAGATGGTGCTGTTACCAATGCCGACAGAATTGCAGTAGTGAGTGCTGCTTTTTTCATTATCTTAATACCTTATTTGTTATAAATGGGCTTTCTTGCCTGATGTGTTGATGACGCTAAGGTAAACGGTGAAAATGAAAGATAGATTTCTGTTGTGTGATGATTCGATTTCAGTTTTATTGCTAATAAATTGCTGACTTTTCTATATTTTAATCAATATCAGCACATCACTTTACTCAATATCCAAACATCGCCCTTCAAACTCAACAACCTGAATCAAAAACGCTCTGCTTCAGATTGGTGACACAAAACTCAAAATAAGCCGAATTGCTTGATTTTAAAAAGCGGGTATGCGATCAAGTGTCGTTAACTCTTAGAATTTGTGTATGTTTTGTTTTGCAGGGACGAGCAATGGGTGAAATTCAGGTCGAAGAAAAGAAAGTTAAAGTGGGTAAAGTGCTGTGCGTAGGTCGAAACTATGTCGAGCACATACATGAGCTTGATAATGCGATACCAGAACAGATGGTGGTGTTTAATAAACCTTCCTCATCCATTTCCGCAACCTTGCATTCATTTCATCAAGAAACACTGCATTACGAAGCTGAAATCTGTTTTTTAATTCAAAATGGTCAATACGCTGCGGTCGGTTTAGGGTTAGATCTAACTAAGCGCGGCTTACAATCGACTCTGAAAAAGCAGGGTCTACCTTGGGAACGAGCAAAGGCATTTGATGGCTCTGTTGTGTTCAGCCGTTTTGTTCCTCTTGAAGGGATAGATATTAACGATCTGAATCTCGAACTTTTGATCAATTGTGTTCATGTACAAAAAGGGCACGTAAAGCAGATGCTATATCCTCCTTTTACTATTCTGGATGAACTGAGCAGCTACACCCGTTTAGAAGATGGTGATGTGGTCATGACGGGCACACCTAAAGGTGTTGGAGAAGTTCATCAAGGTGACGTTTTTCTCGGACGCTTAAAATGTGGCGACGTCACCTTGTTTGAAACTGAGTGGGTTGCTGATTAAAGCAGAACTCTCAGAAGGAGAAATGCGACCATACTTACAATCGTCGTCATTAACACGTTTTTGGTCAGATAAGCGATTAAAACGGCGATAATGGCGGCGAGCAAAAATGGATTTTGTAAGCTTAGTCCGAGTTCACCTTCCGGAATAAAAACAATAGGAGCCCAAATTGCTGTCAGCACTGCTGGGCTCGCGTAACTCAAAATCTTTTGCGTGCGTACGCCGAGTCGAATTGGCAGTTTTGGCTCAAGAAACAAGTATCGGCTGGTGAATACAAGCGCCGTCATCAGTAAGATCGATAACATAATCATGAGTTTTTCTCCGTAAACTGTTCCACAAAGTATCCGGTTAGCATTGCCAAAATGCTTGAAATCATCAGACTGCCTTCGACTTGGTAATAGGCAAGAGCGACGGAACTTACCAACGCAATGACGACGCTGGCCAGTACTGCTGCATTTTTTATGGTTGGTACGACGATCGCAATAAACGTTGCAGCCACTGCAAATTCAAGCCCCATTTCATTGAGCTCGGGGATCATACTTCCCGCCACGATGCCTGTTAACGTGGCCGCATTCCAAAAAAGGTAAAAACTTAAACCACCACCAAGTGCATACCATCGGTTAAACTGCTTGTCCGAGTGATGGCCAACAATGGCAAACAGCTCATCGGTGAGCAAAAATCCGAGTGAAAGACGCCACTTTAAGGGAAGTGGTGAGATCTTACTGCGCATAGACACGCTATACAGAAAGTGTCTGGAAGTAATAAAGAAAGTCGTTAACAACATGGTTGTTAATCCAGCCCCTGCTTTTATCATCCCCATCGCGACCAGTTGTGCGGAGCCTGCAAATAGGATCGCCGACAACGCTTGTCCTTCAAGCGGAGTGAGGCCGGTATCTATTGCAAATGAGCCTGCGAGCAGTCCCCAAGGAAGGACAGCAATGCTGAGTGGCATCATGGCTATCGTGCCTTGCCAAAACAGTGCGGCTTTTGATTGTGCTTCTAAAGGCAAAGTATTTTCCATTTTATTTTCTTATTTTTCAGAGTTCAGGTTTAATCTGAAAGTAGCGTGAATATGAATCCACGCCTTGTACAAATTTGCTGAGATTAACAATAGCGAGCGTATTGGCCTGGTGTCACACCCATTGCTTTTTTAAAGTGACGATGTAAGTGGCTTTGGTCATGAAAACCACATTCTTGAGCGACATCAGAAATCTTCCCGCCTAGCTTTAGCAGTCTCTTCGCCATTCGTAAACGTTGCTGAATTTGAAAAGCATGGGGTGGGAAGCCAAACTGCTTTTGAAACTCTCTGAGCAAATGAAATGGACTTAGCGCGGCAAGTTTGGCTAATTCTTCCAGCGAGACATCAGCTTGAGGGAAATCCTCTAAAAACTCTTTCACTAATGATACTTGTTTTTGTGCTTTGGTCGACTGCTGCAGTGGCGAGCGGTGGGTACTGTGTTTACTCGCTAACTTGATGAGCGTGCCATACACCAGCGTTTCTCTCAGCAGTCTATTGTCCGACTTTTCTAATGTCTCAAATACCAGCCGTAGCTGACCGGCGAGTTCCGGATCGTACACTACTGGTTGAGGAAAGTAGGGAAGGGCAATGTTAGGAGACGCAAGCTCTTGCCCTAGAGTCTGAAACTGGTCCGGGACTGGGTACATGGCTTTGTACTCCCATCCTCCTTCTGAAGCCGAGTGGCCGCTATGCACTTCATCAGCGTTGATTAAAATGATGCTGTCTTGCGGCGCGATGTGGTTCCCCCCAGTACGGAAGAATTTTTGCGCGCCCTTTTCAATCACGCCGATGGTATAACCTTCGTGACTATGGCGAGAAAAATGCTGCTTTTCGTACTTCGCATCGAGCAATTCTAAGCCTCCGAGTTCTTGAGCAATCTTGAATGTCGCGATTTCCTTATTCTTTTTTTTCATGATGCCTCATTTACTCAGGAGTTCAGGCTGGAGAGTGTAACGGATCTATGGTGCTTATTTTTGTACAAAATTGCTATGTGTTTTAAAAACTGCTGGTTAGGTGCTAAAAGGTTAATAGGTTGCTACGTTATAACTTTGTGAATTAATGTATTGGTGAACGCCTTTATCGCGGAATATATCTATTGTTTTTTGTTATCTCATTGATATATGATCCGCCTCCTTTTTATTGCACTCATTTTCTTTCATGATTGATTTAGTTGTACTCCCTGTTTATCTGACTGCCGTTCTGGCGTTATTGATGTTGCCTGGTCCTGATATGTTACTGATTGCCAGTTCAAGTATGAGCTATGGCAAAAAAGTTGGGCTGTTTGCCAGTCTTGGCAATGCGACCTCAGGTGTCATTTTAACCCTGTTGGCTGCGATGGGCGTCTCCACGCTTGTCGCGATGAGTCCGGTTGCGCTAAAGGTGCTGCACTTGCTGGGCGGTGCTTACCTGCTAAAAATGGGGTGGGACTGTATGAGAGCGCAAGCTTCGTCGGCTCCAGAGCTTGATCAAATGAGTAAAATGGCGACGACCTACTATCAGCGCGCTTTGATGAGCAACTTACTTAACCCCAAAGCGTTGGTGTTTTTCGTTATGTTCTTGCCGCAGTTTGTTTCAAACAATATTACGGCATCATCGGGTGAGCAAATGCTAGCGCTTGGCTTGTTACTTAACGTTATGGGCCTTCTGTTTAATCTGTTACTTGTCGCGTTGGCTGGCAGTGTGGGTAAGGGGCTGATTGAAAATGATAAATTCCGCATGGTCCAACATAAATTGATGGGATTGGTGTTTGTGATATTAGCATTGTGGATGTTGAGCAGTTTCGTTCTGTAACCTTTCAAATGCGAAGAAAATAGCCAGCAATTATTGCTGGCTGTTTCTATTTTGGGAGCTTTATACTCTTACTTACAAGCTTTTTTGGTGGGCGTCGATAAGTTCATTCATCTTCGCTTCTGCAGCTTGCTGGGCTTGTTCATAGCTCATGTTGTCCGGAAAATCAGAGATGACTTCGTAGTAACATTTCAATTTAGGCTCAGTGCCTGAAGGACGAACGATCACGCGAGATTGGTCTTCGAGATGGTAGATCAATACATCACTGGAAGGTAAATCGATCGCTTCTTCAGAGCCGTCGTCATACGTTTTCACGGATGTTTTTAAATCTTCTGTTATTGCTACTTTTTTCCCTGCGATATTTTTTGGTGGCGTTGCACGTAGCTTGTCACCGATAGGTGGCGATTTTGGATCCAAAGCAATACTGCGTTGTGCGTTGAAGTAGAATCCGTGCTGACGGTAAAGCGCTTCCAGTTTGTCCCATAGCGTTTGGCCTTGAGCTTTCAGTTTTCCTGTCAGCTGAGAGAAGGCAACGATCGCAGAGAGCCCATCTTTGTCCCAGACTTTATTACCAACTGTGTAACCCAGAGCCTCTTCGTAAGCGAATAAGAATGGGTGTTGCTCTGTTTCTTTCTCCATGGCGATGTTGGTCAGCCATTTAAAGCCCGTTAAGGTTTGGTAGTATTGTGCACCATGTGCTTTGGCGATGCTGCTTAATAGGCGAGAAGAGACGATGGTATTTCCCACCAGCGAGTTTGGTTGTTGTTCCAGCAAGTAATCACCAAATAGCGAGCCGACTTGGTCACCAGTGAGCATTTGATACTCACCATCAGGACGTTTAACCGCGACTGCAAAACGGTCTGCATCTGGGTCGTTAGCACAGGCTATATCGGCGTCTACTGATTTACCCAGCGCCATCACCATGTCCATTGCACCTGCTTCTTCTGGGTTAGGGAAATTAACCGTTGGGAAGGTACCATCAGGCTCACGCTGCTCTGTTACACTCGCCACTTTCTTAAATCCGGCATCTGCCAAAAGCGTCTCTGCCATATCGGCACCGACACCATGCATGGCTGTGTAAGCGATAGAAATATCGGTGTTGGAATCTGGTGTGAGCAACGCATTTTCGTTCATGGTTTGGCGATAACTCTGGTAGTAGTCATCTTCCAGCCAAACCAGTAATCCCTGTTGTTTCGCATCGTCTAACGACATCAGCGGTAGAGGTTTGGTCGTTGCCAGGTCGATCTCAGCGGCAATCCCCGAGTCATGCGGTGGAATAATTTGCGCGCCATTCTCCCAGTAGACTTTAAAGCCATTATATTCCGGCGGGTTGTGACTTGCTGTTACGACAACGGCTGCGGCAGCGTTCAGTGTACGTACACCAAAGGCAACGATTGGCGTTGCAGCCACTTTATGAGTCAAATAAACCTTGATGCCAAGTGCGGTCAGTACAGAGGCAGTATCGTGCGCAAACTGCTTTGAGTCTGGTCGACCATCGTATCCAATAACAACGCCGCGTGATGTTGCGTCTTGAACCTGATCAATTAAGTAGTGGCCAAGTCCGGTTGCGGTTTCCTGAATAACGAGGCGGTTCATACGGTTTGGACCCGCGCCGATTTTTCCTCGTAATCCTGCGGTACCAAAAGCAAGGCGTGAACCAAATCGGTCGTTGATCTCTTGCTGATCATTTGTGTCGACGAGGTGTTGCAGCTCTTCACGAGTTTTAGGATCGGGATCTCGTGCTAGCCATTGATCAATTATTGCGGTCATGTCTGTCTTTCCTTAGGTGTGGGGGCCTACCTGTTTCGACTTTACGTCATTAATTGCAATTAATGTAAATGGTTATCAATTCCAATTCAAAGAGGGCAATCGATAAACCGAATTTATTTTTTAATTATCGAACAAAATTTATTCGCATTTTATTTCTTGAAGAACTTTAGAACTATAACTAGCCTTTTAACATAAATATAACAAACCATGTTGAAATCGCAGTTTTTGCGATTTTTCGTAAATTTGTTCGATATTTGCATCGGGACGCAAGGAAGCTCGCGTAAGCGTAGCGGCTGAGCAGAGGAGAGATCTTTTGAAAAGATTAGCGACTACTCTTGCCTTAACACTGAATGTGATTTTAATCACATTCTCCTCTTATGGATGGTCAAAAGACAACGACTACAACATGACCAAAGGGGTCACAGCGATCAGTGAGCAAGTGTATGAATTGCATATGCTGATCTTCTATATCTGCTGTGCGATTGCCCTTGTGGTCTTTGGTGTCATGTTCTATTCCATCATTCGTCATCGCAAGTCAAAAGGAGCAGTTGCCGCTCATTTCCATGAAAGCACCAAAGTGGAAATTATTTGGACTGTTATTCCTATCATCATTCTTGTCGCAATGGCGATTCCCGCAACAAAAACTTTAGTTGCAATGGAAGATACCAGCCAATCGGATCTCACCATAAAAATCACTGGCTCTCAGTGGAAGTGGCATTACAACTATTTTGGTCAAGACGTCGAGTTCTTTAGTCTGCTCGCAACCAGTCAGAAGCAGATTGACGGAATCGAAGCCAAAGGCGCTCATTACTTACTTGAAGTGGATCAACCTCTGGTTCTTCCGGTCAATCGCAAAGTCCGTTTTCTCCTCACCTCAGACGATGTGATTCACTCGTGGTGGGTACCTGATTTTGCAGTGAAGAAAGACACCGTACCTGGATTCATCAATGAAGCGTGGACAAGAATTGATGAGCCTGGCGTGTATCGCGGCCAATGTGCCGAGCTCTGTGGTCGTGCTCACGGGTTTATGCCGATTGTGGTACATGCGATGGAAGAACAAGAGTTCGACCAATGGTTATCGGGTAAAAAAGAAGAATTAGCCCTTCAAAAAGCCGCCGCCCAAGAAGCATTAACCCAAGACTTGTCCATGGATGAGTTGATGGCAGAAGGTGAAGCGATTTATACCTCGCGTTGTGCAGTGTGTCATCAGGCGAATGGTGAAGGTATTCCAGGCGCATTTCCTGCAATTAAAGGCAGCCCTGTGGCCACAGGTAATGTAACTGAGCATATTGGAGTGGTTGTGAATGGTCGCGCGGGAACCGCGATGCAGTCTTTTGCCAACCAGTTAAGCGATAAAGAGATCGCAGCTGTCATAACCTACCAGAGAAATGCGTGGGGTAATGATACGGGCGATACCGTTCAAGCATCTGACGTCAATGCCTTTAAGGCACAAAAGAGTGCTAAGGAGGAAATATGAGTAAGCCAGCAGAAAAAGCGATAAAGTCTGCGCCGATTGAAGCGCAAACTTCGGCAAATTCAACCATTGCTCTTGATGATGATCATGATGTTCATCACGCGCCAAAAGGACTTACTCGCTGGTTGTATTCGACCAACCACAAAGACATCGGCACACTTTATCTCTGGTTTAGTTTCACCATGTTCCTGACCGGTGGTGCGATGGCGATGGTCATTCGCGCAGAGCTGTTTCAACCAGGCTTACAATTGGTAGAACCTGAGTTTTTCAACCAGATGACGACAGTTCATGGCTTAGTTATGGTCTTTGGTGCGGTGATGCCTGCCTTTACGGGCTTAGCGAACTGGATGATACCGATGATGATTGGTGCGCCAGATATGGCTTTACCACGCATGAACAACCTGAGCTTTTGGATTCTACCTTTTGCGTTTCTCATATTATTAAGCTCTTTGTTCTTGCCAGGAGGCGCGCCTAACTTTGGCTGGACATTCTACGCACCGTTGTCGACCACCTATGGCCCGGACAGTACGGCGTTGTTTGTGTTCTCTGTCCATATCATGGGTATTAGCTCGATCATGGGGGCGATCAATGTCATCGTCACTATCGTGAATATGCGTGCGCCGGGCATGACGTGGTTCAAAATGCCAATGTTTGTTTGGACTTGGCTCATCACTGCATTTCTGCTGATTGCGGTAATGCCGGTATTGGCTGGTGCGGTAACCATGGTACTGACAGATAAGTATTTTGGCACCAGCTTCTTTGATGCGGCGGGCGGCGGGGACCCGGTGATGTTCCAGCACATTTTCTGGTTCTTTGGTCACCCAGAAGTGTACATCATGATCCTACCTTCCTTTGGCATTATCTCTGCAATTGTTCCTGCGTTCAGTGGTAAGAAGTTATTTGGTTACCATTCTATGGTGTACGCGACGTGCAGTATCGCTCTGCTGTCATTCCTTGTATGGGCTCACCATATGTTTACCACAGGGATGCCGGTGTTTGCCGAAATATTCTTTATGTATTGCACCATGCTGATCGCCGTGCCAACCGGGGTGAAAGTGTTCAACTGGGTTGCAACCATGTGGCGTGGTGCGTTGACGTTCGAAACGCCGATGTTATTTGCCATCGCATTTATTGTGTTGTTTACCATTGGCGGTTTCTCCGGCCTGATGCTCGCGATTGTGCCAGCCGATTTCCAATATCACGATACCTATTTTGTGGTTGCGCACTTCCATTACGTTCTGGTTTCCGGGGCAGTCTTCTCCATTATGGCGGCGGCTTATTACTGGCTTCCGAAATGGACGGGTAACATGTATGACCACAAGCTAAGTTTGTGGCATTTCTGGTGCTCGCTCATTTCCGTTAATGTGTTGTTCTTCCCAATGCACTTCTTAGGGTTAGCCGGCATGCCGCGACGAATCCCTGATTACTCAATCCAGTTTGCTGATGTAAACCAAATCGTCTCTATTGGTGGCTTCGCCTTCGGCCTTTCTCAACTGATTTTCTTATGGGTGGTCATCAAGTGTATTCGTGGTGGTGAGAAAGCAACCGCGAAACCTTGGGAGCGAGCAGAAGGTCTCGAATGGACAGTGCCAAGTCCTGCGCCGCACCATACTTTCACGACACCTCCTAAAGTCGATTAAATGTAGGAGGCAAGCGTGACTCAATCTAATCCATCGAATAAGAAACTGACCATCAAGCTACTGATAGCCACAGTGCTGATGTTTGGCTTTGGGTTTGCTTTGGTCCCGTTGTACGACGTGATGTGCGATGCGTTGGGCATCAACGGCAAAACTAATGATGTGGCCGCCATTCAGCCCACAGGCATGGAACCGGACATGAGCCGCACGATTCGAGTGGAGTTTATGGCGCACGTTAATCCGGATATGCCATGGGAATTTAGACCCAAAGTCATTTCTATGGATGTTCATCCCGGTCAGGTCATACAAACTGAATACCTTGCGTTTAACGAGAGCGGACGCAAATTGGTTGGACAGGCTGTTCCGTCTGTGTCGCCAGGCAATGGCGCGGCTTACTTTAATAAGATTGAGTGCTTCTGCTTCAACCAGCAGCCGTTGGAAGGCAATCAACACGCACAAATGCCACTGATTTTTTACATTGAGCCTGATATTCCCGACTCAATAAATACGTTAACGCTGTCTTACACACTCTACAAACTGCCTCCACAGGAAGGGAGTTAGCCTCTCATAGAGAGCGCAGACCAATTAACGTCTGTAAGGAGAGAACTTATGAGTAATAAACCTGGGACTTATTACGTTCCTGCTCAAAGCAGCTGGCCAATTCTTGGCGCGTTTGCTCTGTTCTTAGTCGCTGTCGGTGCAGGTATGACCGTACAGGGGACTCAAAGTGAAGGTCCGGTCGGCTCGATTGGTCGTGTTGTTTTGGCTGTGGGATTTCTGTTTCTGCTGTACATGTTAGCGGGCTGGTTTAGTAACGTGATTACCGAGTCCCTGACCGGTAAGTACAGCTCCCAAATTACTCGCTCTTTTCGTCAGGGGATGAGTTGGTTCATTTTCTCCGAGGTGATGTTCTTTGGCGCATTTTTTGGTGCGCTGTTCTATGCAAGAATGGTCGCCGTCCCATGGTTGGGAGGGGCGGACAATAACTTCATGACTAATGAAGTTCTCTGGCCCAATTTTGAAGCGATGTGGCCACTGACGACCACGCCTAGTGGCGAAACCACTCAAGCGATGCCGTGGCAAGGCATTCCGCTCACCAATACCATCATTCTTCTGCTCTCTTCCATCACATTGCATATGGCTCACATCAGTTTGGAACAAAACAAACGTACTGCGCTGATTGTCTGGCTGGAAATCACCATTGTGCTGGCGGGTTTCTTCCTATTTTACCAGGCGGAAGAGTACATCCACGCTTATCAGGAAATGGGGCTGACTTTGCAGTCCGGGGTTTACGGAAATACGTTCTTTATGCTGACCGGTTTCCACGGTATGCACGTATGTCTGGGAACGATTTTCTTAATCGTATTGCTATTTCGAATTGCGAAGGATCACTTTTCTCCAAACAACCATTTTGCCTTTCAGGCGGGCAGTTGGTATTGGCACTTTGTTGATGTGGTTTGGTTGTGCCTGTTTGTTTTCGTTTACGTGCTTTAACGCCCCACCTGAAGCTAGTAGGGGCGAGGGTTAGGGTCTATCCATCCAGACGTCAGTGCGATAAGGAGCAGGATAACAACTAGCGCAGAAAACATGACTCGTCGGCCCAAATAGTGACTCATCGGTTTATGGTCACGGTCGGGATTATCAGGATCTTCACGAACCATTTCGATAAGGGCTTTGGCGAGGTTGAATATGATGAATAGCAGCAAAAGGATGAGCGTCAATTTGAACAAGAATACGGTGGACATGGAACCTCCGGTTTCAACACTACTTTTATCGAAGCGGTTTTGGGGTGCGGTTTGTTTAACTGTGGCTGTGTTTTCTCTGTTGGTCAAACTGGGCTTTTGGCAATTAGAGAGAGGCGAAGAGAAACAAGCCCTTGAGCAGACCATTCTCTCGCGTTCTGACCAGCCTTATCAGGCAATGCATGTCGTACTCGATAACAATGATTGGCGTGAAGAAAGTGTCATTGGCGTTAAGGTGGAAGCGCAAGTGACCCCTGAACCTTTGCCTGTGATTTTGTTGGACAACCAGACCTACAACGGAAAAGTGGGTTATCTGGCGTATCAGGTGGTGTCTGTTAGCCAGCAACAGAACATATTGGCACTTATGGAACTTGGTTTTGTGGGGGGAGAGCGCTCTCGCTCTGAACTGCCAGTTGTCAAAGAGTTAGAGACACCAGCTATGGTGACAGGGCGTTTGTACCGCAAATCAATGAACCCTTTGAGTTCCGAGTTGATGCCCGAGCTGGGCGATGCCATTCGTGTGCAAAATCTTAATATCTCTCAATTGAACGAGATGATGAATGTCGAGTTAATGCCAGCGGTTTTGCAGCCAGATAATTTAGAAAACTGGCCATATGAATTCCCGTGGAACCCGTTACCACTAACAAGCGCTAAACACTTTGGCTATTCCGTACAGTGGTTTGTTATGGCAGGTGTCTTTCTCCTACTGACTGTCGTGGTCTTTATTCGTTGGTTAAGAGCGGTCTCATCACATGGAGGTGAAAAATGACTTCGAAAGTAACAAGAGGGCGTTTAGTTCTGATCTCGTTAGTGTGTTTGTTCGCTCTACCTGCGTTAATTGCAAAGTTGATCTTGAGTCAGGGTTGGTATCAGAGTGGCGTGACTAATCGAGGTAAACTCATTGAACCTTACACTACGCTCCAACAGTTAGGTCAAACAGCCCCGCAAACGCTACATGGTTGGCAATTGGCGTATGTGGTGCCCAATCATTGTGAGCAGCAGTGCCAACAACAGTTGCATCTGCTTAAACAAAGTCATATTGCCTTAGGAAAATATCAAGAACGTGTTGTGCCTGTGCTTTGGACATTGGAATCGTCAGACTCGGTAGATACATCGATGGAGAGGATGGTAATAAATGCGTCTGTGGCAGAAAAAGTTGAACAAGGGCAAGTGGTCATCGTTGACCCGTTGGGGCAGTTAGTTATGTCCTACACACCAAGGCAAAACGAAGATTTGGTTAAGCTTAGCAAGGATATGCTGGCTGATTTGCGCAAACTGCTTAAGTTGTCCCGAGTGGGATAGGGGGAAACCATGACACTAATTCGACTAGTGAGAATCAGCTTGTGTCTTACACTGGTGGTGATCATGCTCGGGGCGTATACCCGTTTGTCCGATGCTGGCCTAGGCTGCCCTGACTGGCCGGGTTGCTATGGTCATTTGTCGGTTCCTCATCACGAAGATGATGTGGCAAGAGCCAACTTGAATTTTCCTGAGCGTGCGGTTGAACATGAAAAAGCGTGGCTGGAGATGATCCATCGTTATTTCGCCGGAGCGCTTGGGATTGTGATTTTTGTTATGGCGGTTCTCGCATCACGTTCAGATCGCGTTAATGCTTCGATACCTTTTATGCTCTGTCTGCTGGTGGTAGGGCAGGCAATGTTGGGGATGTGGACCGTCACACTCAAATTGATGCCGGTAGTCGTAATGCTTCATTTACTCGGTGGTTTTACGTTGTTGGCGCTGCAAGCGGTATTTCATTGTCAGCTTAAGGCGCAAGGCAATCTCTATTTTTCACCCTCCACCAATACGGTGCGTTTATTCTCTATGGTCGCATTTGCAGTGGTGCTCTTGCAGGTGCTGCTGGGCGGTTGGACTTCTTCAAACTATGCCGCTTTGATGTGTACCACATTGCCCATTTGTGAAGGCGATTGGATGAGTTACCTATCTTGGAAAGAAGCATTTTCAGTGTGGCAAGCCGGATTCGAAAATTACGAATTTGGTGTTTTGGAATATCCGGCAAGAATGACCATACACGTGAGCCATCGAATTGGAGCCATTGTGACGGCGCTGGTGGTTACATCGTATTGCGTACTTTTGTTCAAACAAGACTCTCATTACTCCCGGGCGTCAGGCATGTGGATTGGCATTGTGCTTATCTGCCAGATCATGCTCGGCGTAAGCAACGTCGTGTTTCAGTTGCCTATCTACGTCGCAGTGGCCCACACATTGGGCGCTGCAATTATGTTGAGCTTGATTTGTGTGAGTCAATTTTACTTGTGGCAAGGAAAAACACAGTGGAGTCATCAAGCGAAAGGAGTTCGCTATGAATAAAGAAATTGCGTTGTCTTTAGAGGGACAAAAGCGAATTGGTTCTACTTACCTAAAACTCACCAAGCCAAAAGTTGTCGCACTCATGCTGGTGACCGCTGTTGTTGGTATGAGCCTGGCGCCTGTGGCTGTTTTCCCTTGGCTACAAGCTGCGATAGGGCTAATAGGGATCGGTTTGATGGCAGGTTCTGCTGCGGCATTTAATCATTTGATCGACCGTCATATAGACGCGCGAATGGCTCGTACTCATAAGCGCCCGTTGCCCTCTGGGGACACCAACCCGAAGTCTGTGGTGACATTTGCCATTTGTTTAGGCGGAGTAGGGTTTGTTCTGCTGTACGCTTGGGTAAATCCGTTGACCGCATGGATGACATTATTGAGTTTGCTTGGCTATGCGGTTGTCTACACCATGTATCTCAAGCGGGCTACGCCACAAAATATTGTGATAGCCGGCATAGCTGGTGCGATGCCACCACTATTAGGATGGACAGCGGTAACTGGCGAATTGCACGGTAATGCATGGCTTTTGGTGATGATTATATTCATCTGGACGCCGCCCCATTTTTGGGCTCTGGCGATTCACCGAGTGGAAGAATATCGTAAAGTGGATATCCCTATGCTTCCTGTCACGCATGGGATCGAATACACCAAAACCTCAATTCTGTTGTATTCCGTACTGCTTACTTTGGTATGTGTGATGCCAGTGCTGGTTGGTATGGTCGGCTTTATTTATCTATTTACGTCACTTCTGCTTAACGCCGGGTTTATTTACCACGCGTGGAAGCTGAAGTTTGCACCGGAAGAACGGAGCGCGATAGAAACCTTTAAGTTTTCTATCTATCATCTTTTTGTGTTGTTTATCGCTTTACTTGCAGATCACAACCTCAATTTATCAATGATGTGAACCTTTGTGACATTCTGAATAGAAAAACGCCGGATTGTAGTCATCCGGCGTTTTTAATTTTTTTATTGAATTTCTAGCAACTCAATATCAAAGATCAGCACACTGGCTGGTGGAATTGGACCCGAACCACCTTTGCCGTAACCGAGAGTGCTTGGTACGAACAGGCGAATCTTCTCACCTTCTACCATGTACTGAACACCCTCTTGCCAGCCTTTAATCACTTGGTTCAGACCGAATGAGATAGGCTCGCCGCGGTTTACTGAACTATCGAAAACCGTACCATCAATGAGTGTGCCATGGTAATGCACTTTTACTTTGCTTGTTGCTGTTGGGTGAACGTCACCCGTGCCTTTCTCTAGCACCATATATTGCAGGCCACTTTCTGTTGTGATGACCCCGTCTTTCTTGGCGTTCTCTAGTAGGAATGCTTGTCCCTTGGCAAAGTTTTCATCGGCCACTTTATGGTTTGTCCAAGTGCGATAAATGAAAAATGCCGCAAGAACAAAAATAATAATAGGAAACAAAAATTTAGACACGTTGGCTCCTTGTCTATTTAGGTTGCTTTAGTAAGTAGTTAATTGTTTCAGCCATAGCTTCAATACTGTCATGACCGCCGCTAATCACCTGATATTTACCGTTGACGATAAAGGTTGGCACTGAGTTGATTTGCCCTTTAGTCGTAATTGCATCAGCATTGTTTATGTACTCGAAAAGCTGTTTTTGCTGTGCTTCGTCAAGTTGATAAGGGCTGATCAGGTTACGAGCTTCAAACGCTTTTTCTACCGCAGCTTGGCGTTCATCAGCGGTGGCTTCAGGTGCCATTTGAACCGCAGCGAACAGGTCATCCATAAATGCCTTATCTGGAGTCGCCTCTAGCTGCATTACCGCCGTATAGAAAATGATAGCGCTGATCTGAGCACTTTCGTTAAACGTAACATGCACTTTTTCAACGTCTTGCTCAGTCAGAGACTCCAGTTGAGGGACAAACTCTTCCATCGAGCGACAGTGACCGCAGGTCAGAGAAAAAGCTTCGGTAACAGGAGCGAGTTGGTACTCCTGAAGTGAGGCTGGCAGCACTTCATACTGTTTGCCTTGTAGCGGCTGTGAATTGCCGTTGTCACATGCTGAGAGTGCTGTCACTGCGGCAAAAAAAGCAAATCCTTTCAAAATGTTTTTGAACATATTAACGCTCGATTGAGAAATTTTCGCTAGTTTATCGGTTAACGATGACGACTAAAACCATTAAAACCGATTGTTACACTAAAGTGAGATGATAATGCCCAAATAGAAATCAAACTCGCTGCTAAAAGCATCATATGGCTGGCACGAACAGTGCATTTGTTTCGATGTTTTAATGTCATTTGACGTTATGCCTGATATTGAACTGACGAAAGCGCTAAAGACAATGCGTATTGAGTCGACATAATGAATAAGAGTTTTTCTACGTTGGGAACGGTATGAAGCAGTGGTTTTTAATTGTTTGTGGCATTCTTGGAGGGTGCGGCAGTATCAGTCAAGACATAGTGCCTGGTGGGAACATGTTAGATACAGCCCCGAAGACGAACACAGAGCTAAGACACCCTGAGTGGGGGTATGGTAATTCATCGAGTGTCATGAACATCGCTGCTCAGCCGACTACGAACGCTGCTGTGGACGAATCCTATTCCATAACTTCACTGGAGATGTTTTTAGATCGGCACAATATTGCCCATGAAACCATCAGTGGGGGACACTTGATGGTACGCTTGAAAGATCAAGTTCACTTTCAGACTGGTTCTGCTCAATTATCTGCACAATCTCAAGGCTGGCTGAGCAGTCTAGGGCACTATCTGGCAGGACGTACTGATGTTGACGTGGTGATCGATGGGCATGCAGACAGCACCGGGGCGGCAAGTTTTAATGACACATTGTCCGAACGACGAGCTCGCGAAGTTGAAAAGCAGTTGCTGGCAACCAGTATTCCACGTCAAAGAGTTTTCTCGCGTGGGTTTGGTGAGCATGCTCCCCAATGCAGCAATGCGACCGCCAGCGGAAAAGCATGTAATCGCCGTGTGGAACTGATGCTGATCGTCAGCGACTAATCGCCGTTATTTGTTCTGATAAATAGAAAAGAGGCACCAATGATTGGTGCCTCTTTTACATCCGCCAATGTTCTTAGGGGGAACTAGGCAAATTCTTTTTCAATATGTGCGACGATGTCTGAAGACTCGTAAAGCCACTGTGTCTCACCATTTTTTTCGATTCGAAGACAAGGAACTTTAATTCTACCGCCACCTTGCTCGAGATCTTGACGATGAGCAGGGTCGTTCTTCGCGTCACGTAGTTCGATTTTTACCGACTGTCGTTTCATTGCACGGCGAACTTTCACGCAGAAAGGACAAGCTTCAAACTGATAAAGCGCATATTGCTTCGCTTTGTCGTCAACGCTCATTTGTTCATTAGCATCACGCTTGATTCCACGAGGTGAAAAAACAGCGTTAAGCAATAATATGATTTTTCCTAAAAACCAACGAATAAACTTCATAATGAGTCCCTGATGTTCAAAGGATGATGTCCTTTACGAATACAATTACGACAAGTGCCGCGCCGGAGACGCAGTCTATCAGTTGTTTACTGTAGATAAAACCATGCTTTTTATATGGAAAATAGTCGTTTGAACCAACCTAAAAAGCCGCCACTTTTGGCTGGATTTGCTTCTCGTCCCAAATAAAAGCTACGCATCAACTCGGTTCTAAACGCGTCGACATCAATACGTTGAATCACCAGTTCATGTTGGAGCGTGTTCTGAGTTTGCTCTGCATGATCGTGAGCCAGGCTGAAATCCATATTCAGATACCCTTGCGTAAAGAGCCACAGGTGGGTAATCAGAATAAGGTCTTCAGCAGATTGATTGGTGAACTTGCTCGCGTGTTCGTCACCCACTGACTCACTGATCGCTATCTGCATTTGTTGGCTAGCGTGCGCGTTTTGCTCGTAGCTAGCACTAGCTTCAATGTGAGATTTAGTCAGCAATCCCAGCAGATGAAGTGCCGGGGCTGTTGATGGCTTATTCTCACACACTCTAGTGAATAGCGCGTTCTGTTCGTCCAGCCAACGTTTCTTTGCCGTCTTATGCTCGGTTACAAAGGGAATCGTTTTGAATCCCATCTCTTGAAACAGTGTATTAAGTGGCGTCATGACTTTGCAGTTCCCTCACCGTTACTTCGATATGTTGATCGTTAATATCAACAAATATAGACGTACCAGTGATCATAACAGAAAGGCTTGCGCCACGGTCAAGGTGCTGACAAATTGTGTCAATGGAGTCGTAGTCAAAACTTTCTACGCTTACCGGAAGCATGGAAAACTTGCCTGATACTTTCTCCCACCATACCGAAGCCTTAGTGTTATAGCTGTAGACTTTGACTTGCTTTGAAAGGCGAGTGGCTTTTTTGATTCGATCTGCGTCTGGTTCACCGATTTCAATCCAGTGAGTGATGCTTTGATCGTCTTCGATGTGCCACAGGTCAGGCTCTTCAATGGTTGATAACCCTTTTGTAAACTCTAAATCGCTTGTCGCATTGAGGCAATAAGCCAATACGCGGGCGATCATACGTTGTGGTTTTTCTGAAGGGTGTAGAGCGATGGTCAGTTTGTGCGAATTATAATAGTCGTTGTTCATATCGGAAATATCGATACGAAACTTATAAATGGTTGGTTTTAGCGCCATATTGTTATCGGTGACCGGAGAGAAAATTTCGTTATAGATAAAAAAATAGCCAGCTTAAAAGCTGGCTACAGTATCAAATTCTTTAAGAATTAAAGTACTTTGATTTGCTCTGCTTGAGGGCCTTTTTGACCTTGAGAGATAACAAATTCTACTTTCTGGCCTTCAACTAGAGTACGGAAGCCGTCACCAGTGATTGCAGAGAAGTGAGCAAATACGTCAGGACCGTTTTCTTGTTGGATGAAACCGAAGCCTTTAGTTTCGTTGAACCACTTAACTGTGCCAGTAGCTGTGTTAGACATGTCTATTTTCCTAAATATCTAAATTTGTGTAATCTTTCGCCTCAACGGCGCTTATAGCGTGGAAAAATAAATTGCTATTGCGTACCACAGGACGACGGAGTTACAAGTAATCCAACGAAATGTGAAAACAAAGAACTTTCTTTCTAGCCGTGTTTGAGTCTAGGTTAAATACGATAAGAGTCAACAGATATTAGTACTTTAAGGGGAAATATTTGTATGCAGTCACTATTTAATCTGCTTGTTTTAGAGTAATTTTCAATTAAATGACGTCGCTGTGAATTTTTCACGCATAAAATTTAATTTACTCAATTAAATTGACTTATTTTTCTAATTATTGTCCAATCTGGCCCGACCATTAAGGAGGATTTATGGCAAAGTTAAAAGCTAGTCCTCAGTCGAATGAGTTTCAGTATGATACCGAATTCGGCAGAGGTAAAATAAAAGATAATGCACTTAAAGCAGTTGTTACGAGTCAGTTATTTAAAACGAGAATCGTTAACGCCAAAAAAGGTAAAGGCAGCTTCAGTCGGAAAATGAAGCATAAAGGCAAAGAGCCCTATTCAAAGTACTCACATTGTGGATTTTGAATAGGGCTTTTTCTTTATCCTAATAACCCGCACTCAAGTTGTTTTGTTTGATTCTGCATGATTATTGATGCTTGTTGATTCTCGTTCTTATTATCTATTTCGTCCTAACCTCACTACATATCACACACCTGAGTTTTTCTACTTCACATCACCTAAGCGCAATGAGTTCCTTGCTATACTCAATTGAATTTCATGTTTTTATTGTTATTTGTGTTGTCGACGTAAAGCCAATATGAGTGAGAGGAGCATTATGTTTAAAGCGTTTGTGATCCTGCTATCTATTATCACTTCACCGCTGGCTTTGGCGGCAACGGCGTTTGAGATAGTTCAGAAGTCGGATCAAACCATGCGAGGTGAGTCGAGCTACAGTGAAGCGACGATGGAGATTATCCGGCCAGATTGGCGGCGCTCAATGACGATGAAGAGCTGGACTAAAGGGACAGAACTTTCGTTAGTGCTGGTGACTGCTCCAGCAAAAGATAAAGGCAGTGCGTCACTCAAACGTTATCGAGAGATGTGGAACTGGGTACCAAGTATTGAACGAATTATAAAGATTGCGCCATCGATGTTGAGCCAGTCGTGGATGGGTTCTGACTTCACGAATGACGATCTCATTAACCAATCCTCTATCGTCGTAGATTACCAACATACTCTACTCGGAGAGGATACCTTTGACGGAGATAAGGTTTGGCGGATTGATGCCTTAGCTAAGCCTGACGCGCCAGTCGTCTGGAATAAAGTCACCTTGTGGATTTCTCAGGCGACTTACTTACAGCGAAAAATCGAGTTTTATGATGAGTTTGATGATCTAGTCAATGTCATGACCACTTTTGATATCAAAACCTTAGGAGGAAGAAAGGTTGCTACCCGCCTGGAAATGCGTCCAGTTGATAAGCCGGGTAACCGAACCGTGTTGACTACGCATCAAGCCCAGTTCGACTTTAAGATTGATGATGACTTTTTCTCTCAACAGCAAATGAAGTTACTCCGAGATTAGGTCGTGTGCATGAGTAGGGAAGGCAATAGCTTATGCTGATGAAACTTGCTTGGCGAAATTTATGGCGGCAAAAACGGCGGACGTTACTAACGGCCACAGCATTGGCATTAGTACTTTTCCTTTCCCTGATAACACGCGCTTTTCAAGAAGGCAGTTATACGTCGAACATAAAAAATGCGGCAAAGTTCTATACGGGGTTGATCCAATTACAAAATCCTGAGTTCAGCGATACCTTGAGTATTGATGATGTTTTGCCACAAACCGAGTCCTTTATCTCATCTGCGAAAGATAACCCAAACATTGATGTTGTTCTGCCAAGAGTTGAGTCGTTTGCTCTCGCTGCTAAAGATGAACATTCAAAAGGGGCTTTGGTGTTGGGAGTAGACCCCGAGGCCGAAGACGACTATTCCCGTATCAGTGACAAAATAGTCAAAGGAACTTATATCGCTGCGGGAGAAAATTCAGTGCTGGTGGGGGGACGTCTGGCCCAATACCTCCATTTAGACGTTGGCGATGAATTGGTTTTGTATGGCATGGGCTATCATGGGCAAACCGCAGCGGGCTTGTATCGCGTCGCAGGTATTTTGCATTTCCCGCTGCAGCAACTCGACTCTCAATTGGTATACATGCCGCTCGATACCGCTCAGGCTCTGTATTCCCTGGATAAGCAAGTGACAGCTTGGGTTCTCAATACCGAAAACTTACGTGGTTTATCGAGTGTTGTTGATCAACTGCGCCGGGATTATGGTCGAGATGTCGCGGTGAAAGACTGGAAGGCCTTATCACCTGAACTCTCGCAACAGATTGCGCTCGATAAAGCTGGGGGAATATTTTTAATTTATATCCTTTACGGCATTGTTGGGTTTGGCCTGTTTGCCACAATCCTGATGACCACGTTAGAAAGGCAGCGTGAGTTTGCGGTTATGTTGGCGACCGGGATGCTCAGAGGCAAACTAGTTTCTCTACTGGTTATTGAGTCTCTGTTTATATCGGTCATTGGCGTATTGCTTGGCTTGATGATCAGTGCCCCGGTTTTGGCTTACTTTCACTTTAACCCGATTGAAATTACCGGAGAGGCCGCTGAGGTGATGCTAGAAACGGGGTTTGAGCCAATCGTGCCTGTTTCGCTCGACCCGCATTTGGCAATGACTCAAATTATGGTTGTGCTTTTTATCCTCTTCTTATGTCTTTTATACCCTATGGCGCGCTTATTACGCCTTCCTATCGCAAGTGGTCTCAAAGGAGGCTCGCATGTTGATTAAGTTGGCGTGGCGGAACTTGTGGAGAAACAAGCTCAGAACATCAATCATGATTGGGGCAATGGTGTTTGGTCTGATGGGTGTGATTGCCATGATCGGATTTATGAATGGTTTGGTTGATAGCATGATCAAAAATGCGATTTCCTGGCAAACCAGCCACTTGCAGATCCATCAAAACCAGTACTTGGATAACCCTGAACTGGAGCAGACCATTCCAGACGCTCATGTGATCGCGGCGACCTTAGCCAATCAGCAACAAGTGAAAGCGGTGGCTGAACGTTTTCTTGTGGACGGAATGATCGCCTCTGCTCGGAGTACACGCGGTATTCGCATCAATGGTATCGACATTGTGCAAGAGCCATTAATCACGCCTTTGGCGCAACACATAGAGCAAGGGCAATGGCTGGATGAAGATGGTAGAAATCCTATTTTAGTTTCCCAGAAAACTGCCAAGAGATTAAATCTGCGTGTCGGTTCCAAAGTGATTGTGACGCTTTCCGATGTTAATGGGGATGTCTCGGGAGCGGCGTTTCGCGTCAGAGGGATATTCAAAACACCGTCGAGTACGTTTGATGATGGTAATGCTTATGTGCGCAAAGCCGATTTAGAGAAAGTCGCCGGGTTAAAAGGCGCCCACGAAATTTCTATCCTTCTTAATTCAAACGACGAGAAAGTGTTAGAGAAAACAAAAAGGTTTACACAGACGCTGCTGTCTAACACAACGAAAGATCATTTAGTGGTGAGGAAGTGGGAAGAAATACAGCCTTTACTCTCTACGATGATGAGTTCCATGGACATTTCGAATCAGGTCATGCTGGTGGTGTTTGTGTTGGCGATGATGTTGGGCATCATCAATATCATGCTGATGTCAGTATTCGAGCGTACCAGAGAATTTGGCGTGCTGATGGCTGTGGGTATGCAGCAACACAAAATCCGCTTACTTATCATTTTAGAGACTCTGTTTCTCGGGCTGTCGGGCTGCATGTTTGGATTGATAGGAAGCGCCATCATGCTGAAAATTTTGAGTATCACAGGGTTGTCGCTTAGTGGCCTTGCCGACGGGTTAGGTGCTTATGGTGTGGATACCTTGCTGTTCCCAAGAGTGTCTTTTTATGAGTACCAGATGATCATTGTGGCGATTTTTGTCGCGAGTCTGTTTGCTGCTTGGTACCCGTCGCGACAAATACTCAAACATAGACCTGTGGATGCCATGGCGGAGAAAACTTGATGACGATTAAACTCGAACATTTAACCAAAACCTACAATCCCGACAGTGATTTTCCGGTGCATGCTGTTAAGAGTGTCGATTTGGAAATCAAACAGGGGGAGTTTGTCGCTATTATGGGGCCGTCTGGTTCGGGAAAAACCACACTGCTCAATATGCTTGGGGGCATTGATGCACCGACCGCAGGTCGAGTGGAAATTGATGGTTGCCTTATTTCCGAAATGTCGGAGAAAGAGCTGATTGCATATCGCAGGGATAACATTGGCTTTATCTTTCAGGACTACAGCCTATTGCCTGTGTTAACGGCATTAGAAAATGTCGAGTTCGTAATGCAACTTCAGGGGAAAAGCGAAAGAGAGTGCCGCGAGCGTGCTTCTTCATTACTTGAGCAGGTTGGATTGGCTGAGCAAATGCATAAACGCCCGAGTAAAATGTCGGGCGGGCAACAACAGCGTGTGGCCGTCGCACGAGCACTCGCACCTAAACCTCGCTTTGTTATGGCGGATGAACCAACGGCTAATTTAGATGCGAAAAGTACCGCAGAACTTCTCGATATCATGGAGCAGTTAAGTGAACAAGAGGGCACGACGTTTATCTTCTCCACACATGATCCCAGAGTGATCAAGCGGGCGCATCGAATTATCGTATTTGAAGATGGGCGTTTAGCGAGAGATTTCAGCAATATTGGTAATCATGCGGAGAGATCTCATGCTTAGGTGGAGGTCAAACGGTTCAAAGCCGAATATCAAAGTGAGCCGCTATCTTGCGTTGAGTTTACTGTTTCTAAACTCGCAAACTTCCGCCTCGATTCCGGGTGTCGAGCCTGAAAAAGCATGGGACTTCGATGGTTATATTAAGTACATGGCCACTTATAACATTCCGGATAGTCACAGTAATACGCTCGATCACTTGATTCATAATCGCTTCAATCTGGAATATCGATTTTCACCAAACTGGCGTATTAATGTCGGGATGAGAAACCGTGCTTTGTGGGGTGATTCACTCGATTTCGACCAATATGCAGATCTGGTCGCATTGGATAACGGATACTTTGATCTGAGCAAAAACTGGCGAGATGACAGCGTAATTCTCAATACTCAGTTTGATCGACTGTATATCACCTGGCGTGAGGAAGACTGGAGCGCAACGGCGGGTCGTTTTCGTGTCAATTGGTCGATGAACACGATCTGGAACCCAAACGATATCTATAATGCTTACTCTATTTATGACTTTGATTATGAAGAGCGAGCGGGTACCGATGCGCTAATGGTGAGCAAGAAGCTAGGGTTTGCTGATGGCATCGATTTAATTTTCGCGCCTGTGGAGTCGCCAGATAAGAATAGTATTTCGCTACGCTATTTTGCCAATCAATCAGGCTGGGATTATCAGGTGATTGCTGGGCGGACAAACCGGGACTTTGTACTTGGAGCCGGGTTTGCAACCGACATCCACGAAGCGGGTTTACGTGGTGAGTTATCCTGGTTTGATCCGATAGAAAAGCAATACCAAGGCGAATTGACTCAATCATCCATGGCAGGAAGCCTTGAATCGGACTACAGTTTTGGAGGAAAACGCAGCTGGCTTGGGCGTGTGGCGTGGTTATTCATTTCAAAGCCAGTTGATGCTTCTAGCGCCATCGCTTATCTAAACTTACCTCTCGATGCGAAAACCCTCAGTTTTACCCAGCACACACTTTATGCTGATGTAAGCTTTGATCTGACTTCCCTTAATCGCCTGACGGCATCAGTAAGTTATTACGATGATGGCTCTTATTTTGCGGGTTTTTCGAGTAATTACTCACTTGCTAATGACTGGCAGTTACTCACGGTTGTTCAATGCTTTACCGGTGAAAGTGACAGTTTGTTTGGTGAGACGCCTGCGACGCTATTGTTTGCGAACATTCGCTACAGCTTCTAGCAAGCGCATTCATCTAGTCATTGTCTCTAAATACTTTTGTTAATAGCAAATAAAACCTTGTTTTTATGGCGTTTTCGTCCCTTAGGGTTAATCTTTTTGTAAAAGTCGTTATATTTGTGGTTCATCGTTAAAAGGAGTTTATGGATGAACCTTACGATTTCAGGAAAGTTACAGTTGAGTTTTATGTTGTTGGCTGTTCTTTTTATTGCGTCTGCGATCTTTACTTATCGAAATATCACTACCGTCGAGCAGCATGTCTCTTCGCTTCTTACTTCCGATCTGCCGACAGTGGATACCAGTAGAGGTATTCAGCAATCTGTTCAGGCTTCATTATCTTCTATTCGTGCTTATATGCTACTCGGGGCCAATGAGACGACCGGAGCACAATTAAGTCAAGATGTACAAAATATCATGGCTTCCACCGATGAATCTTTGCCAACTTTGCAAGCGTTGATCCCTGAGCAAGACTTTCTCACAATCCAAAATCAATGGGAGGCAATGAAAGCCTCTCTGAATACATTGCTTGAGTTAAGTCACAGCGAAGAAAACCTGCCAGCACACAGTTTATTTATTAACGAAGCCGCCCCGATTGCAGAAGTGGCGCTTGATCAGATCCAAAGCTTGATAAATGAAGAGTCAGGAAATCAGTTTGGTGGCGAACGTAAGCGACTTTTCAAAGTCTACGCCGATAGTTACACGTCACTTGCGAACGCATTATCGGCATTGCGTGACTTCCTGTTGTACGGCCAGCAATATCACCTTGAAAAATATCAGGACCTTCTCAAGTTCCACAATCAATCCGTCGCTGAAATTGATGGCAAGCTCGACATGCTCTCAGACAACGACAAGTCGTTATGGGCATTGTTCAAAGAGATGCAAGCACTTTACTTTCCGCTCGCCGAGAAGGTGATTTCATTGCGACGTTCTCCAGAATGGAACGAAGCTAATCTTCTGATGGCGAACGAGTTATTACCAGCAGCCAACGCACTCGACGCAAGTTTAGAGTCCATCGTATCTGTTCAACAACGTCGGGCAAGTCAAAGTGGTGATGGTATCAGTCAGTCGATTCAAAATGTACTGACTTCAGTACTGATAGCGGCAGTATTTGTAATTATTGCTGCCGTCGTGATCTCAAAATATATGGGCAACACGATTGGTCGCAGAGTGAAAAATTTATCACAGCGTGCGCAGACCATCGCCTCCGGTGATATTTCACAACCTCCGCTTAACGTTGTCGGAAATGATGAACTCGCCGTCCTTACCGAGTCTATTAACCGCATGAATGAATCTCTGGCCAATATCGTTGCAGGTGTAAGCAGTAAAGCATCGCAAGTTGATAGCAACATGGTAACGTTACTGGAGTCCGCTCAGGTTACATCAACCAATGTTGAGACGCAGCAAAGCAACATCGTTGAAATGGGACGTCAACTTGAAGAGATCGCTATTGCCGCTAGAAATACTCTTGAACAAGCACACCAGTCTGTACAAAAACTGTCTGACTCGAAAGGCGAGATTGAGCAAGGTCGTGACGCGTTAGAGCAGAATAAAGGGACGATGGAAAACCTGCATGGCAGCATTGAAAACGCAAGCTCTCGAGTAATGCAGCTAAGTAAAGAAAGTGATGCAATTGGTCGGGTGACCGAAGTGATCGAAGGTCTCGCAGAGCAAACCAATTTATTGGCGCTGAATGCAGCGATAGAAGCAGCAAGAGCAGGAGATCAAGGTCGAGGCTTTGCAGTTGTCGCGGACGAGGTGCGAATGCTGGCAACCAGAACCACGCAATCTACTACGGAAATAAACGATATCATCCATGCTATTCAACGCTCAACACAGTCGGTTGTTCAGGAAATTGAGCATAGTCAGTCACTGGCAGAAACTGGTGCAGAACATATCGAGAATGCAGTGACCAAGTTAATCTCGACTACAGAGCAAATCAACTCGTTAAACGGACAGATGGCAGAACTGGCTGCAGCAGCCGAACAACAATCTCACGCCACCCACTCAATTACTGGATTGATGGATGAGATAACGCATTCCGTTAATGAGGTGTCCAGCAACAGTCATCATGCTTCTAAAACTTCGCTTCAAGTTAAAGAGCAGGTAACAGAGCTTAATCAACAAATGGCAGCGTTCAAAACCGTATAACGATTCAAGCCATCTGCACATTCTTAAATATCAGCCCAATCATTGACTCTTTGTCGTTAAGTGGTTGGGCTTTTTTATGTGGCTGCGGTAACTATAGAATTTACTTATCAAAGCTATAGCCAGAACCGAATTTCGTTACTCAACGCTTCGATCTAATATAACTCCATCAGCAGAAACCACTGCAAATAGATTTTTAATTACATACAGGAGCAAGATATGAGCACACAAGTAAGCCTAATTGGTCTAGATCGCGAACACTCTGAGCAACTAGCACAACAGCTGAACCAGCTACTTGCCCATTACCAAGTGTTGTACATGAACACACGCGGTTATCACTGGAATATCAAAGGCCATCAGTTCTTTGAGCTACACGTGAAATTTGAAGAAATTTATACTGACCTGCAAGTAAAAATAGATGAACTGGCAGAACGTATTTTGACATTAGGTCACACGCCAGCACATGCATTCAGCCACTATCTGGAATCAAGTGAAATAAAAGAGCACCAAAACGCAACATCGGGTGACGAATGCGTCAAAGGTTTGGTTGATGGCTTCGGCATCCTTCTGCTTAATCAGCGTGAAATTCTATTCAACGCTGGCGAGGCGGGAGATGAAGGTACGGCTGCATTGATGGGCGACTACATTCGCGAGCAAGAAAAACTGATGTGGATGCTGAACGCTTACCTTCAATAAGGCGTGAATAAGAATCGGGAAATAAGACAAAAGAGCACTGAGGTGCTCTTTTTTATTTTTGTAAAGTGGGCTAACTGCTTTGTCTTAAAAGGGATGATTCTAAGTAAATCAACAGATCAGTGAGCTCTTTTACCGCAAGAGACGCGCAAGAGTGGAACTCAGTTAAGTTTCCATGATGGACAAGACAAGAGGGCATTTGTGCGTTATAAGCCGCTTGTAAATCATATAAGTAGTCGCCGACGTAAAGTACTTCATCGGGCATCAACCGCCACTCTTTTGCTAAAACTTGCAAAGACAAAGGGTCGGGTTTTGGTGGGTAGCATTCGCGCGTGATCACTCGCTCAACTTCGATTTGGTTATGCTCAAGTTTACGTTGGGTGGCAATCAGGCAATTACGTGTCACGATGGCTGTTTTCATCGCTTTTTGATTCAGGAAAGCCAAAAGTTCGTGACAGCCTGTCATGGGTGCAGATTGCTCGGCATCGGAGATTTCGTGATCAAAAATCACATTGTGTGCATGCTCTTTGTGGTGAGGATGTTCCAGTTTTTCTACAAAGTCTAATAAGTCTTCCGATTGCGGACACCCTAGTTGTTGGCGCAGAACTTGAAAGTTCATATCGGAGCTCACAAGGGTGTTATCTAAATCAAAAATAACGGCTTTAATTTTATCGACGACTAATGGGAAAGGAACCATTTTTACCTCATGCATACTGTATAAAGTATCTTTAAAACAACAGTTTAATTATAAGCTAAATTTGATTTACTTCTGCTCCAGACGAAATATTTTCCCGGTGTCGGTCGAAAAATAGAGATAACCATCGGGACTGATCGTGACGTCTCTGATTCGCTCGCCAAGATCGTCCATTAGGCGCTGATATTCGGTCAGTTTTCCATTCTCGATAGAAACCACATTGAGGTGCGTAAGTTTAAGAGCTCCTGCAACGATTTTCCCGTTTAGGTCAGGGTATTTGTCTCCGCGGTATACCACTAGGTTACTTGGGGCGATAGAAGGGATGTAAACCAGTTTGGGATCTTCCATACCCGGCAGGGATTTCGCTTCGCCAACATCAAGCGGGCCCCAATATTCTTTTCCTTGGGAGACTCTTGCCCAGCCGTAGTTCGAGCCTTTCTTTATCAGATTAATCTCATCGCCACCCCTTGGACCGTGTTCGATTGACCAAAGCTGATTCGTCGCTTGGTCGAAGTACAAACCTTGAGGATTACGATGACCATAACTCCAAATCTCAGGCTTTACGTCAGACTCAGTGAAAGGGTTGTCTGCTGGGACAGTGCCGTCCAGATTTAAACGTAGAATTGACCCTGCATGAGTTTGTCTGTTTTGCCCGTTATCACGATCCCCTCGATCCCCAATCGAGAAGTAAACTTTATTGTCAACAAACGCTATACGGCTACCAAAATGTCGTCCGGTATCAGTAATCGCATCAGCGACAAAAAGGTCTTTCCATTGTGTCAGTTGATTGTTGTGTAAAGTCGCGGTCGCGAGAGCCACCGTGTTTCCTTTGCTGGTTCGCTTACTGTAGGTAAAGTAAAGCGTTGGCTGGGTTTTATCTGTATTGGGTGCGAGGGCGACGTCAAGTAAGCCCGCTTGACCAGTCGTGCTGACGCCTGAGACTGAAAACAGTTTTTCACGTTGACCCGATTCGACATTCAGCAAAGAAATGGTACCGTTTTTCTCGTTAACGACGGCCTGCTTCTCATCGATAAATTCTATTCCCCAAGGAACATTGAATCCATTCGCCACTTCCTTTGCCTCATAGTCGGCAGCATGGCTGGAAAAGGTAAAACAAACGAGCAGGGTGGTGATAACGGTTCTCATGGCGGTGTCCAATTTAAAGCGTGTCTGTATTTAAAGCTAACACTGAATTCCTATGTTTGTTAGGCGTTAAACTGTATACAGATGTAAAAATCCCCGACACGAGATCGGGGATTGTATGACGTTGCGAGAGTGAACTCTGATTCGATTACATTGCCGCTTCGAATATTGCAGAGATCTCTTCGTGAGTCGCTTGTTTAGGGTTAGTGAAACCACACGCGTCTTTAAGTGCGTTATCAGCCAGCGTTGGAATATCTTCTAGTTTCGCGCCAAGCTCCTTGATGCCAGCAGGAATACCAACATCTTTCGCTAGTGTAACTATCGCGTCGATCGCGGCTGCTGCACCTTGCTCTGCTGACATGCCTTCCACGTTGACGCCCATTGCTTTCGCCACATCAGTCAGACGTTCAGGGCAGACTTGCGCGTTGTAGCGTTGTACGTGAGGAAGCAGGATGGCATTACACACACCGTGTGGTAAATCGTAGAAACCACCTAACTGGTGAGCCATTGCGTGGACGTAACCCAGTGAAGCGTTGTTAAACGCCATACCCGCCATAAACTGCGCGTACGCCATTTGTTCACGAGCTTCCAGATTTTCACCGTTTTTCACTGCTGTGCGCAGGTGCGCTTGAATTAACTCAATCGCTTTAATCGCAACTGCATCCGTAATTGGTGTTGCCGCAATAGAAACGTACGCTTCAATCGCGTGAGTCAGCGCGTCCATACCCGTTGCCGCGGTCAGAGACGCTGGTTTTGCAAGCATTAACTCAGCGTCGTTTACTGAGATCAATGGCGTGGTGTGCTTATCTACGATTGCCATCTTAATGTGACGTTCTTCATCGGTGATGATACAGAAACGAGTCATTTCCGATGCAGTACCCGCAGTCGTATTGATGGCGATTAGTGGCAGCATTGGTTTTGCAGATTGATCAACACCCTCGTAGTCAGAAATGTGTCCACCGTTTGCAGCAACAAGTGCGATACCTTTCGCACAGTCGTGTGGTGAGCCACCGCCAAGTGAGATTACAAAGTCACACTCGTTTTCTTTTAATAGTGCTAAGCCGTCGTTAACGTTGTTAATCGTTGGGTTTGGCTGAGTGCCATCGAACACTACGGTTGCGACGCTTCTTTCGTTAAGAAGGCCTTGAACCTGCTCAACCACACCGATTTGGTTAAGGATTTTATCGGTAACGATCAACCCTTTTTTAAAGCCTTGTGATTGAATACTGTCCGCGGCGTCTTTAAGACAGCCTGCGCCCATGAGGTTTACCGTAGGGATAAAAAATGCACTAGTCATATTGGATTGCTCCGTCGTTCTTTATAAGTTGTTATTAATTGGGAATTACTGTCGCACACCTTTTTCGGGTTCCAACTTGATCCAGAACAAATTAAGCCAGTTGGGACTCGTTTCACTACAGGAACTGTGACAGCGATCTTGTTGCACAGCATGTAGGTGCAACATAAATATAACGTAGCTTAAATATGAAACTAGTAACGTAAAAAATTGTTAATAATGAAGATCTATTGATGATTTATATCTAAATTAGACTAAAGTATAAGAAATCCCCATTGATATTAGATTTATCAATGGGGATGAATGAAGTGTTTTTAACTTATCTATCAATAATTATGCTATTTCGACAAGTTTAGATACGAGTTTTTCGATGCCTGAAGCAGCTTGAGAGATATTCTCGGCTAACATATAAGCGGGTGTAGAAAGGACCTTATGTTGCTCATCAAAAACAAACTCATCAACGGTACATTCGATGTGCTCACCACCCATTTGATTAAAGGCGGCAGAAGTCGCTTCATCATTGCCTATTGTTCCTTTTACACCCTGCTCATAAATCATCGGGATAATGATAGGTGCGATGCAAAGATAAGCTGCGGGTTTGTTGGCATGAGCAAATGCACGGCAGGCTTGAGCAACGTGTGTGTTGATTGAGCATTCCGCCCCAGATACCGCAAAGTCAGTTAGGTTTTTTGCTGCGCCAAAACCACCAGGTAGAAGTAAAGCGTCGAAATCTTCGACATGCAATCGCGCCACATCTTCAATATTTCCTCGCGCAATGCGTGCTGATTCCACCATTACGTTCCTGGTCTCATCCATTTCCTCGCCAGTCAGGTGATTGATTACATGCAACTGGTCGATATTAGGAGCGAAACAATGCCAGCTAGCGCCTTCTTTCTCAATAGCGTGGAGTGCCAATACAGCTTCGTGCAACTCTGTTCCATCATAAACACCAGAGCCGCTGAAGATAACCGCAATTTTTTTCATTTGAGAGTCCCTTTAGTCTGAGTATTCTGTCTGATGCTCTTGCATTTACAGACTGATTATCCTCCACAATTTCACTTGTGAGTTCTTTTCATCATAGTCGCTGACTAAAAAGGGGTTAAGCAGAATTTGTAAAAAGTGTTTTATATTTGTTCCAAACTCGTAACGGAATAATTTCTATACTGATTTTTTATAAGATTGTCTGTTGTAGCCGCTCCTTTTTGCGTTAATCTGATGGTTACTTTCGCATTCATAAGCTGTAGGTCACATGAAATCTGCGCAATTTCAATTCACTCTTTATGGTTGTATCGCCATTATTTCCTGGAGCTGTTTACTGGGTATCGCCAGATTGGTGACGGAAAGCCTGGGAACAGTTGGAGGAGCGGCCATGTTGTATTCTGTCAGCTCTATTTTTCTAATTATTGTGGTAGGTATTCCAAAGCTATCTTACTTTTCTCCTAAATATCTTATTTTAGGCGGAGCGATGTTTGTCTGTTATGAGATCTTTCTTGCTCTGGCGTTAGGGTATTCAAACTCACGAGCGCAGGCGATAGAAGTCTCCATCGTAAATTACCTCTGGCCTGCATTGACCGTGTTATTTGCGGTGTTAAGCAGTAATAAGAAGCCAAGCTGGTTACTTTATCCAGCCGTAACCCTCGCGTTCTTAGGCGTTGCGTGGACGGTGAGTGGGGATAACGGTTTATCAGTGCAGCAAATAATAGACAACGTTAACAGTAATCCATTGGTTTACTTTATGGCTCTGACTGGCGCAGTGATCTGGGCGGTATACTGTAACCTGACTCAAAAGCAACAGTCCAAACACAATGCGATTACGCTGTTCTTTATTGCCACGGCTGTGTCTTTGTGGGTGAAATTTTTAGTAACGGATCAACCAGCAATGACTTTCTCTTGGTCTGCAATGGGCTACTTGCTAGCTTCTGCGGCTTTGATGGCGGGAGGCTATGGGTTGTGGAACATTGCGATTGTAGGCGGAAATATGGTGTTTCTTGCGACACTCTCTTACTTCACACCAATCTTTTCGGCTCTGTTTTCTTCCGTCATTCTCGGAGTGACCTTGAGTCAGAGCTTTTGGTATGGTGTGATGATGGTAACGGTTGGCTCATTATTGTGTTGGCTAGTTACAAAAGAGAAGCGAGCCTCTGCAGTGGAAGAAAATATCGACCTCGTAAATACAAAAAAGCTCCCAAATTAGGGAGCTTTTTTTATCTGTTCTAAGCGACGTTTAGCTGGAGCTGCAGCTTGAATCTGTGCTTCGACAAGCGTGTTGTTAGCTGTTTACGCGTCTTCTCCAACGTATCCAACTCTAGCGTGTCATCGTCGACATGCAGATCGATGTTCACTCGTAGCTCTTGTCCAACTTTGGTGATGCCAGCAACTTTTAGCTGGTGGTCTGATACTTTCTCGATCTCTAGTACATCGTTACCAACCACCTGACAAAGCTCTTTGCTCGGTGTCATCATCAGCAGCTCGCGTAGTGCGCCACATAACATATCAAACGGTACTTTTAAAAAGTAGAAGCCCATCAACAGCATCATCAGTGGATCAGCATAAGCGGCATATTGAGCGAATGGAGACAGCGACACCAACCACGCGGCCACAAAACCTACCGTGACAGCAACACTTAACAAGGTGTCCATTTGCCACTGTTTTGTCTCTGCTTCGATTAGACCTGATGAGTAGTTTCGGCTTCTTTTCGCCATAAACCACCATGCGTAACCACAACCCAAAACGTTTACAACACCAAAGATTGTCGCAATAGACGCATCGACTTCTCTACCGCCTGTCATCAGTGCGGAAATCGCAGAGTAAAGAGAAAATAGCACAACAATCAAAATAACTGTTGCCTTGATCGCAATAACGATTGGCTCTAGTACGGCTTTACCAAATGGAAACACTGACTTCGATGGCTTGCTAATGTAATAAGAGGCTGCCAGTGACAATAATGTTAACAGTAAGCTGACTAAAGAGTAGACACCATCAAAAACGATCACAATTGAGCCAACAAGCAAGCCTAGTACCATACCACCAGCAGCGAAGCCTGAAGCTAAAAGGGCTGAAATGGTTAAAATATGGTTTTCGTTTTTGCTTGTCCTGACACACATGAGATATACCTTGTAGTTTTTGTTCCGCTATATTCTTTGCTTACAAGGCTATTTAGGCAACCAGAATTTGACCAGTAACTTGTTGAGAGAGAGAGGTTTAAAATATTTTACAATAAAAACAATATGATACAGCATAATCTTGCTGTCATAAAAATTGACACTCAGTGCAAAGTGTTTAGAAGTCAAATAAATAATCGCTGAGTTTGTCCGCTAACCACGTCATTGCAGGGTGCTCAATTTGACCATTTGTAGAAAACATACAGTAGTCTTCTTGTGTTAAACCGTAGGTGTGTTTAATTACCGCCAACTTTTGTTGACGTAGATAGTGACGAATTAGGGGCTCAGGTAACACGCCCCATGCATCTTCTTCTAGGATGGTGTTTAACATGTAATCAAAACTTGAGAAGCCGATGTAGCGTGTTGAGAAGGGCTGGAGTTCTGGGTTGTCTTTCTCATTTAAGTAAACCATCAACGCTTGCATTTGGCTGCGTAGCTCTTCATCCGATACGCGACGCATTTTGCTTAACCGGTGATCGGCGCTGCACACAGACATCATGCGTATTTTACCTAATGGGTTATAGACGATATGGGGATCGTCGACGCGCTCGTAATCAACGCCAAAAGCAAAATCCACTTGATGCGTGCTCACCAGATTGGCTAAGTCACCACTTGATGCGAGGATGATGTTAAATGTGGTGGAAGGGTAACGGTTGTTCAGCTTGTGTGATAAGTCTTGCCACAGGTCGTCGGGTAGGGAGTCGTCTCGTGCAACCCATACCTCGGCGTTGAAACCCTCTGAAATTTGGCCACACGTTTTGCGAATTCGTTGTGCTATCACCAAAAGGTATTCACAGTCTTTGTAAATCGCTTTTCCGGCCTCTGACAACGTGAGTTGATTGCCGGTTCGGGTAAACAATTCGACATCGAGATCCTTTTCCAACGCTTTTATCGACATGCTGAGTTTGGTTCGGTTACAGTCCAACTGCCTTGCAGCTTCGGACACCGATCCACAATCAGCGATAGTACAGAAGGCTTCTACTTGCGTTAAGTTCATGATTTGACACAACCGAAAAGTAATTTGAAATCAAAAGGGATACGGTACAGATCTATTCCCAAAGCTGTGAAAGGTTAACGAAAAAAACACGATTTCGCCAGATAAGTCTATGGTCTTTTTGTGGTTTTGGGGTACCCTATACCAAGTATGCGTTGATATAGGTCTGACGCTCAAAAGAAGTCAATCATTGTTAGACTTCTTGTGTCACGCTAAAAGTGTTTTGCGCTTTGTAATAGAGAATAGAACCGTTCTCTTTGTAACTAAAGCACTTTCGGCGTCACACGGTGAGATGTGAGATATCAGAAGTGAACATGGAGGCCACGATGGCACAAGATTGGGACGGCTTAGCAAAGAGTTGGGAATCAAATCCCGCAACCACGCAATTTGCTCAGTCAGTGTTTGAACAGTTACAACAGTTAACTCAGCTTGATGGCATTAAAGTACTAGATTTCGGATGCGGAACCGGGCAGTTAAGCCAGTTATTGTCTCCATTGGTTAAAGATATCGTGGCACTAGATGCATCTGAAGAGATGATCGAAGAGTTAGATAAAAAAGAGCTGGCGAATGTAGAGCCAGTTGTTGATACCTTATCTCGAGGTCTTGTTGCGCAGCATCCTGCGTTCCGTGGGCAATTTGATGTGGTCGTTGCATCATCAGTTTTATCCTTCTTGGATGATGCCGATTCAGCATTAAGCATTGCGCATTCATTGCTTAACCACGGTGGTCATTTCGTTCATTTTGATTTTGTATCAGAATCCGGACAAGATGGCTTTACAGAGGCGAGTTCAGAAGCTGCCCTAATTAAAGCGGGCTTTACTGACGTAGAAACAAAGCAAGCCTTTGACATCAAGTCAGATGGTAAATCGATGTCAGTAATAATGGGTGTTGGGCGCCGTTAATCCCTAATAAGAACATCAAAAAGCGAGCTTCAAGGCTCGCTTTTTATTTGCTTGCAACCTTTCCATTAAGACCTAATCAGGCTGATACCAGCTTTTTTATCTCATCCAAAACATGTGCGTTTGCGATGGCACCAATGTTTTCCACCTCTCTGCCATTGATAACTTGTTTGACAGCAAGCTCGACTAATTTACCCGATCTTGTTTTAGGAATGTCACTGATGGAAAAAATTTCACTTGGAACGTGTCTCGCTGAGCAGGCAGATTTCAACTGAGCTTTAATTTTCGCGATCATATCATCGTTCAATTTTTCGGTAGTGGCTAGCTGAACAAACAGCCAGATTTGCTCGTTTCTATCTACCTCTTTTCCGACCGCGATTGAGTCAACAATCCCTTCAATCGAATTAACCTGCTGGTAAATTTCTGCTGTGCCAATCCTAACTCCACCAGGGTTTAACGTTGTGTCACTTCGCCCGTAAAAGAGATATCCGCCCGTTGAAGCATTTCTTTCAACATCATCGCCGTGGTGCCAAACGTTCTCGAACTTGTCCCAATAAGCGTTATGGTAACGCACACCACTGTCATCCCAGAATTTAGCCGGGAAATTAGGGATCGAATTGGCACACACTAGCTCGCCTCGGTTACCAATAATATCTTCGCCTTGTGGACTGAAGACTCTTGTATCGACACCTAAACCTGCACACTGACATTCGCCACGGTAAACCGGGGAGATAGGGTTACCTAATACGAAGCAACCACAAATATCTGTGCCACCAGAAATAGAAGCTAAATGAACGTCCTCTTTCAAATGTTGATAAACGTAATCAAATTGCTCCGGGTAAAGTACAGAGCCCGTGGAACATATGGTTTTTAGTGATGGAAGCGGGTCGCTTCCTTGATTGGAATAGCCCGCTTTTTCCATGGCTTCCAAGTATTTTGCCGAGGTGCCAAAAAGTGATACATCAGCGCGTTTAGCCAAATCCCACAACACTTTGTAATTTGGGTACATTGGGCTGCCATCAAAAATGACCAAACACGCGCCACTGGCTAGGGTGGAAACATGCCAGTTCCACATCATCCACCCACAAGTGGTGTAATAGAATACGCGATCTTCTGGCTGAATATCGCAATGAAGCTGATGCTCTTTAACATGGTTAAGCAGGGTACCGCCTACAGAATGCACAATACACTTTGGTTTCCCAGTTGTGCCGGATGAGTAGAGTATGAACAAGGGATCATTAAAGTTGATACGCGTGTAAGTGACGGGCTGCGGTGGGTATTGATTTAATATGTATTGCCAGTCTTGGGTGCAAACATCACATTCGTAGCTGCGAGGATTGAGATAGTTGATCTGGCAAACGTGCTTTAGACCATCTAAGTGATCGGAGATATGATGGTTTTTATCTGTCATATCGAACACTTTGCCGTTAAATGTGTAGCCATCGCAAGTGAACAGAACTTTAGGTTTTACTTGGCCAAATCGTTCCAAAACGCTTTCTATGCCGAAGTCTGGCGATGTCGCAGTCCAAGTCGCACCAAGGCTGGTCGTGGCTAGCATTGCAATCACGGTTTGAGGCAGGTAAGGAAGGTATCCAGCAACCACATCTCCTTTTCTTACACCGCAATCTTGCAGCCATCGCTGTATGCTAGAGACTTCATCACACAGCTCTTGCCAAGTATAAGTTTGTCTCTCTCCACGCTCGTTCTCAAACCAAATCGCAATATCATTAGGGTTGTGATAGGCAAAGCTAAGAAGGTTTTCCGCATAATTAATTTGGGCGTCAGGAAACCAGCTTGTGTCGCGGTTAGGAACCGGCTGCTGCCATCTACTCTCAGCTTGGCATGTTACCGTGTCACCCGAGTTTCCGATTACATCACAAAACAGCCACACTTCTTGCCAAAACTGTTCGGAATGATCCAGTGACCATTGATGGAGTTCGGCATAGTTTTTTATGTCATTTCCTTGCCTGTTTATGTGTTCAATAAACTGGGTGATATTGGCTTCTTCGATGCGGCTTTCGCTCGGTTGCCATAATTTGTTGTACTCGCGCATAGGTTCCTTCTATAACAAGCTGATAACACATTAAGTCTGAAAGCAATCACTAACAATGTCAAACTTGCGTTAAAGTATTTGATGTTAGCAATATCATAGTCTTACGTGTAAATGTAAATAATTTGTTACACTCAAATGCGCGGGCGAAAATGGTTTAGGGATTGGAAGCAGTCAGGAGTACAGATAGGCTTAATGTAAAGGATTTGTTAATGGAGAAAGGTCATGACGCAATATCATTCTAAACCCGTTGACCAGGATGGAAGGGTAGAATGGAGCCTCGAAGAAGATGCAATTTGGCGAGATTTAGTCACCAGACAGATGAGTGTTATTCATAACCGCGCTTGTCAGGCTTATCTACATGGTTTGACATTACTCGATTTGCCCGAGGATCATGTGCCACAACTTCCTGATATCAACCGTGTATTGATGGAAACGACAGGATGGCAGGTAGAGCCTGTTCCAGCGCTTATCGATTTCGATCGTTTTTTTAATCTGTTAGGTAATAAACGCTTCCCCGTTGCGACATTCCTGCGTAGTCGTGAAGAGTTTGACTATCTGCAAGAACCCGATTTCTTCCATGAAATATTTGGCCACTGTGCCATGTTGACCAACCCTGATTTTGCCGCGTTTACTGAGCATTATGGGCAGTTGGGCGAAGCCGCGACGCCTAAACAGAGAGCGTATCTTGCACGACTATACTGGTTTACCGTCGAGTTCGGTCTGGTTAAAGAAGGCGATCAGACCAAGATTTATGGCGGAGGCATTCTCTCTTCTCCGGGAGAAACTATCTATTCGCTAGAAAGTGATGATGCGATTCGTGAAGGTTTCGATTTACAAACCGTCCTAAGAACACCTTATCGCATCGATATCATGCAACCGAAATACTATGTAATCGACGATTTTTCACAGCTTTATCAAATCAGTCAATTAAACCTATTAAAGCAAGCCGATATGGCTATTGGGGCCGGATTGTTGCCACCACTATTTGAACCAAAGGAACCTGCTCATGTTGAATGAACAAAAATGCGAAGCTTGTAGTCTTGATGCCATTGCGCTGAGTAAAGAGGAGCAACAGTCACTGCTGCTGCAACTTACTGATTGGCAGATTTTTGAAAGAGAGGGGATTCCTCAGTTAGAAAAAGTGTATAAGTTTAAAAACTTCAAACAGGCTTGGGCGTTTAGTAATAAAATTGCTGAACTGGCAGAAGATGAATTTCATCACCCTTCGATTTTACTAGAGTGGGGTAAAGTCACGGTGACATGGTGGAGCCATTCAATAAAAGGGCTGCATAAGAACGACTTTATCTGCGCATCGAAATGTGACGGTTTAGCTCTTACCGAATAAGAGATATTTAGCTTTATACTAGGCGCCCGAACATAAGTTCGGGCGTCTTTTTTAGAGCTATTGGGCCTTAGAGCTCGATACGATAGACAGAAGTCGTGCCAGAAACTTCATTCCCAACTGCGATAAAGTGACCACCGTTACGGGTGAAGTAATTAATCGATTCTGGTCCGAGATCGCCAGCTTTTGGATTGTAGGTATCATTCGCGCACTCGCTCTCTTTCACTTGTGTGCAAACCGCCTGCTCGTAGTTACGGTTATTCACATAGTGAAGGAAGACCGCTTGGCTTGGCTCACTAATATCGTAAACCATGATCCCGCCTTGGCGTTCAAGGCCAATAAATGCGTAGTGACGTCCGTTTATTTCTGCGGTTTCGATTGCTTCTGGTTCAATACCTTTGTCATCACTGCGATCATCACCGCTACTATTGCTGTCGTTGGTGCTGCTAAAGTGTTTGCCTTCATTCATTAAAGCGATGGTTGCAAAGTCATCACCACTGTCGAAAACCAGTTCACCATTTTCATCCCATATTGAAAAAGAACGGGAACCAAACGCTTGCACATTATCTGAAGCAGATAATGTCTGTTCCGGTTTGATGACTTTTAGTCGCGCTAGAAGTGAGTTGTCTTTTAATGCTCCTGCCAGGGGATGATCGCTCGCGACTTTAAGCTTTTTACCACGAACCTCATCGACGTGACTGAGACAAGTGCCTTCTTTGCTGGTGTAGTCGCTGGTACCTTGATAATCATCTTCATCCCACTTAAAGTTGACCTGCTCACAACGCTCTTGTGTGGTTTTGATGCCATACTCACGACCGTCTCCTTCGTTGGCAGAGACAATGTAGCTTTTACCATTCACTGAATAGCTGTCGAGGGTGTCTGGCATATATAAGCCAACCAATTGCGGGTAGCTCTTAAAGTTGCCGACTATTTTGTCTTTGTTAGATGCATCCAATTTAGCGTCAGACCATGATTTCTCGCCTAACCCGACAATTTTCTCAACCGATTTGCTTTCAGGATTAATGATTGCCATGGCGTTGTTTTCTTGTAGCGCTACGTAAATTTTACCGTTGTCAGCAAAGGTCAAGTATTCTGGTTCTAAGTCTTGAGCCACGCTTGCGTTCGGTCCAGAAATACGCACGCTATCAGATAATTCACTGGCACGAGGACCATCAAATTGCTCGAAACCAATTTGCGTGACTTCGGCGTTGGTGAGCCCTTGGCCTAAATCCACTAATGTAATACTGCCTTTTGGGTCAATACGGTAATCACCGCTTGGCTCTCCTTCATTGGCGGTCGCGATGTAACGGCCATCCTTTGAAAACCCGACCATATCTGGCAGCGCACCAGCAGGATAGGTCGTTACAAGAGACAAGTTATCCGATCGATAAATCGCGATAATGCCGTTTTCTTGTTTGTTGCTGTTCTCAATAGCAACCGCAACGAGGCCATTGGAGACAGCTACGCTGTTGGCGGCGCTGATATCAATCGATGCGGCCTCACCGGCGCCATTTAAATCTATAAACGCGGTTTGTGATGGGCGGCTGTTTTCGTCCATGGATAGGACATCGATGCGTTTTGCCTGAGCATTGACCACATAAAGTTTATCTGTACACCCATCATAGCTAACAATCTCTGCTGCTGATGTATCAAAAGGTGCATCCGCGATAGACGTTCCTACTAGCGTCATCCCTTGAATAGAGGTTTCGCCAGCAATCGGTGCAGTGGTCGCTTTACACTGAGCACGGAAGGATGCCAATGTATCCTCTGGCTGCGAAGAACATGCGATGGCAAGTGACGAAAGTGCTAAAACACCTATTGCTTTAAATGGGGTGGACATGATATCTCCTTATCAATCCGATACAATGTGGCTCAATGCATAATTTTTTAATAAATATTCACTAATCTTCGTGAATGCTTTTGAAGCATTGATTGACGTATGTTTTGGTAAGGCTATGAATATATGTATGATTAATGACTCTTATATTGGCTTTTTATTAAACAAATATGTCATCGGTATGATGGCATAACAAATTGGAATGAAAATGGAACTACAACAATTTTTAGATGCAGTAGCGTCGACACCAGAAAAGATTGAATTTGAAACGACCATCGCGGTGATAGAGGCGAACTACGAGTTCACACCAACTGCATTTACTAATGGTGCGACCGAAAATAGAGCCGGTGAAAACAATGGCTCGTGCAAAATCTTTGCATTTGGTTTGCTTAATAACTTAGACAAGGAAGCCACACTGGCCTGTTTTGGACGTTTTTACCGTGAAGATGTTTTACAACATCCAGAAAACGATGATCATCAGAACATTCGTAATTTTATGGTGAGCGGCTGGGATGGTGTTAAGTTTGAATCGCTAGCACTAAAAGCTAAGTAATCAAATAGAGCCAGTCGATTAAGCGACTGGCTTTTTTTCCAAACATTTTCTACACAAACACAATTGGCCTTCGTCAGGCTTGGGTAAATCTCTGGTCTCGACACCGAAACACCAACAAGTATCTTTTCCTGCTGAGATGTCGCAGTGCGCTTGAGTTCCGCATTCTGGGCATGAATGGGTAGACTCACCACCCGCAATTTGATTGATCAGACTATCTCGTTGTTCATCCGTTTTGTCTTTCCACTGGATGATCTCTTCTATCGTTCTGTGACAACCAGAACAGATGCCGCCATTGTTTTTACAGGCAGCACGACAAGGTGACTTCATTACTTTCTCGTTCTATTTTCGAATGCGGCCTACTTTAGCATAAAGCACAGTGAAACTGGTCGGGAGATCGCACCAGTGATACCCTAAGGATAATTACGTTAACCACAGTCCGACTTATGTTAGAAAAAGAAAACCTGATAAAACTGGCAAGAATGCAAATGCCTTTTGGGAAATACGCGGGAAGAGTGTTGATTGATCTTCCAGAGGAATATTTGCTGTGGTTCGATAAAAAAGGGTGGCCAAGCGGTGAGCTTGGGGACTTGCTCAAGTTGTGTTTAGCGCTAAAAATCGAAGGCTTAGATAGCGTCGTTAAGCCGCTAAAGCGAATGTGAGCCCAAAAAGTCTATACCCAGATGCTAAATACAACAAAGCCACCTAATTTAGGTGGCTTTACGTTAATACAATAAGGTTTAGATTAGCGATTCGATACCGTATTTTGCGCCGTAGTTTTCGACCACAAAATCAATATCTTTGTCACCTCGGCCAGACAAGTTGATGAGAATCGACCCTTTTTCTCCTTGTTTCGCCAGTTTTATCGCGTAAGCCACTGCGTGAGACGACTCTATCGCAGGGATAATGCCTTCCTCTCGTGATAGTTCAAAGAAAGCGTCTATTGCTTCGTCATCAGTGATCGAACCGTAATTCACGCGGCCGATATCTTTTAGGTAACTGTGTTGCGGGCCAACAGATGGGTAGTCTAGTCCACTTGCCACAGAATAAACTTCTTGAGGTTCACCTTGTTCGTCTTTCAGCATGTAAGATTTAAAACCATGCATGATGCCAGGTTCGCCCAAGCTAAGCGTTGCCGCGTGTTCCCCCACTTTCTCTAAAGAACGACCCGCTGGCTCAACACCGTGAATCGCGACCTGTTCGTCTTCTAAAAAGGCACTGAATAAGCCCATAGCATTGGAACCACCGCCCACGCATGCCACGAGGTTGTTCGGTAGTTTGCCCGTCATTTCTTTAAACTGAACTCGTGCTTCGTTACCAATAATCGATTGGAAATCACGAACCATTTTAGGGAATGGGTGAGGGCCTACTACAGAGCCAATGGCGTAAAGCTGAGTCTCTGGATCTTTTAAATAAGCTTCAAATGCTGCGTCTACCGCTTCTTTCAGCGTTTTGCGTCCGTGCGTCGCAGGAATCACGTTGGCACCTAGAATTCTCATTCGAACCACGTTTGGGTGCTCTTTAGCGATGTCCACTTCGCCCATGTAAATATCGCACTCTAATCCGACAAGAGCCGCTGCTGTCGCTAACGCAACGCCATGTTGACCTGCGCCTGTCTCTGCGATCAATTTCTTTTTACCCATCTTTTTAGCGAGAATTGCTTCCCCTAAACAGTGGTTAATTTTGTGCGCGCCAGTGTGGTTAAGATCTTCGCGTTTCAGGTAGATATCAGCGCCATATTTTTTGGACAAATTCTCAGCATGGAAAATCGGACTCGGTCGACCCACAAAGTGTTTGTAAAGGCGTGCCAGCTCAGTTTTAAATTCTGGGTCTTTACAGCATTCTTCGTAGGCAGTATTGATGTCTCGCATGATTTGCTCAAGCTCTGGTGGTACAAAACTGCCGCCATATTCGCCAAAGAATCCTTCATTGTTGGGCATTGTGTAGTCGAAAGAGTTATTCATTTTTCACGTCCTAATTTTTATGATTAGTACGTTATACCCAAAATCTTATGCGTATTGTGTGATCAGTTGCCTAAATCTTGATGTTGTTATCGTGAACTAGTTGATTAGTACATAGTTAATACAAAAAAGCTTGCTTATCAAAAGCAAGCTAGTGGTTAGCCATATTCACATTAATGTGTACGACGTGGGCCGTTTTGAACGATATCTTTACCGTTCTCGTAAACGTGTGCTGAAACCCAACGACCCAGAATAAGCTGGTGGTTGTCTCCTAGAACCGCGACAAATGGGCGGCCATCGCTATTGGTTTTAGCAAGTGCAATACCTGCCACACCTTCAAGGCCAAGAGCACCGCTTTCAACCATGTGCAAAAAGGCTTCCAGCTCTTCAATAGTTTCGATCACTTGATCATCAATGTTCATTGTATTCAATCTCTTCGAATCGCAGATATTTTGTGGCGCGTACTCTACCTAAGTTAAGACGAGAAACCAAGTTTCTGGTACTTTCGGTAAAACTTTCTACGGTCTTCACATAATGTTTAAGAGTGAATAGGGCAATCAAATTAGTATTTGGACTAGCGAAGCAGGAGTGCAATAATTTTGCTATTCCCAATCAATTGAAAACGCACATGAAAAAAGTATTGATTACTGGCTTTGAACCTTTTGGCGGTGATGCCATCAACCCTGCTTTGGAAGCGGTCAAGAGGTTAGAAGGAGAGGCCATTGATGGAGGTATTATTGTCACTTGTCACGTGCCTGTCACGCGATATGACTCAATTAATACAGTGATAGAAGCGATAGAACAGCATCAGCCAGATTGTGTGATAACCGTTGGGCAAGCGGCTGGCCGTGCCGCCATTGCCCCTGAGCGTGTTGCTATCAACGTGGATGACTTTCGAATTCCTGACAATCTAGGTCATCAGCCGATTGATGAGCCCATCATTGCCGATGGTCCTGACGCCTATTTCACAACTTTACCGATCAAGCGTATCGTTCAGACTTTGCAACAACAAGGGATTCCTTGCCAAGTTTCTAACAGTGCGGGAACGTTCGTTTGCAATCACCTTTTTTATGGTTTGCAACACTACCTTAGAGATAAGCCAGTACGACATGGTTTTGTGCATATTCCACTGTTACCCGAACAAAACACACTCGGTAACCAGCCTACAATGTCATTAGATACCATAGTGGAAGCGCTGCGGTTGATGGCGCAAGTGGTTGTTCACCATGACACTAATATTACTGTTACTGGAGGAAAGATTTGCTAACCACAGCTTAACGTTTACCGCTTGAAGATTTTTCGAAGAGATATTTATCTTTAATATTATCAACGTGAGAGATTCGCTGTTGTATCGGCTCTACAGCGACAAAATTATTGAAGCACATCACGTTGTCCGTATACTTTGCCAGAGTATGAATGCACTAACGTCGGAGAAAAGCATGTCAAATCGAGTACCTACCAATATACTGACTGGTTTTTTGGGATCAGGTAAAACGACGACGATCTTAAACCTGCTAAAGAAAAAACCAGCAGACGAAAATTGGGCAGTCTTAGTTAATGAATTCGGTGAGATCGGTATTGATGGCGCTTTGATGACTGACCAAGGTGCGTTGATAAAAGAAGTCCCTGGCGGTTGCATGTGCTGTACCGCAGGCGTTCCTATGTCGGTGGGCATTACTGCGCTGTTGCGTCAAAAGCCCGATCGTTTGCTTATCGAACCGACAGGGCTTGGTCATCCAAAACAAGTGATTGCGACATTAACGTCTGAGCAGTATCAGCCTTATGTTGATCTTAAAGCGACCATCGCATTGGTTGACCCGCGCAATCTGAGTGATGAGAAGCACCTTTCCAATCAAAACTTCATTGATCAGCTAGATTGCGCGGATGTGGTTATTGGTAGCAAAGTTGACCTTTGTTCTAGCCATGACATCGATGTATTTAGCGACTGGATCACCGATCAGTCTCCATCAAAAGTGTTTAGCAAGTTGATTCATGACGGCGATCTACCTATTGAAGTTTTAGATATTGAACGAGTTCATGGCAGTGCTTCTTCACATATTGAGTCTCACCATCATGAACACGCGCATCAAGAACCGCAATTTCAACTGCCTCCGGGCGAAGCTTTCATTCGTAAAGAGAATAAGGGGCAGGGTTATTTCAGCTGTGGTTGGCTATTTGGCACAGAGCATACGTTCGATTTCGATCAGCTTTTCTCTATGCTATCGGCCTTAACGGCAGAGCGAGTAAAAGCCGTAGTGAATACAGACCGGGGATGTTACGCATTTAATGTCGCGAATGCGGTGGTTACGGTGAATGAAATCAGCCTTGAAGGGTTTGAATCGAGATTAGAAGTGATCGACTCTCAGTTGCTTCCTTGGGATGAGTTAGAAAGTGTTTTACTTAAACTTTCTGGGATAAAGAAATAACGAGTTAACTGGTTATCTCCCTTAAGCGGTCAAGCAATATGGCGTTAGTGTTTGCCGCTTAATCTGTTTGCACAGACTTAAAACTGAAAAAAGAGAGAAAAGTGAGATAAATCACTTAAATTCGGGTATAGTGCACGGCTGAATTTTTAACGCTATTTTTAGTGGTTTGTTTAAGGAATACGCTCAATGTCATTTTCATCTCAAGGTTTTGCACCAGAAGTGGTAAAAGCGCTGGCAGAATGCGGTTATGAAAAGTTAACGCCAATTCAACAGAAGGCGATTCCAATGGCTCGTAAAGGCCATGATATTTTCGCTACAGCCCAGACTGGTACTGGTAAAACTGCAGCGTTCTCATTGCCTATGATTCAGCGACTGCTAGACAGTGATCACAGTGCCTCACGTAAGACGGCGCGTGCGCTTATTCTTGCCCCAACGCGTGAACTGGCAGAGCAGATTGCTGACAACATCAAAGCGTACACCAAATATACCGACCTATCAGTGGTGGCAGTTTTTGGTGGCCGTAAAATGTCTTCACAAGTATCAGCGCTCGAAAACGGCGTCGATATTCTGGTCGCAACACCGGGTCGTCTGGAAGAGCACATTGAGCAAGGTAATGTCTCAGTTGCCAATCTAGAGTTCCTCGTTTTTGATGAAGCTGACCGTATTTTGGATATGGGCTTTATTCACGCGGTGCGTAAAATCATGCTTGATGTGGACACGGATCCGCAGATCATGATGTTCTCTGCAACGACGTCCAGCCAGCTTAACCTATTAGCAAAAGACATTTTGCGTAAACCAAAACGCATTGAAGTTGAACGCGCAAATACAACCGCACAAACCGTTGCTCACGTACTTTATCCGGTTGATCAAGAACGTAAAACAGAGCTGCTTTCTGAACTGATTGGTCGCAAAAACTGGCAACAAGTGTTGGTGTTTGTGAACTACAAAGAAACCGCGAACGAAGTGGTTAAAGAATTGAAGCTTGATGGTATCAAAGCGGCAGTTTGTCACGGTGACCGAGCGCAAAGTGCTCGACGTCGTGCGCTTGAAGAATTCAAATCAGGCAAAGTCCGTGTGATGGTAGCAACCGATGTTGCCGCTCGTGGATTGGATATCGCGGATCTGCCACATGTCGTGAACTACGATATGCCGTTCCTTGCTGAAGACTACGTTCACCGTATTGGCCGTACTGGTCGTGCTGGTAAGCAAGGGCACGCGGTTTCCTTCGTAAACCGAGATGAAGAGTTAACTGTTGTACAAGTTGAAAACTTGATTCAACAACGAATTCGCCGTATTGAGCTAGCAGGTTATGAACCAAAGCAGCGTGAGTCGTACATCGAAAAGCTGAACTCCAAACCGGCATTTAAAAACCGTCAAGGACGTCGTAATAACCCTAACCAATCTGCAACCGACCAAGGGTCAGCAGAACGCCGTTTGGCAATGGTGAAGCGTTTGAAAGCACGTCGAGCGAAATAACCAATATTGACGAAATGAGTTGAACAAAAGCGCCCTTCAGTTGGAGGGCGCTTTTATTTTATCGGTTCCATCTTGCTATCAGGCAGCGTGATCGAGAAGTGGCGCTATTTGATACAGCTCCTCAATGATCGTTTTCGTTTGTCTTGAATAGACGAGACGGTCACGATCACCAACCAACTGTATGGCTTTTACTTTGCCCGATACTAAACATAGCCTGATGGTTCTCAGTACCATTTGAATATCTAAAGACATATCACCATCAAGGTCGTTTTTGGCGATAAGTGAACCTAAATCAACCGAAATAATCACTTGGTCGCAATGGTCGAGATAATTGCCTACTTGTTGTTTGACATGATTACGGTGTCGAAAAGTAAACTCTTTATCGGTGATCCAGTCACAGCCTTGGTCCTCAGCATATTCCCATGTCTCTTGCTTGGTATCATGTTGGTTAACACCCGCAAAAAGCAGCCTAACGTTTGGGTAGCGGGAAAGCGCAAAATGAAATGCTGACCCTACCTTTGGCTCTAATGTCGGCTTCAAATGCATTTTTTGACCAATATGCAAAATACCCACATCATCCTGACAGGCAGCGACCACTGGCAGCATAGACAAGATGGCTTCCGTGCAATTGGTTACCAATACTGGAATAGAGTGACGGGAAAGTGCCAAGCTAAGTGCTTCCTGAAAATCCCCGTTCTCTAATTGAGCATGAGTAAAATGACCACAATGCGCAGCTGTAGTTTGATCATGTTGCTGATAGAGCCATTCGCTCGCACTTTCTAAGCTTTGATTCGCTAATTCAAACGCGCCTTTTGACATCGGAGCAACGTGCTCACAAACCGTCATAAATGAAAATGGGTAGTGCTGAACTGGTGTATGTGTTGTTTGATGAAATTTATATCGTTTGAAAAAGCCCAACATGATGAATTACCTTTCTGGTGGTAGTGCCCTTGCCGCCTGCAACACGTGTAAAACGATACGTTGCTTGTCCTTCTCGACCCTGTGAGCTGGAGCCATAACCGAAACTGCGCCAACGAGTTTACTTCCTTTCATGACTGGTGCGCTGATACCAGAGACACCTGGGTCAATTTCGGAAGTACTGACGGCGTATCCGTGTTTTCTGATCGTGGCAAACTCTTGCTCCCATTCATCAAGACAATGGTCCTGTTTGAAGTAACGTAAGATCTTCTCGCCACGACTCTTAGGCATATAAGCCAGCATCACTTTGGATGAGGCGCCACGAAGCAGGGGTTGACTTTGACCCTGGACGAAGCTGCACCGTAGCGCCTGCATACTTTCTTTTTGTCTGACACACAATGCCCGATAACCAGAAGGAACCATATAGGCCGCCATTTCTCCGGTCTGCTGAACTAGGCGAGCCAAGATGGTTTCAACCATATCAAGACCGTGTTGTGAGCTTTCATAACTGTGCATCAAAAGTAGCGCAGCTGGCCCTACTACAAATGTCTTGTCGTGAACGCTTTCTTCAATCAAATTCCATTCTTTTAGCAGTTTCAAATGCCGATAGAGACTGCTCAATGGTACGTTTAATTGCTCACTTAGTGTTTTCGCAGATACTGGGAATTGGCTTACCGCTACTTTCATTAATAATTGCAGCGCCTTTTCGTTTACCTGATTAGCGTTTGCTTTGCTTGTTGTCATGTATAGGTTGTAACTTGTTGGATGATATAGGACAACTATAATTCTTAATCACTGAGAAAATAAAAATAATTTTTGTGGGCAATTCTTATTGAGTGAGAAAAGCTTGGGCTGGGGTGAAACTCATGGTTTTGTCTCAAAGGTGAGTCGGATGAGCATTCGTCGCGCATCAAATGGTAATTACACGCAAATCACCTCAAGATATGAGGTGATTTACGAATAAACAATCAACTCATTGTTTTGTTTGCGGTCCTACCAGGTGAGTTGCATACTCACAGTATCTTATGAAAAACCTGTATTTCGTTAATCTTCCAAGGAAGGTTTTTCTGGCACCAGATAGGGTCGGTTGATAAAGGTTGTCTTACATGCTTAATAAAGCGCTTTTAAACAAACTCATTATTATTTCAATCCCTATACCTCTGGTGATTTTTAGCGCGATTTACTTCGCGCGAGAGAGTGTGCAAAGCGAACTTGAACATCTTTTAGATCGAAACATCTCTATTGCCGATGAAATTCTGTATCAGGTTGAAACTGAAAATAGAAAGGCATTACTTCACCCGGAAAATTGCGAACAACTCCAGCAGAACTTGATGTTTGAGCGAGATATTGATGAGATGCTTATCGTCAAAGGAAATGACATTATTTGTTCTTCAAAGCTTGGTAAGGTAAACAAGCCTTTGGCTGATTATTTAACTTTTCCTCAAGGCCAGAAACTGGCCCTTGGCAGAGTAGAAAATTTACCTGAGCCATTCCTGTTTATGGTTACTCTTGGCGCTCATAACGATCAGGTTGTGACAGTTATTGACCGAGATTATTTTGGAGTGACGATAGGTTTTAACAACGACCTGCGTTTTAAACGCTCAGCGCTATTTATTCATGGTCAGGTTACCCCTCCTGATGCCACAAGAAACGGCACTAATCCTATAGCGACTAAGTCTTCAACCATGTTCGACTATGAAGCCTTGAGTGAAGCAAGCGACCTGTTTGTAAACCAAAGAACGCTGTCTTATCTGGTGTACACAGGGCCTATCATCTTAATGATTTATCTGTTGTTTTATATGGTTCGCATGCTTTTTGATCCTCGTCGTAGCTTGGTTTCGCAGTTAAAAAAGGCGTTAAGAAGAGAGGATTTGACGCTGTATTACCAACCTCAGATAGATGCAGAGAGTGGGGATGTGTTTGGATATGAAGCGCTGGTACGTTGGGAACACCAACAAAAAGGTTTTATTGCACCGGACAAATTTGTTCCCGCTGCGGAGCAGAGTGGGTTGGTATCGATCCTGACAGACTTTGTGTTAGAAAAAGCAGCAGAAGATTTCACGAAACTGAAATTTACTCACCCTGTGCACTTAAGTGTAAATGTTCCTCCGGGGTATCTCGTCGAGCCAAAGGTCATAAGGAAGATCCAACTTATTCATAGAAAACTAAACAATAATAACGTTTCTCTGGGAATAGAAATTACAGAACGTCAGTTGATTGATGATGAGGCGCGCAAATGCATTGCCGCACTGAGGGTATATGGTATCGATGTACTGATTGATGATTTTGGAACGGGGCAGACCTCGTTAGCTTTTCTGCAACACATGCGTATTGATTATCTGAAAATCGATAAATGCTTTGTTGACACAATCGGCATCCAAAGCGTGAGTTCGTCAGTTTTGAATGCCATTGTTTACTTTGCCGATGAGTTAAAGGTTAAGCTCATTGCCGAAGGTGTCGAAACGCCTGAGCAAGCGGAGCACCTGAAGAAATTGGGCGTTCAATATCATCAGGGCTACCTCTATTCCAAGCCGTTACCATACCGTCAACTCGCGCGACAGCCAGTCACCTGAACGGATTCTGTATCCAGGAGCCAAAGTTCAGGAGCCATGGTTGTGCTCGTTATGACTGAAGAATTTGAGTTCGATAGCATTGCACATCATGATCGAAAACAAACTCCAGATCGTTTTTAATGCTGTCTAAACGGTCTTCCTGATAATGCGAGACATAAAGTAACTGGCTTAAGTTTTCGCGCGCAATGAGCTCTAAGGTATTCTTGACCAGACGTCGGCCTAAAAAGTCTAACCCTTGATATGGCTCATCCAGAATCAGCAAGGTTGGCTGTTTTACAATCGCTCGTGCAATCAGTAACAAGCGTTGCTGTCCGTACTCTAATTGTCGGAACGACGTTTTCTGGTATTGGCTCATATGCAGGATTTCAAGCCACTCTTTCGCGACTTCTACCTCTTTACGGGTTGGTTGATGGTACAAACCAATCGAGTCATAGAACCCAGACAAAATCACTTCTAATGCGCTGCAGTTAACACGGTACTGCAGGTGCAATGCGGAGGAGACCATACCGATGTGTTGCTTGATCTCCCAGATGGTTTCACCCGAGCCGCGCTTTTTACCGAAAATATGGATGTCGTTGCTGTAACATTGCGGGTGATCGCCGAAGATCATCCCTAGTAACGTACTTTTACCACATCCATTTGGTCCTTTTACCTGCCAGTGTTGGCCTTTGTCGATGCGCCAATTCAAGTCTGTAAAAATCTTTTTATCGGTATATTCGACGTGACCATTTTTCAGCTCAAAGATCGGGTTTTCAAAATGGGTAGCGTGTTGATGCTGGCGTATAAGTGCCATCATTTCTTCACTTTGTTTCTCCGACTGAGATTTTATTTGCTCAATGATTGGGTGTTGATCCCAGCTTTGTTTATCCATGGTACTGTCGAGTTTGCCAGCGTTAAACAGAGCAACGCGGTCAATCCACTCTGGCATATCAGATTCACGAGAAAAGGTGATCAGCATTTGTAGCGACTGAGATAATGTGTACAAATAGTCGGCCAGTGCTGCTCGATGACTGACATCCAATCCGGTAAAAGGGTTGTCCAATAAGACTAAATCAGGCTGTGTGGCCAAAGCGCGTGCCAGCATCACTCTTCTGGTTTCGCCAGTAGACAACACACGGAAACCACTTTGCTGAAGGTGCGAGAGATCGAGCTCTTCGATAAGTTTTAGAGTCAGCGCTTCATCCTGACAGCGTTCAAATATTAACGCATAGACGGTGCTGCCTTGGTCAATTCGGTCGAGAAAGTCGGTGTCATCTTTTTTGAGTTCAGAATCGAGCAGTCGCTGTTGTTCAGACAAAGAGACTTGGGCTACTTTTAATCCGCCAAGATCTAACGTGCCATCGATTGGCAAAAGCTCCCCACAAAGTAAGTCCCCAAGCAAAGAACCGATATCTCCTTCGGCACTGAAAATGCCCCAGCAATGTCCGCTTTCTATTTTCCAATGCTCAATGGTTAAGTTGGAGGTGTTCCCTTTTGCAATTACGTTGTCTAAACAAATCTTCACTGTGCTTCCTTTCTTGTATGAACTTTATTTCTTTTTCTTTCTGTTGTTATACCAAGCCTGGGTGACTGGCGTAAATAGATGGATCTCAGAGAAGCGGCTTTAAACATGATGCAAATGGCTTTCTCGACAACTTGGTTTAATTGCCCAACAGGAGGCTAAGAACTATTCTTTTCTTTGTTTATGGGAGCGCGCTCATCGGTCATTAGCGTGGATTAGGTAACAAATTGTAGGAGCTATTATGAGAGCTGGTCTTATGTTATTCACCCTTGTAGCTGGCTTAGCCACGAGTTCGATCTCGTATGCTGATTCAGCCGAGAGCCGTTGTGATATCTACAAAGCAGGCGATGACAATGCGGAGAAGATGATCGCTTGTACTTTTAGTCAGCGCAGTGGTTACATAACAATTAATCGTAGTGATGGCGTTGTGCATGAACTTTCACCAAAAGGCGACACCCCCGGGGAGTTTACCGATCAGAATAGCAACATGGTTTATCGCCAGAGTGATTTGGGCGATCAGGGCTTAATTTTTCGTTTCCCTGAAGAAAGTGTTTACGTTTACTGGAATACAGATGCGTTAAATCCGGACGCGAATAATGCGACGTCTCCTTTCTCGACTGATGACTATGATGCAACAACATTATTGCGTTGCCGTGCAGAAGGGCAGGAAGATTTCGGTACGTGTCCTGCGGGTATCTTACGCATGGAAGACAATCAAGCCAGTATCGTGGTGCAAAGCCCGGCAGGAGAGCAGTTCACGATTAACTTTATGAGCGATTACGTAAACGCAACCAACCGAGAAGTGAAAGCGGATTTGGAAGGCGACACCTGGACGGTGGTCATTAATGGTAAAGAAGTTTATCAAGTTCCACTGGCGGCTATCGAGGGTGGTTAATTTTTTATCGAGTGTTTTTCTCTGAACACTAAAGTGCCGAAGGCTGACTCCAATAATGAGCAATGCATTTAGAGTGCATTGCTCATTTTTAACTGCCTTTAGTCCTGATTGATAGCGGGCAATACGAACTCACCCATTTCCTCTAAGACCTCGTTCGCAGGTCGACGTGAAGGTTTGAGGTTCAGGGCAATATGATGAAGAATCCCCCCCAGTTATCCGAACTTAATTTATTGAGACGTGGATTACTGCTTCCACCATTGAGAGAACGTCTGGTTGTTATCTTCTAAACCGACGATTTCTCCAATCATTGGTGTCATTAAGCGGTAATCTTGTCGCTGACTTGCCTGAGCGATCCGATCTAGTGGCTCATACCAGGCATGTTTAGCCAACTTGAATTTACTATTGTGCGAAGGTAATAGTGCTTTTGCGTTGAGATCGTTGGCAGCTTGAGCGACTTCTTCTGGCGTCATATGAATGAATGGCCAGTTTTTGTTGTATTGGCCAGTTTCAAGCACCGCGATATCGAAGCCGCCGAATTCATTGGCTATTGATTTGAAATGGTCACCATAGCCACTGTCACCACCAAGATAGACCTTATGTTGATTCGATACGATGGCAAATGATCCCCAGAGTGTACGATTACGTTTTAGCAATCGGCCTGAAAAGTGCTGTGCTGGAAGGATATGAATTCGGCCCGCTTTCGTTGTTAGTGAATCATACCAGTCGCCTTCCGTGATCTGCTCAGGGCTGAATCCCCATTGAGTGAAATAAGAGCCGACACCAATAGGCGTCACAATATGGTCAATTTTCGCTTTCAGCGCGTTAATTGTTGGGTAATCGAGGTGATCCCAGTGATCGTGGGTAATTAACAGATATTCTATTTCTGGGATGTCATCTGCGCTGTAAACATTGCTACCGGGAAATGCCACGTTGGTGTAGGGAACCGGAGAAGCGTTGTCACTGAATACAGGGTCAATTAAGTAGCGAATGCCATCTAGCTGGATAAAGTAGCTGGAATGGCCCATCCAGACCATAACATTGTCACGTGGATTCAGACCTAGTAAGTCTGACTTGACTGAAGGCAAATTGGTTACCGGAACGGCGTCGACAACAGGTTCCGTTAAAAAACGGTAGAACCCCACCAAAGCGCCATCGCTTGACGTGGATACCGGAACCTCCTCAATATTGTGAAACTTTCCGTCTACGTATTTTCCCTGGTAACTATCCACTTTCACCTGAGGGGAGGCAAACTGAGGTTGTAGCATATAGGTGTAGACACCAGCAGCAATAATGGCGAGTAGGGCGATCGCGACTTTGAGTATCTTTCTTAGTTTTAGCCCCAGTCTTTTCGTTTTTGTATGACTTAACTCGACTGTTTGAGCTTCTGGTTGAGACATCGGTTCTCCGAATAGTAATGGTGTTTAAGATGACGTTATATTCAAGTTCATACGCTAATCTTCAACAAAGGATGCCGTTATTTTCCACAGCTTTACTCTGAGTTTGTCCGCATAATTCCTGAACCGAGTATTTTCATCAATTTACTGTAGAGAATAAAGACCCATTCCTGTGTTATTTTTGCTCATTCGTACTATTTTTCGCGCTATATGGAATTTACCGGTGAAATCAGTAAATCGTTAACCTGTAATCCATTTCGCATAGATAGGCTCCAACCCTCTGCTATATTTAAGTGCAAATATTATGTCGTAAAGCTAACGATTTCTGATTATTGAGCATTAACTAGTTTGTTTTGTGTCACTTTTCATGGTGTTGCATTTTGTGTTCTGCGTGCGTTTTATCGCCAATAAATACACGTGATCGTTTTGAGTATTATTAGGGAGAAGCAATGTCGGAACAGTATGCCTTGGTAGGGGATATCGGGGGAACCAACGCGCGTTTAGCTCTTTGTGAGTTATCGACAGGAACGATCAGCGATATCGTGACTTACCCTGCTGCCGAATATGAATCGCTGGAAGTCGTCATGCGTCAATACCTTGATCGTCACGACACTCCGATCTCATCGGCCTGTATTGCGATTGCTTGTCCGGTAACGGGGGATTGGGTTTCCATGACTAACCACCACTGGGAGTTCTCTATCCAGGAACTAAAATCCCAACTTAACCTTCAGGTTTTGGAAGTCATTAACGATTTCACTGCGGTTTCCTTTGCTATTCCAAGTTTAAAACCTGAGGACAGAGTTCAGATCGGTGGCGGTGAAGCGATAGCCAATAAGCCGATAGCCGTATACGGAGCGGGAACCGGGCTTGGTGTCGCTCAGCTGATTCATGGCGGAAACCTATGGCATAGCGTACCAGGAGAAGGTGGGCATGTTGACCTGGCGGCTTGTACCCCTGAAGAAGACGACTTGATTGTTTACCTACGTAACAAGTTCGGTCGTGTGTCTGCGGAACGCTGTTTGTCTGGCCAAGGTATCCGAAATATATACGACTTTGTTGTGTCACACCATGGTGCCGCACCTGAAGACTACACCCCGGCAATGATCACTGAGAAAGCACTCAAAGCGGAATGCAAGGATTGTGAGCGCGCACTCTATCTGTTTTGCATTTTGATGGGGCGTTTTGGCGGTAACCTGGCACTGACTAATGGATCATTTGGTGGTGTGTATATTGCTGGCGGTATTGTTCCTAAAGTTCAAGAACTATTCATCAAGTCCGGCTTTCGAGTGGCTTTTGAAGATAAAGGCCGATTTAAAGAGTACCTTCAATCCATCCCTGTGTTCTTAATCACTCATTCCGAACCTGGCTTGCTGGGCGCGGGCACCTACATCAGACAGTCATTAAATATCTCTATAAATTAATATTTAACTCTAACCCGAATTCATAAATTGGATTCGGGATTCTGCTTGCCATCTTCATTTTTGTAATCAATTCTCCAGTTATAACCTGTACTTTCAAAGTGCAATTTGCCTGTTTTTCAATTTGTGAACTTCGGCTCTCTAACCTTAAAAAAATCCCCTTCTTCGTGCGCTGACAGGCAAAAAAGCAAAGTTATTCGGAGCAAAAAATCGCTTTAATAACCTTATAAATAAAAAGGGTAAATCGATAACAAAAAAAGATCGGCACCCTCAACAAGATCTTAACTTATAAGGATAAACACGATGAGCGTATTTAAACTGGCGTTTCCTAAAATCAATTACTCTGGTGTAGGCGCGATTGAAGCCTTAGTCGAGCGTTTAGCGAATGAACATGGCTTGGAAAAAGGTTTACTTATCTGTGACCCAATGCTTGTTGAGTTGGGGTTTGCCGAAAAACTACTTTCGAGCTCGTTAGAGCTTACTTTGTTTAAAGATGTAAGACCTAACCCTGATACCGACACGGTGAAAAATGCGTATGACATGTATGTGACTTCTGGTGCACAATACATTATCGGTTTTGGTGGTGGTAGTTCGATTGATACGGCAAAAGCGATCAAGATCCTATCTGCAAACCCAGGACCAATCGCCGCTTATAACGGTGTCGAGAAAGTCGAACGCTTAGGGGCGCCGCTTTATGCGATTAATACCACTGCGGGTACGGCTGCAGAAGTCACCAGTAACGCGGTTATTACGGACACAGCAACGCATGTGAAACACGTCATTATCTCAGATAAAATTATTCCAGAAATTTCAGTCAATGACGCAAGCGTTATGTTGGGTATTCCTAAAGCAACGACAGCCGCAACAGGTATTGATGCATTAACTCATGCTCTTGAATCATACGTCTCTGTTGGTGCACATAAACTCACCGATTACATTTCTCTGGAAGCGATACAAACCATTGCAGAAAACCTTCCAGCAGCGGTAGATGATGGCACCGATATTAACGCGCGCGAAATGATGGCTTATGGTCAGTTTATTGCTGGTCTTTCTTTCAACAGTGCCGGTTTAGGTATGGTTCACGCAATGGCTCACCCTGCAGGTGCACATAAAGACTTACCTCACGGCGTATGTAACGCAATCTTGTTACCTATCGTGAGTGAATTTAACCGCCCGCACCGTGTAGAAAAATTTGCCAAGGTCGCTGAAGTATTGGGCGTAGATACCTCTGACATGACAGCAGAACAGGCAAGTTTGGCTGCAATTGACGCGCTTCATGCACTGAACCGTCGAGTTGGCATTCCAGCAGGTTTTGGTGAGCTGGGTGTGACTGAGCAGGATATCTTGAGTTGGGTCGATGACGCATTAGCCGATCCATGCGCTGGTGGTAACCCATGTCCAATGACAAAAGATCAAGTGATTGAGTTGTATAAGAAAGCGTTATAGTACCGATTCGAATCAGTGAGTTAAGAACAAGCCTAGTCACATGTTGACTAGGCTTTGTCGTTTTTGTCGCCCAAGGCAAGTTAAAGTAGAAAATTAGGCATTAAATAGCGTTTACGTAAGCAATAGGTAATGGAATGCTCATTGGTTGAGATTTAGGTTTATTATTGTTTTATATCAAGTGTTTATTGTTTGTTTTTAGGTGTTTTTGCTTGCTGGCCTAGGTGGATTTTCCTACATCTCAAGGTTTGACTTGGAAGATTGTGCAAGGAATTCGTAGTATCCGGATAACGGTAAATTGGTGACTTGTCGCATTATAAATATCAGAAACGTCGTTAGGAGAGACACTCTCCTAAACGGTGCACGCTCTTAAGCTAGTCATGTTGTCTCAAGTTGGGGATGACTAATTTGAGCAAATTCCGAAACTGAGATGACAAGCTTATCAGGCTTACTAGGAGAAACTAGATGAACAAACACAACGATACCAACAACACAAACGCTAGCCACGACTTGCCAGACGCTAGTCGCCGAAATGCATTGAAAATGGCAGGAGCAAGCGCGGTTGCTTTAGGTGTTGGTGCGCTTTCAGGAGGCCAGGCCATGGCAAGCACGACATTAGAATTAAGTAATAGCTGGGATAAAACTTTCGCTAAAAGCGACAAGGTTGAGCACAAAAAAGTTACGTTCAAAAACCGTTACGGTATTACGCTTGCCGCTGATCTGTATCAGCCAAAAGAAAGCACTGGCAAGTTAGCTGCTATCGTTCTGAGTGGCCCATTTGGTGCAGTGAAAGAACAGTCATCTGGTTTGTATGCGCAAACAATGGCAGAACGTGGATTTGTTACGCTAGCATTTGATCCATCTTACACTGGTGAAAGTGGTGGTGAGCCACGTAATGTTGCTTCCCCAGATATCAATACTGAAGATTTCAGTGCTGCAGTCGACTTTATCGGTTTGCTAGAAAATGTTGACCGCGAGCGAATCGGCGTTATCGGTATCTGTGGTTGGGGCGGCATGGCATTAAATGCAGTCGCAATTGACAAGCGCGTTAAAGCGGTTGTGGCTAGCACTATGTACGATATGACTCGAGTTATGTCCAAAGGCTACAACGACAGTGTTACTCTTGAACAACGTACTCAAGGACTAGAGCAATTGGGTCAGCAGCGCTGGAAAGACGCTGAAAACGGTGAGCCAGCTTATGGTCCTGTGTCTCTTGAACTGCAGGGCGGCGAACCACAGTTTGTTGTCGAATACGCGGCTTACTATAAGGATCCGCAGCGCGGTTTCCACCCAAGAGCCATTAACTCAAATGCTTCTTGGACAATCACAACGCCACTGTCGTTTATGAACATGCCGATCTTGACGTACATTGCAGAAATCTCACCACGTCCGGTTCTGCTTATCCACGGTGAGAAGGCACACTCGCGCTATTTCAGTGAAACGGCGTATGAAGCAGCTGCTGAGCCAAAAGAACTGATGATCATTCCTAATGCAACCCATACCGATCTTTATGATCAGATGGATGTGATTCCATTCGACAAAATGGAAGGTTTCTTTAAGGAGCATTTAGCTTAAGAAAGAAGCCAGCCCACTAAGTAAGCCAAGGTATAAAGGTCAAAATAGAAATATCTGACCTTAAAGTATTGAGGCTGAAAACCAGTGAACCCCCCCTAAAAAAAGCCAGCATCGTATGACCACAGATGTTGGCTTCTTGGTTTATGTGCCGCATAGATATATCCCGTGATGCAATAAATTTTTTTCGTCATGATGATTATTTATGTGTGCGAATTCACTGAAATCTTGATTTGTTAACTATATCGTAACTATTGGTTAACGTTTAAAACAATAAGTTTACCGTTCTGTTGTGCCAATAGATAGACGGATTTTTCTAGCTACATCATTGTTTTAAATGGAACCGAATAATTGCTCTAAGCCTCTAAGTTGTAAGGTTTTTATTTGGTCAATTATTTTGAATGTTTGTTTAACTTTGCATCGTTTTGGTGCGTGAGATTGCAGTCGGTTGGTGAGAGACATCTTTAGGATGCTGCGGAGAAAAAATTTGTTTTCGGCTTACCAAAAAATAAGCAAGCTATTCAAGCAGATATATTGACCCTTGTAGTTTTAAACTTGATGTTGCAAAAGTATGCACTGTATTTAGATATACAGGCATGGTTGTTGCTTAGACAAAAGTGCTCGATTCGGTGCGCTAAGCAAAAACAAAAAATAGCTAGTGCTACCGGTTAATAATAAATCTCCTTTACATTGGAGTGCGCTATGTCAGTCTCAATAAATCAGTTCGATGGCTCGTCGAACAAGGAAGTAAACCGTATTGGTTTTTTGTTGTTAGATAATTTTACTATGCTCGCGTTTTCATCAGCGGTGGAACCGATGCGCATGGCAAACCAGCTGACAGGGAAAGAACTGTATGATTGGTATGTGATATCAGAAGATGGTGATTACGTTGAAGCTAGTGACGGTATTACTATCAAGCCAGATTGTTCAATGGCAGATGCCCCCCAATTAGATACATTGATTGTAGTGGGTGGTGTAAATATCACACGCAGTTTTACGCGTAAACAAGTAACGTGGTTACAGTCTTTAGCCCGTAAACATGTTGGCCTTGGTGGGGTATGTACGGGGGCTTACGTGTTAGCGGAAGCGGGGTTGCTGGACGGCTATCAGTGCAGTGTGCACTGGGAATGTCTTGCTACGTTGCAGGAGCGTCATCCTCGCGTTAATTGTCTCAACCACTTATTTGTGATTGACCGAGATCGAATGACATGCAGTGGTGGTTCTGTGCCATTAGACATGATGATTACCATGATCCAGAAAGATTATGGTCGTGAACTTGGTTCAAGCATTTCAGAAATGTTCATTTGCGACAATATTCGCGGTGAAAGTGATACACAGCGCATTCCGCTTAAGCATACGATCGGTACGGCTCAGCCTAAACTAGTCGAAGCTATTATTTTAATGGAAGCGAATATAGAAGAGACTATCGAATTGGATGAATTGGCAGTGTATGTCGGCTTATCCCGTCGCCAATTAGAGCGTCTGTTCCAGAAATATTTGCAATGCTCACCATCAAAATACTACCTCAAGCTAAGACTGAACCGCGCAAGACAGTTACTAAGACAAACATCGATGTCAATTATCGAGATCGCAACTGCATGTGGCTTTGTCTCTTCACCACACTTTAGTAAGTGTTACCGCGTGCACATTGGTATTTCACCGAAAGCGGAAAGGTTGGGGACACATTCAGCAGCGGTGGCTAATGTGAGTGTCGCTCCTCCGGCTTTAGAGTCGAATACCATCGTAGATTTAATGCAATTTGATGCTCCATTACGCTCATCGAAAGCGCTATTTGAAGCGCAGCATGAGCCTACCTACGGCTCAATCTCCATCTAATCCGTTTGTTCTAAAAAAGACCGCCATCCAGCAGGATGGCGGTCTTTTTTTGTTTTCATTTTGTCGCTTAGCGTTACGCAAAAGGGATTCAGAATGCCGTTTTTAGAACACTTTTAATCGACCGTAATACCTATTCTGGAGACTAACGAGGAAAGGGAAGAATAGGGTTTAAAAATGAACGCAACGGACTTGCATGATGATTCAATAGTGATTGATGGCCTGGTTATCGCGAAGTGGGACCGAGCACTGTTTGAAGACATGCGCAAAGGCGGCATCACTGCTGCAAACTGTACAGTTTCAGTTTGGGAAGGCTTTCAGAATACGGTAAACAATATCGTTGAAATGAATAACCTTCTTGAGGAAAACAATGATTTGGTGCTTAAAGTTCGCACCACCGATGACATCCGTAAAGCGAAGCAACAGGGTAAAACTGGCGTCATAATGGGCTTTCAAAATGCTCATGCTTTTGAAGACCAGCTTGGCTATGTGCAAGTCTTTAAAGACCTTGGCGTCGGCGTCGTTCAGATGTGTTACAACACACAAAACCTGGTTGGTACCGGTTGTTATGAGCGCGACGGTGGCTTGTCTGGTTTCGGCCACGAGATTGTCGCGGAAATGAATAAAGTGGGCATCATGTGTGACCTGTCGCACGTGGGCGCTAAGACTTCCAAAGAAGTGATCCTAGCTTCTGAAAAACCAGTTTGTTACTCGCACTGTCTGCCTAGTGGTTTAAAAGATCACCCGCGTAATAAGTCAGATGAAGAACTGAGATTTATCGCAGACCATGGCGGCTTTGTCGGTGTAACGATGTTCGCACCTTTTCTTAAAAATGGCATTCATTCAACGGTTGATGACTACGTTGAAGCGATCGCTTACATCTTTGACCTGGTTGGTGAAGACCAAATCGGTATCGGTACTGATTTCACACAAGGTCACGGTCAGCCGTTCTTTGAGTGGTTAACGCATGATAAAGGCTATGCACGCCGACTAACCAATTTTGGCGAAATCATTAACCCTGAAGGCATTCGTACTTTAGGTGAGTTCCCTAATTTAACAGAAGCACTGTTGCGTCACGGTTTCTCTGAAACTCAAGTTCGCAAGATCATGGGCGAAAACTGGCTTCGCGTACTAGGCGAAGTCTGGGGTGAATAACCACAGTGTTTCACCATAAAAATATAAATAAATAACGAGTTAGTTAATTGTATAAAAGGAAGAATACGATATGAGTACACACGCACCTGAAATGCCAATCTTGGTCGATGACGAAACAGGGGTTTGGACAACGGATGCCTTACCAATGTTGTATGTACCGCGTCACTTTTTTGTAAATAACCATATGGGTATTGAAGAAGAGATCGGTGCGGAGCGTTACGCAGACATTCTATACAAAGCTGGCTACAAGTCCGCTTACTACTGGTGTGAGAAAGAAGCCGAAGAACACGGCCTTTCTGGCGATGTTGTATTTGAACACTACATGAAACGCCTATCTCAACGCGGCTGGGGTTTCTTTGTCATTGAGCACCTTGATATTGCGAAAGGCGAAGCTCGAGTTCGTTTGGAAAATTCATGTTTCGTATACCAGTACGGAAAAGTTAACCGCAAAGTGGATTATATGTTTACAGGCTGGTTCGCTGGCGCAATCGACCAAATCGCTGAGAGCCTGGGTCTGTCAGTGAAAACCAAAGCAGTACAAACACAAAGTGGTGCTGAGGAAGGGTGTGATTACGGCGTCTTTGAAGTAACACCAATCGGCTAAACACCAACATCAATCCATTTGTAAGTCAGTCAAGGAAGACAGCCTTGCTTGTTCGCAAGCGAGGCTGGTACAGGGGTAAATCATGTCTCAGTTCGATATTCTATTCCAACCATTAAAAATTAACAAAACGACCATCCGTAACCGCGTTGTTAGTACAGCGCACGCAGAAGTTTATGCCACAGACGGTGGTATGACGACCGACCGCTACGTAAAATACTACGAAGAAAAAGCCAAAGGTGGCTGTGGTCTGTGTATCTGTGGTGGTTCAAGTGTGGTTTCAATTGATAGCCCGCAAAGCTGGTGGAGCTCAGTTAACCTTTCAACCGATCGCATCATTCCTCATTTCCAGAATCTAGCCGATGCTGTGCATAAGCATGGCGGCAAAATCATGATCCAGATTACTCACATGGGACGTCGTTCTCGTTGGGATGGTGAGCATTGGCCAAACCTAATGTCTCCGTCTGGCGTACGTGAGCCAGTGCACCGCGCAACATGTAAGACCATTGAAGAAGAAGAAATCTGGCGTATCATCGACGACTTCGCGAAAGCAGCCGTTCGTGCGAAAGAAGGTGGCTTAGACGGCGTTGAACTGTCTGCTGTTCACCAGCACATGATCGACCAATTCTGGTCTCCACGTGTTAACAAACGTACTGACCAGTGGGGCGGAACGTTTGAAAACCGCATGCGCTTTGGTATGGAAGTACTGAAAGCGGTACGTGAAGCGGTTGGTCCTGACTTTGTTGTTGGTATGCGTATTACGGGTGATGAGTTCCATCCTGATGGCTTGAACCATGACGACATGAAAGAAATCGCAGCGTACTACGATGCAACTAAGATGGTTGATTACTTCGGCGTTGTTGGTTCTGGTTGTGATACGCACAACACACTAGCAAACGTTATTCCTAACATGAGCTACCCGCCAGAGCCATTCCTGCACTTGGCGGCTGGTATTAAAGAAGTGGTTTCTGTACCTGTTATCCACGCGCAAAACATCAAAGATCCAAACCAGGCTAAGCGTATCCTTGAAGCGGGTTACGTTGATTTTGTTGGTATGACTCGTGCGCACATTGCGGATCCACACTTGATCACCAAAATCAAACTGGGTCAAACCGACCAAATTCGTCAATGTGTTGGCGCAAACTACTGTATCGACCGTCAGTACATGGGTCTGGATGTATTGTGTATCCAAAACGCGGCGACATCCCGTGAGCACATGGGTATGCCTCATATCATTGAAAAAACAACCGGACCTATCCGTAAAGTTGTTGTAATTGGTGGTGGCCCTGGTGGTATGGAAGCGGCTCGCGTTGCAGCAGAACGTGGTCACAAAGTAACGTTGGTTGAAAAAGCGAGTGAGCTTGGCGGCCAGATCACCATCGCAGCGAAAGCCCCTCAACGTGACCAGATGGCGGGTATCACACGCTGGTTGGCAATGGAATTAGACCGTCTTGGCGTTGAAGTTATTCTAGAGACAGCTGCAAACGCAGACATGATTCGTGAACTTAAACCTGACGTTTGTATCCTTGCAACTGGTGGTACGCCATTTATCGAGCAGAACCCTGACTGGGGCGCAGAAGAAGGGTTGGTTGTGTCTTCTTGGGATATCCTCAACGGCACAGTTGAACCAGGTAAGAATGTTCTGGTTTACGACACTATCTGTGAATTCTCTGGTATGTCGGCGGCAGATTACCTGACTTCTAAAGGCTCACAAGTTGAACTTGTTACCGATGATATCAAACCAGGTGTTGGTATCGGCGGTACGACTTTCCCAACTTACTACCGTAGTCTGTATGAGAAAGAAGTCATCATGACTTCGGATCTGGCACTGCTGAAAGTATACCGTGAAGGTGACAACCTGATCGCTCTGCTAGAGAACGAATACACGGGTGCGAAAGAAGAGCGCGTTGTTGACCAAGTGGTAGTAGAAAACGGCATTCGTCCAAATGAAGCGCTGTACTACGAGTTGAAAGCAGAGTCTGTGAACAAAGGCCAAATTGACGTTGAAACCTTGTTTGCATCACAGGCGCAGCCAGTCCTATCTCAAGACAACGACGGCATGATCCTGTGGCGTTTGGGTGACTGTGTTTCACAACGTAATACTCACGCTGCACTCTACGACGCACTACGTCTGTGTAAAGATCTGTAAGGGGGGCTTATGTTCCTAGAGTCACTACTTCCTATCTTACTTATAACAGCCGGAGCCCTGGCTGTTATAGGGATGCTCCGCCGCATTATGATGTGGCGGAGAGGGCAAGCCGAAAGTGTTGCCTTTTTTGCAGGGTTAGCAGCCATGCCGCGTCGTTACCTCGTGGACTTGCACCACGTGGTAGCGCGCGACAAAGTGATGTCTAACACTCACGTTGCAACGGCAGGTGGTTTTGTCCTTTCCGTTGTACTTATTTTCGCGGTTCACGTGTTTAACCTGGAGCCGCAAATCTTATCTTGGGTACTGCTTGGCTCACTTGGCTTAATGTTTTGCGGCGCATTGTTTGTTGCAAAACGTCGACTAAACCCGCCATCGCGCCTGTCTAAAGGCCCTTGGATGAGGTTGCCGAAAAGCTTGATCATGTTCTCGGTGAGCTTCTTCATCGTGACACTGCCAGCTACTCAGTTAGTTGGCGAAGTGTTTAACGTGGTTGCTGCGGTTGTTCTCCTTGCTGCTATCGTATGGGGCGTCGGTGAGATGTTCCTTGGTATGGGCTGGGGCGGACCAATGAAGCACGCGTTTGCTGGTGCGCTACATTTGGCATTTCACCGTCGTCCAGAGCGTTTTGGTGGTGGTCGTTCAACCGGTTTAAAACCAGTAGATCTTGATGCTAAAAAGCTGGGCGTTGAAAACCCAAGTGATTTTAAATGGAATCAGTTACTGGGCTTTGATGCGTGTGTTCAGTGTGGTCGTTGTGAAGCGGTATGTCCGGCATTTGCGGCAGGGCAGCCACTAAACCCGAAAAAGCTGATTCAAGATATGGTTGTTGGACTAGCTGGCGGTACGGATGAAAAGTACGCTGGTAGCCCATATCCAGGCAAAGAAACCGGCTGTGCCAAAGGTGACCCGCACAAACCAATCGTGGGCGGTGTGCTAAACGCAGAAACACTGTGGTCATGTACGACGTGCCGCGCTTGTGTAGAAGAGTGTCCGATGATGATCGAACACGTGGATGCGATTGTTGATATGCGCCGCTTCTTAACGCTTGAAAAAGGCGAAACACCGAACAAAGGTGCGGAAGTACTGGAAAACATCATCTTCACTGATAACCCGAATGGTCATAACCCGAACAAACGTTCTAACTGGGCAGCAGACCAAGATCTTAAACTGATGTCTGAAGTCAAACGTGCAGACGTTCTGTTCTGGGTGTCTGACGGTGCGTTTGATATGCGTAGCCAGCGTATTCTTAAGTCGATGGTGCAAATTCTCAAAGCAGCCAAGATTGATGTAGCTATCCTGGGCGATGAAGAACTGGATTGTGGTGACGTTGCTCGTCGATTAGGTGACGACGTAACGTATCAGCGTTTAGCAAAACGTAACATCCAAACGCTGATGAAGTACGACTTTGACTGCATCGTGACAACAGACCCTCACGCATTCCACTGTTTGAAGAACGAATACCCGGACTTCTATCCAGAGAATGAAAAACCAAACTACCAGGTTTGGCACCATACAACCTTCATTAACCAATTGGTTGAAAAGGGGTTAATCGGTCTTAAACCATTGTCAGTCGGTAAAGTTACCTACCATGACCCTTGTTACTTAGGTCGTTACAACGGCGAATATGAAGCGCCTCGTTCGGTGCTAAAACACCTCGGTGTTGAAATTGCTGAAATGGAACGTTCTGGTTTCCGCTCACGTTGTTGTGGCGGTGGTGGTGCGGCTCCGATTACCGATATCCCTGGCGAACGTCGTATTGCGGATATGCGTATGGACGACATCCGTGAAACAGGTGCCGATCTTGTGGCGGTAGGTTGTCAGCAATGTACTGCGATGCTTGAAGGTGTTGTTGAGCCAAGACCTGAAGTGAAAGACATTGCTGAACTTGTTGCTGAGATGCTGGTTGAGATTAGCGATGATCAGGTGGACGTATGGACACCAGAATCTGAAACCGTCGGTGTGTAGGAGAAGATCATGGGAGAATTTATTTTACGCCGTGACCCTCGTGTCGAGTGGATTAGACGAAACAGGCTGCACCCACAGCATGATAGCTTGATGGTACAGCCAGTTGAAGAGATTGGACTAAGCGGCTTAACTAGGCGTTATCCACATCGAGTTGGTTTTATTGGACCGAACGGCATTAAGCGCATCGATCGTCTGAACAATAATGCCGCAACCTCGATGATGGGTGCTCGCCAAAGCAGCCAAGCAAGTGTCGAGCTGCCGTTGCACAAGGTTGAGTCTCCAGACTTTTACATTGTGGTTGTGCCAGATATGCCAGGTGGTCGCTTGAGCAGCCATGATAAAGACGTTCTTGGCCAAGCCCATCAGCTGATTAAACAGTCTGACGGTGAGGGCGCAGTGATGGCTGTGGTATTCGGCACCCACAAAGAAGAGCAGTTTGATCTTGCAGGCGTCGACCGATTGCTAACGATTCCGGATGAAGTGTTTGATCACTACAGCCCAGAACAGCGAGCTGAGGTTCTGGCGAGTATCGAAGACCAATATTCGCCTAAGCACTGGCTATTCCCGGATAGCATTCAAGGTGGATTTGAACTTGGTGCGCGCTTGTCTGCGGCGATTAATGAACGTCCTGCAACACAAGCGTGGCAAGTCGATAGTGAGCATGCGGTATGTCGAGCAGCAGGGCTTCGTCACGACATCAAACGTGTGACACCTCGAGTGCTTCTGCTGGCTCAAGAATGTGCGCTACCAATTGATGAAACCCGACACGAAGTGCTGCCGGTTGAATTTGAAGGCACATTCAGCATTGAATCTCGCATCGAAGATCTTGGTCCAGTCGCGGTGGATCCTCAGGCGATTCCACTTACCGAGGCTGAATTCATTCTGTCTGCAGGTAACGGCATCCATGATTGGGAGAAATTCCACGAAGCAGCGAACGTTCTGGGTGCAACCGAAGGCGCGAGCCGCGTAGCCGTCGATGATGGCTTTATGCCTCGTGACCGTCAGGTTGGTGCTACCGGTAGCTGGGTGACCGCTCGAGTCTATGTGGCTGTTGGTATCTCAGGGGCAATTCAACACCTGCAAGGTATTGGTGCTTGTGAAAAAGTCATCGCCGTAAACACAGATGCGGGTTGTGACATGGTCAAGCGCGCGGATCTGAGTGTGATTGCTGATAGTAATGAGTTTTTAAGAGAGTTGATTTCTCTTATTCAACAACATCAATCAAAGGAGCTGAAGGATGCCGCATAATCAAACCGATACACTGCGTGTCAGTACGTTAGTCTCCATTGGTGCCCACCCTGATACGGGACGTGCGCGACGTTCAGCGACCGATGCACGTGCTGTTGAACTGGCGATGAACTTAGAAGGTTGTGAGTTAGAGGTGCTTCACGCAGGCAACCCTCAGGATCCAGCATTGTCGTACTACAGCGGGATGGGCCTCTCTCAAATTCGCGTTTTGGCTCAGGACGAACAGGACGATGCGGTTAACACATTGACTTCGTACTTTCGAGATGACATGCCCGACATCGTTCTGACAGGAATGCGCGCGGAAAATGGCGAATCTTCAGGCACGCTACCTTTCTTTCTTGCTCAAGAGTTGGATTGTCCGATTGTTATGGGCGTCGCGGAAATTCTATCCGTCGAAAATGGTACAGCGCGAGTATTACAAGCGCTACCAAGGGGTCAACGTCGAGCGCTAAACGTATCTCTGCCATTTATCGCTAGTGTGGACTTTGCTGCGCAAGAACCACGACAAAGTGCATTTGGTCGAGCTCGCCGATGTGACATTGTCACGGAAGAGGTGGAAGGCAAGCAACTGGATAAAGAGCGACTAACTTGGGAAACAAGTATCGCGAAGCCAAAAGCGAAGCGTTTGAAAGTCGTGAAAGCTAAAAGTGCGGCTGACCGTTTTAAAGCGGCGACAGCAAAAGCAGAATCGACAGGCGGTAAAGTCCTTAAAGACCAGCCTGTTAGTGAAATGGCTCAGGTAGTCTATGACTTACTGCTTGAAGAAGGAGTGGTAAATAAATAACTAAAAAATTGACTTGTTAGGAATTCAACTTATTGAACCTAATTAGGTTCATCTAAGGAATATATCCACGTTAACGGTACCGACAATTAGAAGAAAAGTTCGGTACCTACGTGGTTAATACCAACGTTAATAAGTACTTGAACAATTACTTATCCAACTAGGTATGACTTACGACGAAGAACGATTCAGGGAAAGGAATTACTGAATACTGTTCAATATATGTTAATCACTAAAGAGGGATCGCATGAAAAGCATAGTGAGTAGTCGAAGAAGATATAAATCCGTTCATACCGTTAAATACGAAACGGATTATTGTGCTGGGCAAGACAATGTCAAAATCTTTGGCATGGATATCCATAACCCCGTGTTTGGTATCAGCGCTAGCTTAATTTTATTGTTCATCATTTTGACGTTAATTTTTCCTGAAGGAGCAAAAGACGCGCTTATTGCCGCTCGGAGCTGGTCTATAAACAATTTTGACTGGTTTTTCATGGTCGGGTGTAACTTGTTTGTAGTGTTTTGCTTATTTTTGCTTGTTTCTCCAATGGGCAAAATTCGTTTGGGAGGAGCAAACGCCACACCGGAATTCTCTACGGTATCTTGGTTTAGCATGTTATTTGCTGCGGGTATGGGGATAGGGCTGATGTTCTGGAGCGTTGCTGAACCTGTCGCGTATTACACCGACTGGTACGGAACGCCACTTAACGTGGCAGCCAATACCGAAGAAGCAAAACAAATGGCGCTAAGTGCTACGATTTATCACTGGGGTTTACACCCTTGGGCGATCTATGCCGTAGTTGGCCTGGCTTTGGCTTTTTTTGCACATAATAAAGGCTTGCCACTTACTATCCGTTCTGCATTTTTCCCAATTTTAGGTGAGCGTTGCTGGGGTCCAATTGGTAACTTCATCGATATTCTCGCCGTACTGGCAACCATCTTTGGTCTTGCAACTTCTCTTGGCTTCGGCGCTCAACAAGCCGCTGGTGGTCTTAGCCATCTGTTTGGTGTCTCAAGCGGTATTTCAACTCAAATAGCATTTGTGGTTGTGGTTACCGGCATTGCTGTCATCTCAGTGGCACGAGGACTGGATGGCGGTGTGAAGATATTGAGTAACATCAATATGCTAATCGCGGCAGGTTTAGTTGCGCTACTGGTTGTTATTGGACCGACGCTATCTATTTTGCATACATTTGGTGATATCACGCTGGGCTATGTTGATAACTTTGTGCCGCTTTCTAATTGGATCGGACGTGAAGATTCAGACTGGTTCCATGGTTGGACTGTGTTCTACTGGGCGTGGTGGGTATCTTGGTCACCATTCGTAGGTATGTTTATTGCTCGAGTTTCTAAAGGACGTACGGTTCGCGAGTTCGTCACTGCAGTACTACTTATCCCAACGTTAGTCACTATGGTTTGGTTGAGTGTCATGGGCGGAACGGCAATAGAACAGGCTACGACAGGTGTCGGTGAGCTAGCAAATGGTATCAGCGATGTGTCTCTGGCGATGTTCCAAATGTTTGAGAATTTGCCATTTTCTACGTTGCTATCCGTTGTTGGTATCTTACTTGTACTGGTCTTCTTTGTAACGTCTTCTGACTCGGGTTCACTTGTAATCGACAGTATCACCGCGGGTGGTAAAGAAGATGTGCCAGTAGGTCAGCGTGTGTTCTGGGCTATTGTAGAAGGTTTCATCGCGATAGCACTGCTACTTGGTGGTGGTTCGGAAGCACTGACAGCATTGCAAGCTGGCGCGATAACGACTGGTCTGCCTTTCACACTTGTTTTGGTACTGATGTGCTGGAGCTTGTACAAAGGGTTAAAAACTGAGATTCACCTTTACCGTAAAGCATAAATGCTACGCAACTAACATTTTTGGCTGTGTGACATAAAAATAGATCACAGCCTATTTTTTAATCGTCTATTGTAGGCTTGTTGGGGGGAAGGAATCCCCTCTTATTTGGTAGGAGTAAGTAGTTATGATGCACGTAGATCTTGTAGATATGGATGACTTTATTACTGATCTTAGCCAGCTTGGCATTGACTGCCCAAGTGCAGATGTGGATAGCGTAAAAAGCAGTATTGATGAGTGGTTACAAACGGTCGACAGCTCTCAGCGTGACCGATTCTCGAAGCTGTTATTCTGTATTGAGGAAAAAGGTATTTTGTTGCCTGATATCGAAAATGTCGTTCGATGGGGCGCTCAACAACTACCTCGATGAGTCAAATCTTCGCTTCTTGTGCAAATCTTGAAAGCATGAGGACAAGTTCAGTATTCTGAACAAAGCAGTATAGCGCTGAGCGGTTTTGCTCACGTTAATCGCTGAAGGGGAGTCGATATTATCTACTATAAGTCGTAGTGGGTAATACCTACTCCTATACCGACGTAAAGCTAATCTTAAGCATGAGTTGAAACGTCAAAACTTCCATCTGAACCAGTAAATAAAAACCTTGCCGACTATTTCGTATTTAGTGTTGCTGCAAGCGAAAGAACTCACAGCATCATCCTAAAACAAAAAATCCCTCTTATGTTCAGAGGGATTTTTTATTGGGGTACGGCACCGACGAAAATCTTCTGATACACACTAACCAACGGTGTTTCTGTTTTCTTCTCGCCGGAACCGTGTTTTTAGTCGTGGATTTTCACGCCGAGACAGCCACGTACAAAATCAGGGTTGAAGTGCTTAACTGCATCGCCAACGTAACCTAAATCAAGGCTGCTGATTTTCTCCATCTCTTCATCTGAAAGCGTAAAATCCCAAATATCGAAGTTTTCTTCAATACGTGCTTGTTTTACTGACTTTGGAATAACGGTGACGCCACGTTGTAAATTCCAGCGCAGAATAACCTGAGCCACTGTCTTTCCATGTGTTTCTGCAATGCCTTTTAGCATCTCGTCTTCAAACGGTTTATGACGACCACCACCTAATGGTGCCCATGCTTCAGGCTGAACGCCGTAATGCTTCATTGTTTCTAGCGCGGCCGGCTGAGCATGATATGGGTGCAGCTCAATCTGGTTTACCATTGGCTTAATTTTCACTGTTTCACAGAAATTCGCCAATACATGTGCGTAGAAGTTAGACACGCCAATCGCTTTGAGCTTGCCTTCTTCGTAAGCATCTTCCATCGCACGCCAAGCGCTAAAGTAGTCACGCATTGCCTGGTGTAGTAGATACAAATCGAAATACTCTAGACCAGATTTTTCCAGTGACGCTTCGATACCTGCTTTAGCGGTATCGTAATTTGCCATGTCCTGAACCCATAACTTTGACGTGATAAATAGATCTTCGCGCGTACAAATGCCTTCTTCAATGGCTTCACGGACAGCTTCACCAACGGCATCTTCATTACCGTAGACTGCGGCAGTATCAATGAGGCGATAGCCAGCACGGATAGCACTGAGTACTGACTGTTTGCATTCTTCTTTATCGGTAACCTGAAAAACACCAAAGCCTGCCATTGGCATCTCTAGGTTGTTACTTAATGTTGTATATTCCATTGTAGAATATCTCCATTGCGCTGATTGGACGTAAGACAATGAACTCTATTGGTGCTTAATCCTTTAAAATCAGTGGAGCTCATGCATTTCCCTTATCACAGGGTGGGGTAATTATGGCACGCAATAGCCAACATCGAATTGTTCAATATTCGCTATTGTTTGCCTAAAACTTCAATTCACGCTCACTCAACGTAACTACTTATAAGCTACACTAAAAAACAGAAGTTGGTGCTCTTCCGTTAATAAAATTGCTAAAAAGCAGATATGCCTTTGCAGGGGTGTAAATAATGGAGCTAGGAAGGAAACAAGTCCCGGTTGGTGTCATTACTGAAATACATGGCCCGGTAACCGTAATTGCCTGTGATTCCTTGCCTCCCTTGCATCAGGCTTTATGTGCTAATGTCGATAATGAAACCTATCTGTTTGAGGTTCATCAACATCTTGATAAGCGGCATATCCGCGCAATTATTCTCCACAAAACCTCCTCGTTGCATCGTGGGCTCACCGTTTATGATACCGGGGCTTCTCTTCATGTTCCGGTCACGCCGGATTGTCTCGGTCGTTTGCTCAATATCTTTGGTGAGCCATTGGATGGCGGGAGCAACCTGAATACGTCAATGTTTCGCAATGTTCACAGTGCGCCAGTCCCGATTCATGAATCTGTCGGTGCCGGAAACGTATTAGAAACGGGTATTAAAGTTATCGATCTTCTCTGTCCTTTCATTGAAGGAGCAAAAACAGGATTACTCGGTGGTGCAGGGGTTGGTAAAACTGTGTTAATTATGGAGTTCATGCACGCGATGGCTTCATTACATCAGGGGGTGTCGGTTTTTTCCGGAATTGGTGAACGCATACGCGAAGGTCATGAACTTTGGCACGCTATCCGAGATGCAGGTGTACTGCCACAGACATTAATGGTGTTCGGGCAAATGGACGAGTCGCCGGGCGTTCGTTTTCGGATAGGACTATCAGCTCTGACCTATGCGGAATACCTGCGCGAAACCCTGAAAAAAGATGTTCTGTTCGTCATGGATAATATTTTTCGTTTTGTGCAAGCGGGCAGTGAAGTATCCAGTTTGCTCGGGCGGATGCCCGCTACGGTAGGCTATCAACCGACACTGTCGACAGATATCGCAGAGATTCAGGATCGTATTCTTTCAACCAAAAATGGCACCATCACTTCAGTACAGGCGGTTTATGTTCCTGCTGACGATATGACTGATCCTGCGGTCAGTACCATTCTTAGTCATCTGGATAGCACGGTAATGTTATCCCGGGCACAAGCTGGTAAAGGGATTTACCCTGCGGTCGATGTGTTGCAGTCCAGCAATAAGCTTATGGACAGGCATACTTTAGGTGAACGTCACTACAGTATTGCTGAAGGTGTACGGGAACATTTAGCCCGTTACCACGAGCTGGAAGATATTATCACCATGTTAGGAGTCGGTGAGTTGTCTCAGGCTGACCGCACCATCATCATGCGTGCCCGCAAACTTCAACGCTATCTGACCCAGCCATTTTGTACAACAGCGGCACATACCGGCATGCCGGGAGTGTCCGTGCCGCTGGAAACTACGCTAAATGACTGTGAACATTTTCTGCTTGGTCATTTCGACGAAATTCCGGAAGAGCGCTGCTATATGCAGGGAAGTATGGAGAGCCAGCTACGATGAAAAATTTTGTGATCAGCCTGTTGGATGCCACGCACTCTACAGAGATTGAGGGCGTTACTTCGTTTATTGGCGAGGACCAAACGGGTAGCTTCGGATTGTTGGCGAATCACAGTCGTTTTATGACGGTTCTGTCTACGGGAATTGCGAAGTACCGCACGGGGGAGAGTGATTGGAAGTATCTGGCAGCGGCTGGTGGGGTGCTCTATTTTAAAAATAATCACCTGACATTATGTACTTACCGCTTTTTGCTCGATGATGACTATAGCCGTATTAGCCAGGCACTGGAGCAACAATTAGTGATAGAAGAAGAAAAATCACAGACGTTTAAACAGAGCCTACGCCACATGGAAGAAGAGGTATTTATGCGGCTGTGGAAAATAGGCAAAAGAGAGACACTTTAGTGCCATGCGTAAACTTGATGATTTGAAAAAGAAAACTGAGCGTCAGGTTGACCGTATGAAGAAAGCTGAGCGCGAACGACATACCCTTATCGGCCAAACTATTTATCTTGGAACCCTAGGGCTATTGCTTGCGTTACCCATTGTGGGAGGCGCTTACCTTGGTCATTGGATAGACAGCATGATAGAGGGATATTCGGTTCGCTGGACAATAAGTTTTATCTTGCTTGGCGTGATCGTTGGGATGATCAATGTCTACCTTTTAATTCGGCAATAGTGCTATGGGTTTTAACTGGGATTAAGTAAACCGACTCAGTGGGACGGTCATTATGATAGATAATACGGTAGTCACAACATGGGGAATCATTGGTGCACTCGGGCTATTTGCCTGGATTTTGTCTCAGAAGTTATCTATCAAACCCGGGCTGGTACAGACTGCGGTAGAAGGCATGATTGCCAGTATTGAAAATGTGATTAGCGAAGTCGCTCCTCAGCATGTTAAAAGCCTGATGCCATTTATTGGCAGCCTATGGATATTTCTTGTTATCGCCAACCTGTGCGGGCTTATTCCGGGCGTTCATTCTCCAACACGCGACTTATCTGCTACCTCTGCGCTGGCAATTATTGTTTTCCTTTCGACACACTGGTTTGGCATTCGCCTGCAAGGAATAAAGCTTTACTTAAGCCATTATTTAAAACCCAGCCCGATTCTATTACCGTTCCACATTATCGGGGAAATAACCCGTACGGTTGCTTTAGCGGTGAGATTATTTGGCAACATGATGAGCCTGGAAATGGCAGCCTTGCTATTTTTGTTAGTCGCAGGATTTCTGGCGCCGGTGCCAATTTTAATGCTCCATGTCATTGAAGCCTTAGTTCAGGCTTATATCTTCGGCATGTTGGCCCTCATTTACATCGCAGGTAGCCTACAATATCAACAACAGCAACAAGAAGGAGCCACTCATGAATGAGTTATCAACCTTTGTTCTGACTTCAACCGCTGTTGCCATTATCGGTATTTCTATTGGTGTGCTTGCTCCAGCGATAGCCATGGGGTGGGCTGTGAGCCGGGCAATGGATGCTCTTGCACGTCAGCCTGAGGCTGAAAAGTCAATTATGCGGACGCTTTTTATCGGGTTGGCAATGATAGAGTCACTGGCCATTTATGTGCTCGTTATTGTGCTGATTGTGCTTTTCCGTAACCCATTGCTTGAATACCTTATCAAATAGCGTCTGCTAGCCACTCTATGATGGTTTATCACCCACGTTGAGGAGCAATTACTGTGGAGTTTAGCTGGACTACTTTTGTACTGGAAATCATCAATTTTTTGGTGTTGATCTGGATTCTCAAACGCTTTCTGTTTAAGCCGGTAAAGGCGGTGGTTAGTCAGCGCCAGGCGGATATTGATAAACAGTTGCTTGAATCCCAGCGACTCAATGATGAATCGGCAGCACTGAAAGATGAATATGAAAATCGCCTGGTTAATTGGGAGCATCAGTGTCAGCAGGCAAGAGAGGCACTGCGCCGGGAAATTGATGCAGAGCGGGCATCCCAGTTAGATTTATTGAAGCAGTCTCTAGAGCAGGAAAAGAAAAAAGCGCAGGTGGTTGAATCTCGCCAGCGTATGGAAGCGATTCGTGATAGTGAACAACAGGCGTTACACCAGAGCGCTCAATTTGCTACTTCTCTGCTTAGCAGGGCTTCTGGACCTGAGCTGGAGGCTAGGTTGCTGGATATTCTGTTGGAGGATTTATCTTCCCTTTCTGAGGAGCAAGCGGCCAGTTTGTTACATCAATGGGGAGTCATGCCTGAAGTTATTGAGGTAAGCAGCGCTTATCCAATACCGGAACAAAAACGGCAAGAGCTGGAAAGCGCCCTGAAGACCGTCAGCCAATTATCCATCCCTGTGCAATATGATGAAAACCCTGAGCTGATCGCTGGTGTGTTTATCACCATAGGTGCCTGGTGTTTGCGTGCCAATATAAGAGATGATTTAAAAGGGTTTATGGAGTTCGCCTATGTTACCCGATGAAGACGAACTCAAAAGCCCGTTGACCCAGCAGGCTATGTGGCTCAAGGACTATAAACCGGGGTTACGCCTTGAAGAGCGGGGCGTCGTGTTGTCCATCGGGGATGGCATTGCCAGGATCTCAGGGCTTCCTTCGGCGGCGATGAACGATATCTTAACCATGGAGGATGGCAGTCAGGCAATGGTGTTTGACCTGACGGAAGAGCTGGTCAGTGCGGTACTCTTGCATGAAACCAGCTTATTGACAGCCGGAACCTCCGTACATCATTCCAGTCATTCTTTAAGTGTCCCGGTGGGTGACAATTTGCTTGGCCGGGTTATTGATCCGCTGGGCAGTCCACATGATGGGGAAGCTGCCCCAATCCCATCTGCATGGATGCGTCTGGATACGTTGTCACCGCCGATAATCAGCCGTGATTTTGTGAATGCGCCTTTGTATACGGGCATCAAGATCATAGATACCCTAATCCCGATAGGTAAAGGGCAGAGACAGTTGCTTATTGGTGACGAAGGCCTAGGGCGTAGTGCCCTGGCACTTGATACCGTGATTAACCAACGAGGCAGAAATGTGCGGTGTGTTTATGTGCTCATTGGGCAAAGGCGTTCAACGGTCATTAAGACGATTGAGATATTACGAGAGTTTGGTGCGCTTGAATACACCACTGTCGTTGTCGCGGAAGCGAGTAGCTTGCCGGGATTACAGCATATAGCGCCTTTTGCCGGCTGTGCTATTGCTGAGTATTGGATGCAACAGGGGCACGATATTCTAGTTGTCTATGATGATCTCAGTACGCATGCCAAAATCTACCGAGAACTGTCATTGCTTCTGCGTCGTCCTCCCGGGCGGGAAGCTTATCCTGGTGATATTTTTTCAGTCCATGCTGGGTTATTGGAAAGGACTACCTGCCTGAGTCCGTCTCATGGTGGTGGTAGCATGACGGCTTTACCAATCGTTGAAACCAAACAGGGAGAAATAGCCGATTATATCCCGACTAACTTAATATCCATCACTGACGGGCAAATCTATTTGGAACGCGGATTGTTTTCAGCCGGTTTTCGTCCGGCCATTGATATTGCGCGTTCTGTTTCTCGTATTGGGGGACAAGCGCAACATCCCAGAATCAAGGAAGAAGCCGGAAGTATGAAATTACACTATCTTCAGTTTCTGGAACTGGAGAGTTTCACCCGCTTTGGTGCCCGGCTTGAGGCCTCAATGGATCAAGCGATTCAACGTGGTCTGGTATTGAGGGAGATTCTCAAACAAGAGCAATTTTCTCCGCTTCACGAGACGTTTCAACTGGCATGGCTTGTCGCTTTTAATGATGGGCATTTCAAGGATTGCGAACGAAAAGAAGTGTCGTCGCGTCTCAAACTTCTAGAGCAGGAGGTGAAATCTTCCAGCCTAACCCTTGATAGCCCTAAAGATGAATGGAGTGTAGCGGTCGCTAAATGGTTATCACCTAACAACATACAGGGCAGTAAGTGATGAGCCGACGTCTCGATCTGGACAATCACCATCATAGTCTGAACGAAATTATAAAAATCTTAGATGCGATGAAAATGTTAGCTTACATGGAAACGCATAAGTTGGGAGCATTCCTTGACACTCAACACCAAGCGCTGGATGCCATCAGTTCAGCAGCTAACGATTTTCTTAGTTTTTATCCCGGAGCCCAACTAAAAGAGTCCGAAGTCTTCCCTGTTTATCTTTTAATTGGATCTGAACGCGGGTTCTGTGGTGACTTCAATCAGGAACTGGTGAACTATATTGAGCAGGTCTTAACGATTCCTTCCAATGTAAAGCCTACTTTAATTACGGTTGGCCGCAAGCTCTATAACTTAATGCAATACGATGGTCATGTATATGCGCAGATTGAAGGGCCAAATGTTGTCGAAGAGGTGCCTAACGTTCTCGAACAAACCGTTCAGTTACTGACAAAGATCCAGAGGGAACAGCCGTTAATGAGCTTATACAGCGTTTACCACAGTGGCGAACAGGGGATTATCACAAAAAAACTATTGCCGCCGTTTCAGCAAAAGGATCAACAACCCGCCAATTTTCCGTATCCTCCGGAGCTAAACTTACCGCCAGCAGACTTTTTGCTCAAAGTAGCCGAGCAGTTTCTTTTTACTGCTCTGCATGAAATTGTTTATACCTCTCTGTTAGAGGAAAATCACAATCGAATCATGCATCTTGAAGGCGCGGTTAAACATCTTGAAACTAAAGCGGATGAATTGACCCAGCAATGTCATATTTTACGCCGGGAAGAGATTACTGAAGAAATTGAAGTAATTTTACTTAATGCCAGTAGTTTTGACGATTTTCCCATTGGTTAAATGCACATGTGGCATCCACGCTTGAGCCTGATATTTGTGTGTCTATAAATAAAAATGCTGTCGAAACGGATAGTGACTGTCATTTCACTTAAGAGGGACGTAAATGATTTCTACAAAACATAAGGTGACACTACTTACGGTAACACCTGCGGTCATGCTGCTCTTTGTCCACCTGGGAGCCTTCGCACAAACCAAGCAAGAGCAGGTGCATCATATGTCGCATCAGGTAATGCCCTTCGACATGTCTAAAACTCTTCATGTGTTCAAAATGACGGATTCAGGTGGCGTCCAAAAGGTTTTGGCGAGGAACACAGAAGAAACTGAACAAATCTTACTTATTCGGCAACATTTAGAGCACGAAGCGCAAATGTTTAAACACGGAAATTATTCAGACCCAACAAAATTACATGGCGCAGACATGCCTGGAATTGCGAAACTTAGCGCTAATTCCTCAAAAGTTAACGTGTCATATTCAGAACTTCCTGAAGGTGCACAGATCACCTTTGAAACTAAAGAGATAAGTATGGTAACCGCAATACATAGATGGTTTGGTGCTCAGCTTTCCGAGCATGGAGCTGATGCAAAATCGGAATGATGGATACAGATAAGGCATAATGCGAGTTTGTTTTCGAATGTGTTTAAGTACGCACTAAATTGATTTTAGATACTCGGTCTCTGTTCTCATTGACCAATTCTTGCCTGTGTTTATTATTATCCTAAAGGCTTTTAGCGGGGGGAAGTATATTGAAAATCTGTCACCTTTCGGATCTCCACTTGGAATTCGGTTCAATGGAAGTACCTCAATCTGACGCTGATGTGATAGTACTGAGCGGAGATATTCACATAGGGACTCAGGGTATCGATTGGGCTTCGCAATTTGATGTGCCCGTTATTTATGTTCTGGGCAACCACGAAGCCTATGGAGCCTCTCTAGATTCACTGATAGGTCAATGTCGCGTTAAAGCGAACCAATATGAGAATGTCCATTTATTAGAAAATGACAGTATTGTTATCGAAGGCGTTCGTTTTCATGGATGCACGTTATGGACAGATTTTTGTCTCGATGGCAGCACTGATGTTTCAATGAAGATAGCAGAAGGTCGAATGAATGACTTTAAGCAAATTCTTTATCATGGAAATGTTTTTACTCCGCAAGACAGCCAAAGCCTCCACCGCGCATCGAGACGATGGCTCTATCATTCTGTAAAGCAGTCGCCAGAGCCAAAAAACGTCATTGTTACCCACCATCTTCCATCAAGAAATCTAATTCAGGTTGAATACCTTGGAAGCCCGCTTGCCCCTGCTTTTGCGTCACACTGTGATGAGTTTGAAACTATTGCGAATAAAATTGCAGTTTGGTGTTACGGGCACAATCATGATTGCAATGAACAAATAGACTTCGGCATAAACTTCCATACAAATCAACGTGGATATGTTGAACATGAGTTAGTTTCTGGTTTTGACCCTCAAAAAATAATTACTATCGATACAAAATGAATCGGGAGCAAGCCAGTGATTATCAAGTATTGTGATCACACTAAATGACGATCTTCGCTAACGCGTTTTTGTCCAGAAACGTGTTTCAGCGGATGTTCAAGACAGCGTGGATGGTCAAGGTAAGCGAATTACGATTACTGGTCACTCCTCTGCAGTCGCGATCGGCAGAGTATTCGCCGACTATATTGAGTGAAAGTATCCAAAAGAAATTAAACGCGTAGTGACATTCGGGCAACCAGCCATTGGGGATTGGAGGTTTAAACAGCATTATTGTTTGGGGCACAAAACCTACCGTGTCTGCTGCGATATCGACATTGTCACCTTCATGCCGCCAGTACCGTTTGTTTCTTGGCATGTAGGGAAAACATTTTGGACAATCAACAAACACTAGCCACAAGCTTAATTCTCATTTTTAATACTTCCTCATCAAATACGTGTTGATCTAACACCTCTGCGCTCTTGCCTTAAAAAATGGCACGCAAAACTGTAAACCAAGTGTTCACCTGTACACGTAGTACATCTACAAAATGCAATGCTTTAACTCTATCCCAACCTATTGAAGTTAAATGTATATTTTCAACTCCGACGAATATCGCATAACACCAGGCTAACAAACTGTTCACCATGGCAATATGAAACAAACCGCTTAAAAAATATTTTATTTACATATCAGACAGATAGGTTTTGGTTTATTTATTGCTTTCGTGTATGCAACTGACAGCGAGTTCCAGTCTTAAACGATGTTCTAACAACTCTGGATGAAGCTGTCTTGGGACGGGGGCAAAAAAGTTTAGTGTGTTCAATAATGCCGAATCCAGTGTTGGCACCAGTGAATACTCACATAGCCCTTTTATCAACTTTCAATGAAAAAGAAGGTAGATGATGGAACATTTAATCAATAGCCGACATAAAAGTTTGCTCAAAGATGAAATTCAAGGAGTAACTTTATGAAATCGTACACTAAACTTTCGGACGCAGCAGCAAGTCCGAGAACATTGGTGAGTGGAACGCTAGTAGCCGCTGCGTTGACCGCTTTTTCTCTCTCTTTTCCCGCATTCGGTTTTATCGAACCACCTAATACCGTCAATCTAACTCATGAGGCCTGTCGTAACAATGGTGATATTGTCTTGCCTAATGGCGACGATAACTTCATTTGTCCTGATGACGCCTATACCACAGGTAACTTAGGTAAAGGCTGGAATGAACTCGATCTTGTGCCTCACAGAATCACGCTCAGCAATGGTAAGAGTGATGGTGATATTACTTATAACCTTCGAGCTGCAGCGAACAATATAGATCAAGATAAGTTAGGATATGATGCTATTTCTCCTGCTGCTGATATTGTTGTCATCGGGGATTGTACGGTAGCTACAGCCTTCAATGATCCACTGCAACCGTGGGGCATCACTAATGAAAACCTTAATGGGGCAGATCAAAGCCTGTTCCAGGAGTTTGAAATCACCCAAGGCCCAAATACCTCTTGTGAAATTAACTTTTATTATCGCCTTGCGGTGGGTGCCAACGAATATCCAGGCTCATCATTGCAATCCTACCTTGCAGATCAGAGCGTATTTCAAGGTGGCCTTCGCACTATTTCACTTCCTGTAAGAGAAATACTGCCGCAAGACATCAGTAAAGACATGGATGCTAGGCAAGATACCGACTTTACTTGGAACCTTACCAAGGAATCAGACAAGGCCAGTATCAACCTCGGCGATACTTGTGATGTCGAAAATCCTGCATCTAAGGATGTGGCCATCAAGCTAAAATGGCAACTTCTTGAGGGGGTCCCTGGCAAGGTAACGGTGAAAACCAACATCACCTTAACGAACCCAGCCAGTCGCCCTATCGATGTTGATGTCACCGATGTTATTCGCGGTAACCTTGGCGGTGGATTAATCGATCTAGATATCAAAAACTTTAATACCGTCACTGTGCCTGCCAATACCACGCTGCCACTAACAGTGCATATGTATATAGCTGAGTCCAATGTCACAGAGTTAATGGATATCGCCACTGCCACCTATACAGACCAAGCAACAGGTATTCCTGTGCCTGGAGAAACAGTCGCGGAGTTTGATCTTACTACCGATGGTTTGGGCATTCAGCCAGGGGCTTCGACCAATACTACGGCCGTCGTCACCGATGAAGAATACATCACAGGTAATTATTTGCAGTACAGTGCTGGCAGTACGGCAAGTGGCAGTGCAACAGGTAATTTCACCGTTGACGGACTCGAGTACACCTTTAATACTCTGCTAAACAAAATGTCACCTAACCTACTGTGGACATCTGGTACTCAGCCAGAGGAGCAAGCAACCTGTACTACAGCGGGTGAATGTTTTGTCACTATTAACAAAACGGTTTCTGTTACCCAAAGACCTATCGTGACCAGCGGTACTTTGTCGGATCAAGCACTCTTAGTTGCAAGTGATGGCTTTAGCGTAAGTTCGCCTACTTCAGGTCCACTTAACATTGAAATTACATCTGGTGCTTTAGTGGATTACAGCATTAAAGGCACCTTCCAAGATGATATTTTACAAGGCAACGAGGAGGTCACCTGTCAGGTTGTGGTGAAAAACAGCAGCAATGAGGTGGTGTTAGACACAGATTACACTTTTAAAGAGGGTCAATTAGAGATAGATAAAACCTTTGAAAATATCCTTCCCGACAAATACGCTGTCACTGTCGGTCCCTGTGATCCTAATATCTTCCAAGCAGACTTTGATCCAACTACTCCTGAGCTTGATGCAACGACCACGATAGATCTTACTCTAGGTCCTGACTCAACTTTGGATGATTGTAGTAAAGGCGTAGTCTTCATTGCACGTACGTCTGTACCTCTTGGGGCTGTTGCAGAGGTTAATAAGGTAACGGAGCCTGCTGGTTTGGAAGATGACTGGACGATGACTTTACAAGGTCCTGGCCTACCTGATGAAGGCCTATCTCTCGTAACCAGCGATAACGATGCTGTTGCGTTTGAACGATTCCAGAAAGATCTAGCAGACTTCTTGTTGCAAGAGGGCACATATACCATCACGGAAACCCTGAAAGAGGGCTGGACACAAGTGAGTGCCGTCGGTGATTGTGAGTTTACTATCAACTATCCTGCCGATTACGGCTTAGTGAAAAAATGTGAATTTACTAATCGAAAACTAGGAACAGTGATCATCAATAAAGAAACCCTACCTGATGGAGATACAGCCACAGCCTTTGCCTTTACTGATGATATCTCTGAACCTAATACCTTCGAACTCATGGATGATGGCACCAAAACCTTCTTGAATATTGCTCCTGGTGAATACACTGTCGCTGAAACCGATCCTAATCCCGATTATGATCTCAGTGCGCTGGTATGTACCGACGATGCAACCCAAGAAGGCTACAACGTGCTTGACTCTGGTGTCGATGTCGCCAACCTCACAGCAACCATTAACTTAGATGCAGGTGAAACGGTTGAATGTACCTTTACCAATACCAAACGCGGTATGGCGATGGTCAACAAATTAACCGACGGTGTTGCCAATACCAGTATAAATTGGGTATTCACGTTAAGCGGCCCAGAGGTCAATGCTAGCGACCAAACGATCCCTCAATCTGGCCCAGCCGATACCTTGCTTGACTTTAATAATGCCAAGTTGATTCCTGGTGAAACTTATCGTCTCTGTGAAGTCGATATCCCTGTTTCTTGGACAACGGTTTGGACTGTGGGTGGTGTAACCATTCCTGAGGTACTAGACAATGCCGATCCTGATCTCCTCTCAGGTGAAAACTACAGCCCTGTGTTTAACCCTAACTATGTTGCAACGGGAGAAGCTGATAACTCCACCTTGTGTGTGAAATTTGTTGTTGAGCCAGGTCAGACTCTATCGTTTGAAGTCAATAACATCTCACCACCAGGAGGTGATCAACGTACTATCGGTTATTGGAAAAACTGGAACACCTGTAGTGGCGGTAGACAGCAGTTCAAGGCTGCAGATAATGGCTTCTTCTTGTTAGAAGATGCACTACCACTCACTATTGGTAACCTAGTGGTGAGTACTTGTGACGTTGGCCGTAGCTTATTGGATAAACGAGATATCCACAGTGGGAAAAAACGTGCGGGTGATCCTGCATATGGTTTAGCTGCACAGCTTCTCGCTGCTAAAGCGAATGTAGCTGTTGGTGCTGGTACTTGTGCTGCCGCTACCAATGCAATAACAGAAGCTGATGGATTACTCACAGACATTGAGTTTGACGGTAAAGGCGATGTGCTTAAGAAAGGTAATCGTCAGCTTAAGATCCAAGCCAATGACTTAGCTAGTAAGCTGGATGATTACAACAATGGATTGCTATGTCCGTAATCTGAGTTAAAGGCTCATATGAGTAATGCCAGTCAGTTATGCTGACTGGCATTTTTCTTATTGAACGGCTGAATAAAACACACCTAACCTAGCTTTGATAAATAAGGAAGATTGAACTCTTGATTAGTGGTTTTGTCATACCCTTGATAATTAATCAAAAGCTAAATTAGCAAAACCACTGACTAATAAATGTCCAGAAACGAGTTTAGTGAAGCAGGGGCAGCTTGTACGATTAGGTAAAGAACACAACCAAGTGCAAATTGTTTAGGCTCATTCCTACCAAGTAGTGGTATAGACTATGGCATGTGAAATCGACGGTTAGTAAGTCGCGGGTTGCTGTAGCGTAACTAGCAGACAAAGCCTAGTGCCATTTTAAACACCAGTCGGGAGTACAGACTGGTGTCAATGTAACAAACCATTTTGGTACCGAGCTGTAGTTCGAATTTAAGGCACAATATTTACGTTATCTGAGCCTTCGATAGCGCTTCCATCTAGCAGGTTACCTGATAACGTAGCAGAAGTATTTCCCTCTTCAGGCACAACTGAGATAGTCACAAAATGACACACGAGATCATTGTAACCGTCTGGAAGGCCTGCTGGTTCAATACTAAAATCACCACTTACGTCTGCTAAGCTACATAGTGATTTATCTTTTTTACCTACAGTCTTAACACCTGCAGAACCAAGTGACAAAGAGTTAGTGTCTATGTCGTTAACATCAAATGTATCGGAACCTAGGATGGCTACTGGTGTTGCTCCAGCAGAATCCAAGTTAATATTATTTGGGTGACTTCCCGGCTTGATGTCAATATTGACTTGAATTGTTGAAGATGGATTGATGAAAGTTAAGTTGTCGATTAGTACACATTTAGTTGCGTTATTAGTATCTAGATCTGGGATTATTTCTATTTTAAGTTCATCGAATCCATCGCTATTTTCAAACCCTAAAAAATAAGCGTCATTGAAACTCGTATCGACAACTTGAGTATCAACCACGTTACCGTCAAGCAATGCTGTAAGCCGAGTACTCTCCAAATCGGCGGTGGAAACATTAAATCCAGCCATTGTTGTTGGCTCGTTAAACAGTATAGAACCGAATGTTGAGCAACTTTCACTGCTGGAGATGTATTGGTTCACCATACAACGGTCACTCATGCCAGTATTTAATTCGTCGCATTTGCTTACCAGGTAAACTTGAGTGCCGTTAAATGTCACTCCTAAAGATGAAAATTGATCAGTGATAAAAGTCCCGTTTGGAATAGAAAGTTTATCAAATGTGATAGTTGTTGCGCTGGACGGAAAACCACTGATGTCGCTAATTGGACCATCAGCTGCAATAGCAGAATTCATAGTAAATATACTGAGTAGTCCGATGGCCAAAGCATGTGCAGGAATGTGAGTTGTCATGTTCGCTTTCTCCTCACGTGTAAACTGAATAGTTTCCAAGAAGATACAGCTCCATTTCTTCCAATTTGAGCAGGCTTTACCACTGACATTGTTAGCGTACGCTAGATTACCTGCTTACTTTTAAACCGTAATATTATAGGCGGGTTTGATTGTGCAAGTTAACTTATATATGAGACGAACAGGTCTTTTATTGAGTTGTTTGTTAGTAATGGGTCTTGTCGTGATTTACCAATCCACACCTCGATGTGAAAGATACTTCCGATAGGTCGCTGGTGGTCGGCACGGTGGGATCTAAATATCATTATTTAGATTGAAATTTACAGGTAAGACCAGTTGATTTGATTTTATAAAGTTCTTTTTTATCATTGCGATAAGTTTGCTATCGCGGCGTATTACTTAAAATTCTCTGAAACTATCTCAATAGTGAGAGGTGTCGTGTGTTTCATATTTCTATGCTGGCTTAGTGGCACACGGAGCAGGTGCATATGTGCCTATAGCGGCAAAACAACACGATCAGGGGAATAGAGTATGAATAGTAAATTAGGCATCGGTGCGTTAAGTCTCTTAACACTGAGCATCATTGCTACACCAACCTTTGCAAAAGGTAATGAAAAAACCAATGGAGGAACAACGCCACAAGGCAAGCCTTTTGTATATTGGTGAACAAATTGAAGTGATTGAAGCCGTTCAACTTTCTCTACAAGAACAAATCGATGATTTAGTCGGTGACGTTTCAAGCATAGAAGAGCATTTGGACGCAACGGAAGATGCCATTGAAGCTTTACAAGCTAAAGATGCGGCTTTACAAGCATTAATCGATGCAAATGCAGGGAACATTACTGATTTACAGGGTGAGATAACGCGCCTTCAGGATGAGTTAGATAAACTCCGCACTGATATGACGACCGGTGACGATATTCTGCAATCGAAAATCGATACTAACCTTGCTCTGATTGGAGTCCTTCAGCTTGCGGTTGCAGAATTCAATACTCTCCAAGGGCAGATTGACGCATTGAAAGCCGAAAATACTAGCCTACGACTAGCGATGGAAGCAGGGGACTTATCACTTCAATCACAAATTGATTCAATCGGTCTCCTAGAATCACAAATTGAAGCCAATAAAGCTCTAATTTCTGGATTACTTTCACAGGTCAATTCGCTATCTATTAGCATAGATCGATACGCAAGCTACATGAATAGAGAGTGTCAACCTGGAGAGTTCTTACACTCTACGAACGTTGATGGTTCATATGTATGTGAAGTTAGCGGTGGTGGGATTGGGGGATTCCTTCAACTTCGGGCTGTTAGTTATACTTCTATCCAAAAAAACCAAACTGGGAGTGCGACAGCTGAGTGTCCAAGTGGAAGTATTTTGACCGGTGGGGGATTCGCAAAGTCTGAAGAATTAGAAGTACTCGAATCGAGACCTATAGTGATGGCTGGAGATGTTTCAAACACCAGCACCAACCGCGCCTGGTTTGTTCGAGGTTTAAACCCAAATAGACCATACCCCCTAAATATTTATTCTTCGGTGATTTGCTTACAACCACTTTAAGTTATTCCTTTCATTTCGATAAGCGGGCTTAAACTGGTAGTGCTTAAGCCCGCCACAGTCTAACTAAAAGGTGTCTATCAAGTCGGTGGCTATTCAACCCAACGAATGGGCGGCGTGTTTAGCAAACGTAAAGAGCAGGTATTCAAGCTCAAGCCACATTATGAGTTTTCAGTGGATAAAGATACGGGGGTTATCAAAACCAGCTTGTACTGCGCTAGCGAGCTAATGCGAGCATTAAAAGGCGTAGCCTTAGCAGGTCAACAGTTCATCACAAGAGTCTTTCAGTGGCAGGTATCTTCAAGCGTTCGCTTTGCTCTTTACCTTGGAGTTCTGTGAATAACTGTATTTTTAACTAAAAACCCAATGAATTAACCAAAAATGATTTACTTTGCAATTTAGGAAACCATCAGTTGCGAGCGATGATATTGCGGATATATAGTGGTTTCGAGCGGGTTGACGCTGAGGAGGCTAAAGCATGTCCAAAGTAACAAAAATGCGTAACGAAGATAAGCTCGTCAAGAAAGCATTAGAAGTGGGTTCTAAGCTAGCAAAAATGCAAGGTTTTGAACTACCTCAACACTCCCAACCGACTCTAGCGAAAGCTGTGTACCTGTTCTTGGTTGAAGCTAAGCAAATCACACCATTACCAGCAGACAAGTTGGACGGTGCGAACATTAAGAAACGCTTAGCCATATGGATTCACAATGCATTGCCAGATGGTGATCCCCTAAAATAATGATTTCAAATCATTTATACCTCAAAGTTTGCTAGAGCTGTCAGTTTCAATAGTACCTTCCGTTGCTCTTTGGCTTAACTTATCTAATACTGCCATATGAGACAAAATACTTATAAAGTGGTTTTCTATTAGAGTATTAATTGAGGATTATGATGAAAGGTCAAATAGTAAAGTGGGACGATTCAAAAGGTTATGGGTTTATATCTGCTTTGGATTGTGAACATAGAGTTTTTTTCCATGTGTCCTCGGTAGAGAGTATAAATCGTCGCCCAAAACTTAATGACCATGTGACTTTTGATTTGAGTAAAGATAATCAAGGTCGCATAAACGCTAAGAATGTGTACATTGAAGGTGTACATGGCGTACCTATAACCATTCTATTCAGTTCTATTTTTCTGGTTGTCCTTGCCGCATCTATATTTGCTTTTGACGGTGAGATGTTTCTGTTACCGTTGTATTTAGTCGCGAGCCTATTCACTTATCTTATGTTTGCATGGGACAAACAAGCGGCTCTGAGTGGGAATTGGAGAACATCTGAAAATACTCTTCATCTCCTTTCTCTAATCGGTGGGTGGCCTGGAGCGTTGTGGGCACAATACCTATTGCGACACAAATCAAGAAAGCAACCATTTAAATCGATACTATGGGTAACAATAGTTTTTAATATCTGTGTACTCATTGGCTTGTTCACGACTTCTGGAAGAGAGTTTATTCAAACTTCTTTGGCTAGTATATAAAGTCGCTTGAAATCGAAAATGCCCCATTCCAATTTAGCTCGTTTGGTCGTCACTCTTCACAGTTGATAACTTGACCTGTTTTTTCTAATCAGTGTAGTTTTGTATGGTGAAATAGAGCCTGACAACGGCTTTGTTGCGTAATTCGATGGAACTAAATCAGGAAGTTACGATCTGATCGGCTACATCAGTTAATCATCGTAGCCTTATGCCGAAACCTCATTACAAAACAATTAACAGGACTCATTCAAAAGTACCTTGTAGTATTTCGGTAAGAACAACTCACCTTTTTGCCATTCTAATTGAACGTGTTGGCATCGGCCTTGGTAAAGATAGTTACCGTCGGCGTAGATTGACTTGCCTTTATCTATCACCTGATTAAGGAACACAGCTTCTTCGATTTTATCGTCCATTCTGATTTTTGTTTGCAAGTCTCTATCATCATCTATTGCTATCGTCAGAATCCTATTTTTGGCGCTGAACTCTACAGATCTAAGATTATTAATTTTGACTTCATCGCCACTGGTGTAAAAGTAGAACGCTACTGCAATTAAACCCAGAATAACAAATATTTTCATTTCATCCTTATAAGTAATAAGTTGCATAATAGGCTATTTTAACACGATGTTTTAGAGAGAAAAATTGATTGAAACGGCAGTCTTGTTGGAGTATTCAATAAAGAAAGATGTTTCAAAGGTCTTAGTAGAGCAAGAGAAGTTTCTTCATGTTAGGGCGTTTGACTCTAACGATCGTAAAGAGATTGAGGACGGGGCTGCTGAAGAGTACATGAGGGCAAACCAAATGGAGCCAGTAGAAGTTGTTGCGGTATACGATGTGATTTTTCCTCTACCTACAGACAGCACAACGCCACCAACAATGCTACGAATTAGTTCAAGTTATAAGGTACTAAATAACAAGTGGGCTGTATTAAATTAGCACATAACAAAGCATTTATAGTGATTCGCAACGCTTGGCATTTTCACTATGCATTGGTTTTAGTGGTTGAGATGTTATACGGCAGCATCAGTATTGCGTTGATCACCTCAACAGGGTGTTAATTTCACATATGTCAGCTAATCCGTTATATCCTAATTTAGTAATATAACTGACAAAGTTTTGCCCAATAACGGCTTAGCTCAAGTCGCGACATCAACGTCCATGACCAACTGTTCTTGTTTGTATTATAAGTGTCCCTATATATTGGTCAGCGACTATCCATTGACCCGCTCAACTTAATATTTCATTATGCTGTGAATGACTGATGTCTTTTTCTTGGACGAAACTATGAAAAAATTAATGAAAACTTATTCTTGTATATTTGGTTTATTGATGGGCGTTTTGGCTATACAAGGCTGCTCGCCTGAAGTTGGAAGCAAAGAATGGTGTGCAGAAATGAAAGAAAAGCCTAAGGGAGACTGGACAGCAACTGAAGCCGGTGATTTTACGAAACACTGCATATTTTAAATTAAATATAAAGCTTGAGTCATATGCGGGTGTTAATTGCCCGCTTTTATCCCGGTTACAATTGCGTGCTCTCGGACAGAACAGGTCCGTCTTTAAATGTTAAGTTATTGTTTATATTGGTGTTGTTGGTCTTGGCATGAAAAAGCCTCCTCATTCGATGAGGCTTTGGTTAGTGAACAAAGCTAATTATAACTTTTCTTAAGCGTTCTGCTTACGGTAAAAGTCGCGCATGGTTTTTATAAACAATGAGCGCACCTTATTGATTGAATGGGTCTTTTTGGTGATCGCCATTATTTCTACATAATAGTGTCTTGTATCTGGGGCGATCGGTACAAGTTCTCCATTATCGACATAGGGCTTGGCGTAGTTTTCTGGCAAGTAACCAATAAATCTGGACGAGAGTATCAACGCCATTCGAGATTCATAGTTATACGCCGTGGCTTTTAAGTTCATTTTAGATAAAGGAGAGTGGAGGAGCTCCTGTGGCTTTAATCCTGCGTAAACGACAGGGAATCCGTTGATGATGTCCTCAGAAAGCTCTTTCTCAGATAGTTTGGCAAGCGGGTTATCTTTGCTGGCATAAAGGTAACAAATATCGGTATAGATGTGTTCGTATTCCAAGCCATCAAGCTCACGGTGAAAAGGGATAAAACCGATATCGGCTTCTTCTTGCAGCACTTTGCGTTCTATTTCCGTCATACGAGCCACTTCGGCCGTTAGGTAAACTTCTTTGGCGATGCTGGAGAAGTTACGGATCACTTCAGGCATCTTCGCCCTATTATCCAAACTTATGTTATCGCTAAATAGCACTTCTAAGCTGCCAGACGGTTGAATGTCGAGATGGTTAATGGTGTTACGAAAGTCCTCAAGCTCCCCCAGTAACTTTACTGTTGCCTCGTAGACTACGGCGCCTTCTTCCGTTAGAGCAAACCCGGATCGTCCACGACGACATAAGACGAGATTTAATCGAGATTCGAGATTAGATATGTGAATACTGATTGTAGAGCGGCTCACGTTGAGCTCAGTTTCTGCAGCGGAAAAACCACCGCAATCAGCGACGACTTTAAAAATTTTCAGTTGTTTTATTTCGTAGTCACCAATGTGACCAATAGGTACGGCGTTTCTGGTCATTGTTTTATGCTCGTAAAACTTTATGTTTATCGAGGAATATTTATATGCCTCAATAGATTGTTATCATTAGGTTAAGTTCCATCGCTATTTTGCGCGATTTGGCTTTTTATATCTTTGACATTGTTAATGTTTATAACAGTAGGAATAGAACTAATGACAGATTTGATCTTATCCCGTGGTTTTATCAATGGGGAGTGGGTTGAAGCGCACGATGGCAAGCAAGTCGATGTAATAAACCCATCCACAGGTGCGTTAATTACTTCTGTCCCTGATATGGGGAAGGAAGAATCGGAAGCCGCTATCATGGCCGCTCATTCAGCATTTAAAGAATGGCGCACTACCACCGCGAAACACCGCGCTGGATTACTTAAAAAGTGGTTCGATTTAATTATCGAAAACGCAGAGCAACTCGCTAAGATACTTACGACAGAGCAAGGTAAGCCATATAAAGAGGCTTATGGTGAAGTGCTTTATGGCGCGTCGTTTATTGAATGGTTTGCCGAAGAAGCGAAGAGAATGTACGGCGATGTGATTCCGTCAGGCAATCCAAACAACCGTTACATGACTATCAAGCAACCTATTGGTGTCGTTACTGCGATTACACCATGGAACTTTCCCGTCGCAATGATCACTCGTAAAGTTGGCCCAGCCCTGGCTGCGGGTTGTACTGTCGTGATTAAGCCGGGTGAAGACACACCGCTATGTGCGTTAGCAATGGTAAAACTTGCCGAGCAAGCGGGTATACCAAAAGGTGTGGTTAACGTTGTGACAACTTCTCGTCCTGCTGAAGTCGGCGATGTACTGTGTTGCCACCCTCTAGTAAGCAAAATCTCTTTCACAGGATCAACGGCTGTTGGAAAGCTCATTCTTCGCCAAGCCGCTGATACGGTCAAAAAAGTGTCTTTAGAACTCGGTGGCAACGCGCCATTTATTGTCTTTGATGATGCAGATATTGATAAAGCGGTTTTGGGTGCCGTGATTTCTAAATACCGTAATGCAGGGCAAACCTGTGTCTGCACCAACCGATTCTACATCCATGATGCTGTGTACGATGAGTTTATGGATAAATTCACTTCAGCAGTGAAAGCACTCAAGATAGGTGATGGTTTAGTCGAAGGTACTGAGATCGGTCCGCTAATCAATCAAAAAGCGTTTGAAAAAGTATCGAGTTTGGTAGAAACAGCAATAGAGCAAGGCGCGACGTTAGCGTTAGGTGGCCAGGGGCTGGAGAACGGTCAGCAGTTTTATCAGCCAACCATTCTAACCGAAGTGACTGAAGCGATGGATATTGCTCATCAGGAGCTGTTTGGTCCGATTTCAACCATCTTCCGATTTAATGACGAACAGGATGTGATTCGTCGTGCCAACGACACGCCATATGGCTTAGCGGCTTATTTCTATACACGAGATCACAGCCGCGTATGGCGCATGAGTGAAGCGCTTGAGTATGGGATTCTTGGTATCAACGAAGGCATTATTTCGACGGAAGTTGCGCCATTTGGTGGTGTGAAGGAGTCGGGATGTGGGCGTGAAGGTTCTAAATATGGCATTGAAGACTATTTGGAAATCAAATACCTATGTCACGGAATTTAACGAGTCCTCCGCTCAGTGTGAGAAACGCTCAGTCTTTATTTTAAATGATTTACCCTAAGCAGTTCTTTTCCATATATTTGATAAAAATATTTTGCAGCACTTCGAGTGCTGCTTTTTTTTGTTTTAAAAACAGGTAATTCGCCGTGAGGTCGTTATCCCATCTCATTGGTTTGATGGCTGTAAAACTTTAGGTGAAAAAATATGAATTTAACGAATGTGATTAAAACGTAACAATGCTTAACGTGACTGTAACAAGGAGTGACGAGTCACTTCTCATTGTTTCTGGCTGAGTCAGAGCAAAAAATAATCCAAGGAGAAAGTTTATGTTTAAAAACTTAGGAAAGCTGAACAAAGGAAGCCTGGCAAAGATTGTTGCTGCTTGTTCTCTTGCAATTTCAAGCACTTTATTCACGGTTCCTCAAGCGTTTGCAGCTGAACATAATTGGCGTTTTGTAAACCTATACCCGCGTGGTACGGCATACGGTGAAGTGTACAAAGACTTTGCTGATAACATTGAAGCGATGTCAAACGGTCGTATTTCTGTTCAGGTCATGTACTCAGGTGAAGGCGTAGGGCAAACGGGTGTTCTTGGCTCAGTAAAATCAGGCTTGATAACAATGGGTGCTCCTTTCCAACCAATGCATGCTGGTGAATTCCCAGCGGGTGTTGTGGAAGTTGGTTTGCCAGGTATGACCGATGATGTTGGTGAACTTAGCGCGCTGTTTCATGAAAAAGGCTGGGGAGAAGTCCTGGAAGAAGCATATGACAAGCAAAACCTAGTTTGGCTTGAACCTTACATCCAGCTACCCGTTTATGTCCTAACGAAAGAACCAATCAATTCTATTGAAGATTTCCAAGGTCTGAAGATTCGTGCTCCTGGTGCATACGGCAAATTCTTACGCAATTTGGGCGCATCGCCTGCGTCACTCTCTTACAGCGAAATTTACACCAGTTTAGCCACGGGCGTTATTGATGGCTCGATCGGCAGTAATATTATTGACCACCGTGACGGTAACCACGTTGAAGTAGCGAAATACATGTACCGCCTACCAATTGCTGGCGCGCAAACTTTACCGATTGTGGTTAACAAGGGTGCATGGAACAAACTATCGGATGATTTGAAAGCGATTGTTCGAGCGGCAAGTGCGGTTCATGCCCGTGAGCAGATGACTAAATCTCGTCTTTGGGAATCACAAGCTATCGCTGAAATGGAAGCGAAAGGTATGAAGTGGAGCCCTGAGCCGAGCGACCAAGACAAAGCGAAATGGAACGAAAGTGCAGGCTCACTTTGGAAAGAATATGCAGATTCTGACAAGTACAGCCAGCGCCTAATTAAGATCGTTCAAGACACCCAATAACGCACTTTAGATGATTTCGCTGGGGGAAGCCTCTCCGGTTGAATCAGCACTTAAGGGGGAAATGCCTTCCCCCTATCTCTTTCACATTGTTATAGGTGATGTCTATGTTGATTAGAGTATTAAAAATCTACTGTCGCGGTATTAATCAGATAATTTATTGGATTGGCCTTTCTGCCTCCATCTTAATGCCTGTTCTCGCTGCTACCGTTGCCTTTGAAGTCTTTTCTCGTTATATGCTCGGCAGTCCAACTATTTGGGCGTATGACGTTTCACTTTTCTTATTCGGGTATATAGCGGCGTTGGGTGGGGCACTGGCTCAACAAAATAAAGCTCATATTAATGTGGATGTGCTGTACCTGTCGGTATCTAAGCGTGTCCGTTCGTTATTTAACCTTGTGTCTTATTCATTGGCCATATTCTTTCTCTGTGTGGTTTTAATGATGGCACTGGGCAAATTTGAAGAAGCTATCGAGTTTAATTATCGTCGCCAGTCTGAGTGGGCGCCTTCTATGGCACATTTCTGGGTGATGATGATCGTCGCGTGTGGGGCGTTTATCGTGCAGTTTACCAGCGACATTATTCAAGACGTTTACTATCTGGTAAAAGGCAAAGCGCTTATCGAACAAGTTCCTGAAGAACGTGAACAAAAAGAGACACTAGTAGACTCAGCGGAGGGCATATGAGTATTGAAGTTCTTACGCTGTTATTGGTTGGTTGTATTCTATTTACTTTTGCTCTAGGTGCCCCAGTTGGCCTTGCTTTGGGCGGAATTGCGATGGGGATAGGTTACCTTACTTGGGGTGAAGGCATCTTCAATCTGGTTCCAACAACCATTGAGAGCAACTTTTTTAGTTTTATTCTGCTGGCCATTCCTCTGTATATCTATATGGGACAATTGCTGACCCGTTCCGGAATTGGCGACGCCATGTTTAACGCCAGTCAAATGGTTATTGGGCGTATTCGCGGCTCACTTGCGGTCAGTGTGATCGGGGTGTGTTCCATGATTGGCGCTATGGTCGGCATTATCGGGGCAGGGATCATGACGTCGGGTAGCATTGCGTTAAAACCAATGCTCGAGCGTGGCTATGATAAAAGGCTGGCTCTTGGTGTCATCATGGCTGGTGGTGGATTAGGAATTTTGATCCCACCAAGCATACCGATGATTATGTACGCAGCGACGACCCAAAACTCGGTCGGTCGTATGTTCTTAGCTGCAATCATTCCAGCTCTTATCTCTATCGTTTTGCTGATGTCTTACGTGATCATTAGCTGCAAGCTTAATCCGAAAAAAGCACCGCTAGGCACGGGCAGTGAAAGCAAAATGACGGGTAAAGAGAAATTCACGACGGCACGTGATGGTCTTTTTTCTCTTCTACTGATCGTGGCGGTATTGGGCAGCATTATTACCGGTATTGCTACGCCAACAGAGTCGGGTGCGATCGGGGTTGTTGGCGCGATCATACTTGCGATTGTTTTTAAACGATTCCGTTTCGAGATGTTCAAATCATCAGGGTTTGAAACTGCAATGCTGGTCAGCGTGTCGATGTGGATCATCCTAGGTGCGTCACTATTTAGTAACTTCCACATGTTAAGTGGCGTGCAAAATATGGTAGCGCAAATCACTGAGGATCTGGGCTTACCGCCTTGGGGCGTGATTATCTTAATGCAGGTGATCATGTTACTGCTTGGCTTCATTATTGATGAATTGATCATCGTTTTGATGTGCGCGCCGTTATTTACGCCTATCGTCGTGTCTCTGGGTTATGACCCGATCTGGTTCGGTATTTTGATGATCCTAAACATCGAAATCGCAGTGCAAACGCCGCCTTATGGTTTCGCGCTGTTTTATCTGAAAGGAATTTCACCTCCTGGCGTCAGTATGATGGACATCTATCGCTCGATTCTTCCGTTTATCGCTCTAAAGCTGTGCGTATTGATTCTGTGCATGATGTTCCCTGAAGTGGTGATGTGGTTACCAAACACAGTGATGGGAGTAAATTAATATGAGCCTCAAGCGAATTCTAATGCCAGTTGACCTTTCGTATCCTGATGTAGTGAAAAAAGAGGTCGATATGGCGCTTAAGCTGATAGACGAACAAGGTGTCATCGACATGTTGTATGTCGATGAGGCACGGGTGCATCACAGTATGGTACCGACTGCATCTGGAAGTGCTTTTTCAGCTCAACATCAAAGTGCCTTTGATTGTGTGCAGACGATGTTAGAAACCTACGTGCCAAAACAACATCGTGGCAAAGCGATTGTTCGTAATGGTGTGGTGTTTGATGAAGTGTTACTGCAAGCCAAATATTCTCAAGTGGATGCCATTGTTATGGCATCTGCAAATCCGAATTTTCGCTCATATTGCTTAGGTTCTAATGCCGCAAAGATAGTTCGCCATTCTCACTGTTCGGTGTTTGTGGTGAAAGGCGATCCTACTTAACGATTCTTCGCGTTTAGCTAACGCATACAACAATAAATAGAAACTAAAGTCGCCAAAGGGAATCATTCCTGGCGGAGGTATATGTACAACTCAAGGAATACAAAAATGACTAACCAACAACTACACGAGAGAAGAAATCAGGTATTTTCTAACGGTATGGGTGCACTTTACCCTCTGTATGTTGCCAAAGCTGAAAACGCCCTAATCTGGGATGTGGAAGGCAATAGATATATCGATTTTGCGGCGGGTATTGCGGTAAACAATACGGGTCACGCCAACAAGCGTATTACTGAGGCAGTAAAAGCACAGTTAGATAACTTTTCTCATACCTGCGCTTTGGTGACACCTTATGAATCGTTTGTTGAGTTGGCAGAGAAGTTAACTCAAATCGCACCGGGCGACTCAGAAAAGAAAGCGATTTTCCTGACTACAGGCGCAGAAGCCGTGGAAAACGCGGTAAAAGTGGCTCGTGCACACACTGGTCGTAGCGGCGTGATTGCATTTAAAGGTGCTTTCCATGGTCGTACTAACCTGACGATGGCACTAACGGGTAAAGTTGCGCCGTACAAAGCGAGTTTTGGTCCGTTCCCTGGTGAAGTCTTCCATGCACCGTACCCGAACGAGTTCCACGGTGTATCTGTAGAACAGAGCTTACAAGCACTTGAGGACCTATTTGCTTGTGATATCGAAGCAGCACGTGTTGCGGCGATCATCTTCGAACCAGTACAAGGTGAAGGCGGATTCTACCAAGCGCCAGTTGCCTTCGCACAAGGCTTACGTGATATCTGTGATAAATATGGAATCATGTTGATTGCAGATGAAATCCAAGCGGGCTTTGCTCGTACGGGTAAAATGTTTGCAACTGAGTACTTAGGTATCGAACCAGACATGGTGACTATGGCTAAAGGCATTGCTGGTGGCTTCCCAATTTCAGCCGTGGTTGGTAAAGCTGACGTTATGGACTCAGCACCAGCAGGTGGCCTTGGTGGTACTTATGCTGGCTCTCCGATGGGCTGTGTTGCTGGTCTGGAAGTGTTAAAGATCATTGAAGAAGAGCAGTTGTGTGCAAAAGCGATCGGTATTGGTGAAGTTGTTAATGCACGTATGACCAAGCTACAAGAGACGGTTCCACAAATCGGTCAGGTACGTACGATTGGCGCGATGATGGCAATCGAGTTCACTGATCCAGAATCTGGCAAGCCACTACAAGATCTTACTAAGGCAATCATTAGCAAGGCGCAAGAGAATGGTGTGATATTGCTTTCTTGTGGCGTAAAAGCGAACGTAATTCGTCTACTCCCAGCACTGACCATCGAATCTGAAATACTAAGCGAAGGCTTGGATAAACTAGAGAAAATCATCAAAGAACTGGTTTAAGTCGCTCAAATTCCTGAGCTCTTTTTATTCAGTTCAGGAGAGGTAATAGTATATAAAAGCCCCATCGTGAGATGGGGCTTGGGTTATGGAGCACGGTATAGACAAGTATTGTAGATTACAACTTTTCCTGGATTCGTTCTGCGTACCAGTTGATGAAATCAATAACACCAAACTCAAAGGTTTCCGAGTAAGGTCCTGGCTCGTAACTTAGCGAGTTGATACCACGTTGGTTCTCTTCGCCAAGTCGACGGTCTTGTTCGTTTGTTGCGTCCCAAACACGACGTAGGTTTTCTGGATCGTAATCCACACCTTCAATCGCATCTTTGTGAACAAACCACTTAGTCGTTACCATCGATTCTTGCGCTGAGATTGGCAGAACGCGGAATACGATAAAGTGATCACTTTGCATGTGGTTCCACGAGTTAGGCAGGTGCAAAATACGCAAAGATCCTAACTTATCATTCTTGATGCGACCCAGCATTTTCTTCGAACCAGCCGAACCATCGATGGTCATTACAGACGTCCCTTCTTTCAAAGGCATACGTACCAGGCGGTTTCTGCGACCATATTTTTTATGCTCGTGCGGGATAGATTCTGCATCCCACTCTGCAGCCATACGCTCGTAGTAGTCTAAGAATTCTTTTGGCGCACGTGGATCGTTCGTGTCATCCCACTCCAGAAGTGTGTTTAGCAGTTCTGGGTGGCTACCTGAACAGTGGTAACATTCACGGTTGTTTTCTAGAACAAGTTTCCAGTTCGCTTTTTCATACATGTTTGATTCAACGGCAAGCTTGGTGTTCTCAACGTCGTACGGTTCCATGTATTCTTCAAGTGTCGCCAGGAACTCATCAAAATCTGATTCTGGTGGCTGTTCACCAAGACAGATAAAGATAAAGCCACCCGCCGTTTTGCAGTGAACAGGTTTAAGTTTGTGCTTCTGCATATCAAACTCATCGCCCATCTCAGTGCCAGCGAATAGCAAGTTACCTTTCGTATCGTATGTCCACTGGTGATAAGGACAAACTAAGTTGGCCACTTTCCCTCTGTGTTCCAAGCAAATACGAGAGCCGCGGTGACGACACGTATTGTGGAACGCGTTGACTTGTCCATCAGCGTCGCGGACGATAAGGACAGGGCTTTGCGCGATCTCTACCGTAAAGTAGTCACCTTTTGACGGTATTTCACTCGTCATGCCAACGAATAACCATTCCTTCTGAAAGATCTCTTCGACATCAATTTTGAATAGAAGTGGATCGTTATATAACGGACGTGGTAGTGAATAATTAATACGACGCTCTTCGAGCATTTTTTTCATTTCTGCTCGTGCTACTTCTAAGCTCGAGTAACTGATGTTGAGAATATCGTTTTGTGTCATTGTCTATCTTCTTCTAGAAAATGTGGACGATACGCCCTACTAGGGGGCTTCCATGCGTTTTTGGCCAACAGCCTTACTAAAAGTGGGTAAATGTTTGGCTCGCAGATATCCTGCCATTATTGGCATGTCAAGAAGTGGTCTAAATGCGACATTGAGTGAGCCTATTTAAGACACGCAATAAACTATTTTCCCTTACGTGACCGTTTTGGATAACTCCGTGTCGTTAATGGATAACTCGAATAGTCAATAATACCCAAAATAAGCACAACCCATGGAGGGAATCCACCAAATACACCGTTGCGGAGAAGCCGGATATGAATACCCCAATGAACTCTCTAGCCACCAGTGGCTCTTTTATACCTGTTGAAACTCAAATTTGGGATAACGGTCGTCACGCAGTTCGTTGCGTAAAAACCATTCAAGAAACTTGGGACACCAAAACATTTTGTTTTATGGCTGAGCAGCCAACCATGTTTTTCTTTAAGCCTGGCCAATTTGTCACGCTTGAGCTTGAAATCGAAGGTGAGCAAGTTTTCCGCTCTTATACCATTTCGAGTTCGCCTTCAGTCCCTTACAGTTTTTCGATCACGGTAAAACGTGTTCCGGGTGGATTTGTGTCTAACTGGATCCACGACAACCTGGAAGAAGGTTCTGAACTGGCAGTTCATGGACCAGTTGGGGCATTCAATAGCATTGACTTCCCGGCAGAGAAAGTACTTCTGCTATCTGGTGGGGTAGGTGTAACGCCACTCATGTCTATGGCTCGCTGGATTTATGATACCAATAGCGACGTTGATGTGACTTTCGTTCACAGCGCTCGAACGCCACGCGACATCATCTTCCACCGTGAGCTTGAATTTATGTCATCTCGCATCTCCAACTTTCACTTGCATCTGATTTGTGAGCGTTTGGAGTCAGGACAAAACTGGTCGGGATACCGTGGGTATTTAGATGACATCAAACTATTAATGATCACACCTGATCTGCATGAACGCGAGATTTTCTGTTGTGGTCCAACGCCATACATGCGCGCGGTAAAATCTATCCTTGTCAAACTAGGTTTCAACATGGAGCACTACCATGAAGAAGCATTTGGTGAGGCTCCAGCTGGCGTAGAAGAACAAGCGGTTCAAGATGCTGAAATTGCAGCAGAAGAAGCGGAACTATTGACTGAAAGCGATTTAATCGAAGTCATGTTTACCGAAAGCGACAAGCAAGTTCAGGTTGCGCCGGGTGAAACCGTCCATGCTGCCGCAGCTAAAGCAGGGCTTACTATTCCAAAAGCTTGTGGTATGGGTATTTGCGGTACATGTAAAGTTAAGAAAGTCAGTGGTGATGTTGAAATGAGCCACAACGGTGGTATCACTGATGAAGATGTCGCAGACGGCTACATTCTTTCTTGCTGTAGTGTTCCTAATGGAAACGTTGTTATCGAATGCTAATCAATTAGCAGAAAATTATTACCTTAATTTCAGTGCTTAATTCAAACAATAAGTGGTTATAAATTTAATTTATAAAATTTATTGCGCTCATTTATTTGAATTAAGGACTGAAGCCCTGCGTTCTAAATATCATTGTTAATAAATGTATTAATAATGATATTTTGGAATATGGACAAGGAGGTGTATATACAAATAGTCATTGATTTTTATCGGGATTTTGGCAGAGCGCAAGCTCTGCTTTTTTTATTTAAAAATAAATTAAATGATGTCGCAAATCCGCAGATTTTGTCGTATTTACGCAAGCGCAATATTACGAATTAATTACTATTGAGTTGTCGATTAGGTTTTCATTGTAACGATTTTGAATTCAATGTCGTGCGGCAAACCTGATGCCTAAACAGGGAAGCGAGATTCCAGTATCAAGGAGAAGATATGTTTAACACTACTCAAAACATCGAAGCGTACGACAGTGAACTATGGTCGGCGATTGTAAAAGAAGAACAGAGACAAGAAGACCACATTGAGCTGATTGCTTCTGAAAACTACACCAGCCCACGAGTGATGCAAGCTCAAGGTAGTAAACTAACCAATAAATACGCTGAGGGTTACCCGGCAAAAAGATACTACGGTGGCTGTAAATTCGTTGATGAAGTAGAAGTATTGGCGATTGAACGTGCAAAACAACTGTTCGGTGCGGAATACGCGAACGTACAACCACACTCAGGGTCACAAGCAAACGCTGCCGTGTACATGGCTCTTTGTGAACCAGGTGACACAGTACTAGGCATGAGCCTTGCTCACGGTGGTCACTTGACTCACGGTTCGCACGTTAACTTTTCAGGCAAAATTTACAACGCTGTTCAATACGGTCTAAACGCTGAAACGGGCGAGATTGACTACGAACAAGTTGAACAACTAGCTCTTGAGCACAAGCCTAAAATGATCGTTGCTGGTTTCTCAGCATACTCACGTGTCGTTGACTGGCAACGCTTCCGCGATATCGCGGACAAAGTTGGCGCTTACCTTTTCGTTGATATGGCGCACGTAGCGGGATTAGTGGCAGCTGGTGTTTATCCAAACCCAGTACCTTTCGCGGATGTTGTAGCAACCACAACACACAAAACGCTACGCGGTCCACGCGGTGGTTTGATTGTTTCTCGCGACGCTGAACTAGAGAAAAAGATCAACTCTGCTGTTTTCCCTGGTGGTCAGGGTGGTCCTCTAATGCACGTGATTGCGGCAAAAGCAGTAGCGTTTAAAGAGGCGTTAGAGCCAGAATTCGCTGAATACCAGAAACAAGTTGTGGCGAATGCTCAGGTAATGGCGAAAGTATTTATCGAGCGTGGTTTCGACGTTGTATCGGGTGGTACAGACAACCACTTATTCCTGTTGAGCCTAATCCGTCAGAAGCTGACAGGTAAAGCGGCAGACGCAGCACTTGGCATGGCGGGTATCACCGTAAACAAAAATGCTGTACCGGACGATCCACAATCTCCATTCGTTACTTCAGGCCTGCGCATTGGTACGCCAGTGATTACAACGCGTGGTTTCGGTGAAGCGGAATGTGAAATGCTAGCAGGTTGGATCTCAGACATTCTTGATGTCCTTGATGACCCGCAAGCGCTGGCAAGCACGATTGAAGTCGTAGGAAGCAAAGTGCAGTCACTATGCCGTGATTTCCCTGCATACCAATAGAAAACGGTATTTGACTTTAGCTGAAATGAAGGAATAGACAAATGCAGCATTATTCAGGTTTTGGTCTACTTAAACACTCTCTTTCCCATCACGAAAATTGGCAAAGTGTCTGGCGCAATCCTACGCCTAAGAAAAAGTATGACGTCATTATTATTGGTGGCGGTGGTCATGGATTAGCGACCGCTTACTACTTGGCAAAAGAACATGGCATTACTAACGTTGCTGTCATTGAAAAAGGTTATTTAGGTGGTGGTAATACCGCGCGTAATACAACCATCGTTCGTTCTAACTACTTGTGGGATGAAGCTGCATTTCTATATGAACACTCGCTGAAATTATGGGATGGCTTATCACAAGACCTGAACTACAACGTGATGTTCTCTCGTCGTGGCTGTCTCAACCTGGGACACACGCTGCAAGACATGCGCGATATCGAACGTCGTGTTGCAGCAAACCGTCTGAACGGTATCCAAGGTGAAGTACTTGATACTCAACAGGTTAAAGAACTCGTTCCGCATATGGATTGTTCTGAGAACACTCGTTACCCAATCCTTGGTGCGTCATGGCAGGCAAACGCTGGTGTTGCGCGTCACGATGCCGTTGCATGGGGCTTTGCTCGCGGTGCAGACAGCATGGGTGTTGATCTGATTCAGCAAACTGAAGTGGTCGACATGATCATCGAAGATGGCGCGATTGTTGGTGTGAAAACGAACCGTTACGGCAACATCATGGCTGATAAAGTAGGTTGTGTGGTTGCAGGTAACTCAGGCGTGCTAGCGAAAATGGCTGGCTTCGAAATGCCATTAGAATCGCACCCATTGCAGGCACTTGTATCAGAGCCGATTAAACCAATTTTAGACACCGTTGTGATGTCGAACCACGTACACGGTTACGTCAGCCAATCCGATAAGGGTGACTTAGTTATCGGTGCTGGTATCGATGGCTACAACGGTTACGGTCAGCGCGGTTCTTACTCGACAATTGAGCATACCGTACAAGCGATTGTTGAAATGTTCCCTATCTTCTCCCGTGTACGCATGAACCGTCAGTGGGGTGGCATTGTTGATACAACAGCGGACGCTTGTCCAATCATGACCAAAACACCGGTTGAAAACTTATTCTTCAACTGTGGTTGGGGTACGGGTGGATTTAAAGCGACTCCAGGGTCAGGCAACGTATTCGCAGCCAGCTTGGCTAAAGGCGAAATGCATGAACTGGCTAAACCTTTCTCAATGTTCCGCTTCAACAATGGTGCATTGATCGACGAACACGGTGCTGCGGGCGTAGCGCACTAACAGGAGAAGAATTATGTTTCTGATTTATTGCCCTCACTGCTGTGAGTATCGCGAAGAAGAAGAGTTCCACCCAAAAGGTCAAGCTCACATTACACGTCCAGTCGATGCGGACAGCTGCACAGATGAAGAATGGGGCCAATACCTATTCTTCCGTAAGAACCCAAGAGGCCTTCACCACGAAATGTGGGTGCACTCAGCGGGGTGTCGCAAGTTTTTCAATATGACGCGTGATACACAGACTTACGAAATTAAAGAAGTCTACAAGATTGGAGAGCAACCTTCACTGGCTGCAGAGTAAGGAGTGTTAAGGATGACACAAGTAAATCGTATTTCATCACAAAGTCGAGTTGACCAGTCGAAGTCAATCAATTTTGAATTCAATGGTAAGTCGTACCCAGGCTACGCGGGTGACACACTGGCTTCAGCGCTATTGGCAAATGGTGTTGATGTTGTTGGCCGTAGTTTTAAATACAGTCGTCCTCGCGGCATCATCGCAGCAGGTGCAGAAGAGCCAAATGCAATCTTCCAGCTTGGTGCGACAGAAGCGACGCAGGTTCCTAACATTCGTGCGACTCAGCAAGAGCTTTACGATGGTCTTGTTTGTCAGTCAACCAATGGCTGGCCGAATGTTGATAAAGATGTAATGGGCGTTTTAGGTAAAGTCGGCGGCGGCATGATGCCTCCAGGCTTTTACTACAAAACCTTCATGTACCCAAAATCAATGTGGGAAACCTACGAAAAATACATTCGTAGCGCTGCGGGATTAGGTCGCTCACCACTAGAGAACGACCCTGACCGTTACGAAAACATCAACCAACACTGCGACGTTTTAGTCGTTGGTGCTGGCCCTGCAGGTCTAATGGCTGCATTAACAGCAGCACGCAGCGGTGCTCGCGTAATTCTTGCAGACGAACAAAGTGAGATGGGCGGCAACCTACTTAACACGAAAGAACAAGTAGATAACCGACCAGCGACTCAGTGGGTGCAAGAGGTTCTGGCTGAGCTGGAAGCATGTCCGGAAGTGAAGTTACTACCTCGCTCAACTGTGAACGGCTACCATGACCATAACTTCTTAACTATCCACGAGCGCTGTACTGATCACCTTACTGATTTAGCGCCTAAGCATACCGCTCGTCAGCGTTTGCATCGTGTTCGCGCGAAATGGGTGGTATTGGCATCAGGCTCTCACGAGCGTCCACTTGTATTTGGTAACAACGATTTACCAGGCAGCATGCTTTGTAGCGCAGTATCTACATACATCAACCGCTACTCAGTGGTACCAGGTCAAAGCCTTGTGGTTATGACGACGAGCGACAGTGGCTACCAGACAGCATTGGATTGGCATAGCGCAGGTCGTAAAGTTAAAGCGGTTGTTGATACCCGAGCAAATGCGGACAGTGCAATCATCCAGAGCGTGATTAAAGCGGGAATCCGTGTCATCAAAGGCTCTGCGGTTGTTGAAGCACTGGGAAGCAAACGTGTGACTGGGGTACGTATTAATAAACTCGATGCGAGCGGTAAGAAAGTTGAAGGCTCAAGCGAGACAATACAAGTAGATACGGTTGCAACATCTGGAGGCTACAGCCCTGCAGTGCACCTATCTTGTCACACAGGCAGCCGTCCAGTATGGAACGAAGAAGTTATCGGTTTTGTTCCAGGTGAAACAAAACAGAAGCAATTGATTGCAGGTGCGATTAACGGCAATTTCACCACTAAAGGTGCGATGCAAGAGGGTATTGAAGCGGGTAATAAAGCGATTCAAGAACTAGGTCTGAGTGCAGTGGATGTTACGCTTCCAAAGACTAATGAGTTACCAGTCGCGAAACCAATGGCATTGTTCCATATTCCGCACCCTAAAAAGACGTCGAAAGCACCGAAACAGTTTGTGGATTTCCAAAACGATGTAACAGCCGCTGGTATTGAACTGGCATGTCGTGAAGGTTTTGAGTCAATCGAACACGTTAAACGTTACACAGCGATGGGCTTTGGTACTGACCAAGGTAAGCTAGGTAACATTAACGGTATGGCTATCGCCGCTAACGCGCTGAACAAGTCAATTCCAGAAACAGGTACGACGATTTTCCGTCCAAACTACACGCCGGTTACCTTTGGCGCGATTGCGGGACGTAACTGTAAAGAGTTGTTTGACCCTAAACGTTACACCGCAATGCATCAGTGGCACTTAGACAATGGCGCATTGTTTGAAGATGTTGGTCAATGGAAACGTCCATGGTACTTCCCTAAAGCGGCAGAGACCATGCAACAAGCTCTCGACCGTGAGTGTCTCGCAGTACGTAACTCTGTCGGCATTCTGGACGCATCAACACTTGGTAAGATCGATATTCAAGGTAAAGACGCGCGTGAATTCTTAGGCCGTATTTACAGCAACGCTTGGGCAAAACTGCCAGTTGGTAAATGTCGCTACGGTTTGATGTGTGGTGAAGACGGTATGGTGTTCGACGATGGTGTTACGTCATGTCTTGGCGAAAACCACTTCTTAATGACTACCACAACTGGCGGTGCTGCACGCGTACTTGAGTGGCTTGAGCTTTACCATCAAACAGAATGGCCGGAACTGGAAGTGTACTTTACTTCGGTTACCGATCACTGGGCGACAGCAACAATTTCAGGTCCAAACAGCCGCAAGCTGCTTCAAGAGCTGACAGATTGCGACCTAAGCAAAGATAACTTCGCGTTTATGGACTGGAAACAAGCTACGGTTGCTGGTGTACCAGCGCGTATCTTCCGTATCTCTTTCACTGGCGAACTGTCATTCGAAATCAACGTTCAGGCAAACTACGGCCTACACGTTTGGAAGAAGTTGATGGAACACGGTGCGAAATACGACATCACGCCTTACGGTACTGAAACTATGCACATCTTGCGTGCAGAAAAAGGTTTCATTATCGCAGGTCAGGATACAGACGGAAGTGTTCACCCTTACGATTTAGGTATGGGATGGTGTGTCGCGAACAGCAAACCATTCAGCTTTATCGGTAAACGAGGCATGGCACGTGAAGACTGTGTAAGAGAAAACCGTAAACAACTGGTTGGCTTGAAAACCATCGACCCGAATGTCGTTATTCCTGAAGGTTCACAAGGTGTTCTCGATCCAAATGCGCCGATTCCTGTGCCAATGGTTGGACATATTACGTCTAGCTACTGGAGTGCAAACCTGAATCGCAGTATCGCGATGGGCTTTGTAAAAGGTGGTCTGGACCGCATGGGCGAAAAGGTTTACTACCCACAAGTAGACGGTACCGTGATTGAAGCTGAAATCTGCAGCACTGTATTTTTGGATCCAAAGGGAGAGCGCCAAAATGTCTGATACAACATTGATTGAACAAGAAAACAAACAACCATTGGTTGACCTAATGAACCAGGTTCCTGGTGGAGAAATTTTCGGTGAATCTCCTTTGCATCATGCAGAGTTCGATAAATTGGCAAGTATGCCGCCAGATCGTCAAGGTGTGGTTCTTAAAGAAGTGAAGTTGATGGGACATCTAACGTTACGATGCAACCCAGAAAATGAAGAAATGCTCAAAACAGTGTTTTCAATTCTTGGCTTCTCACTACCACTTGAACCGTTGACATCAACGTCGAAAGGCGATTTTGCCGCTCGTTGGTTAGCGCCGGATGAATGGTTGATTACGGTTCCAGGACTAGCAGCATTTGACGTGGAATCAGCGTTTCGTGAGCAAATGAAGGGTCATTACTCTCTGGTTAACGGTAGCGGCGGTTCAACGATTCTAGAGCTCTCTGGTACTCATGCTGTTGATGTTCTGAAAAAGTCGACGCCGATTGATGTTCACTTGAAGGAATTCCCAGTTGGCAAAGTTGTGTCAACCGTATTTGCGAAAAGTGGCGCGATCATTCGTCGCCTTGAAGAAGATAAGTTCGAGTTGGTTGTTCGCCGTAGCTTCTCTGACTACCTATGGTTGTGGATTCAAGATGCAAGCCTAGAGTTTGGTCTGTCAATCGCTAAGTAAAGAGCTAGCTAAGTTGTAATCGAGCCGGTACGGGATGTACCGGCTATACCATGAGTAGAGGGAACTATGGAAAATTCAACACAAACTTGGATTCTTACCGCACATTGTCCGAGTGTAAGCGGCACTGTTGACGTCGTTACGCGTTATTTGGCGAGCGTTGGTCATTACATCAATGAAATCCAGTCTTTTGATGACAGAGCAACAGGGCAGTTTTTTATTCGTATTGAGTTTATTCCTGCTGAACCAGATTTTGATCCGCAGCAATTTGACTCAGAGTTTGGTGTAAGAGCGAAAGATTTCTCAATGGAGTGGAGTCTGACTGCCTCTGGTCAACGCATGCGTATGGCTATACTTGTTTCAAAATATGATCACTGTCTGAACGATTTGCTTTATCGCTATCGTACTGGTCAGTTAAATGTTGAAGTGCCGGTTATCATCTCAAACCATCCAGATTTGGAAGACTTGGCGAAGTGGCACGGTATTCCTTACCACCATCTGCCGATTACTCCTGAGACCAAGCCAGAGCAGGAAGCGGAAATTGTTCGCTTGTTAGATGAATACGACATCGAATTGGTCGTACTGGCGCGCTACATGCAAATTCTTTCTCCTTGGCTTTGTGAACGCTTAAGTGGACGCGCAATCAATATCCATCACTCCCTGTTACCAGGCTTTAAAGGCGCACGTCCGTACCATCAGGCATGGGAAAAAGGCGTGAAGATGGTAGGTGCAACGGCTCACTACGTAAACAACGATTTGGACGAAGGTCCGATCATCTCTCAAGGGCTTCAGGAAGTAGGGCATGCTCACTATCCAGAAGATTTGATTGCTAAAGGTCAGGATGTTGAACGAATTACGTTGTTTAATGCTGTAAAACATCATGTTGAGAGACGGGTATTTTTATCCGGTACTCGCACAATTATTCTAAGCCATTGATAGGAGTAGCAAGGGATGTCTATCAGTGTTTTCGATTTGTTTAAAATTGGCGTTGGGCCATCAAGTTCCCATACTGTTGGACCTATGGTTGCCGCCAATCGATTTGCCAATGAGTTAGATGAGTTAAATTTCTTAGAATCGACTCAGCGAATCGTGGTTAAGTTAATGGGCTCCTTGAGTGCGACTGGCGTTGGCCATGGCACGGATTCTGCCATTGTCGTTGGCCTAATGGGAGAGCTACCGGATACCGTTGATACGGCAACGATCCCTGTCATCACACAGGAATTAAAGCAAGGTGGTGACTTATGGCTGAAGAGTAAAAAGCTGGTCCCTTTTGACTGGTCAAACGACATGAAGTTCTTGCGTGAAGTCCATCCTTATCACCCGAACGCAATGGAACTCATCGCCATCGACGAATCCGGTCATACGTTATACCGAAACGTTTATTTTTCTGTGGGCGGTGGCTTCATTTTAGATAAGAAAGAAGCGCTGTCTGAGACCTCTGCAGCGGATTCTGTCGCGCTACCGTATGATTTCAATAGCGGTGAAGAACTTCTCCAGCTATGCCAGAAAAACCAAATGAGTATCAGTGAACTGATGCTGGAAAATGAAAAGGTTTGGCGTTCAGAACAGGAGATCAGAGACGGATTGCTGAATATCTGGTACGCGATGAAGTCTTGTATCTCTAACGGCCTCAGTGCTGAGGGTGTGTTACCAGGCGGGCTAAACGTTAAACGCCGTGCAAAGAAACTATTCGACTCGCTTGTCTATTGTGCCAACCCGAATGTCATTAGCTCCACACTTAGCGGCATGGATTGGGTCAATTTATACGCGTTAGCCGTTAACGAAGAAAATGCAGCTGGTGGTCGAATGGTAACGGCACCGACAAACGGCGCGGCGGGCATCATTCCAGCCGTATTAATGTACTTCAAAGAATTCACGCCGAATTGTTCTGATGAGCAGGTGGTTGATTTTCTTCTAACGGCCGCTGCGATAGGTATTCTTTGTAAGAAGAATGCGTCTATCTCTGGTGCGGAAGTGGGTTGCCAGGGTGAAGTGGGCTCTGCTTGTGCCATGGCTGCTGCGGGTGTTTGTGCCGTTCTAGGGGGAACGCCACTACAAATTGAAAACGCAGCAGAAATCGGCTTAGAGCATAATCTTGGATTGACCTGTGATCCGGTCGGCGGACTTGTTCAGGTGCCTTGCATCGAACGTAATGCGATCGCTGCAATGAAGGCTATCAATGCAGCTCAAATGGCATTGCGTGGAGACGGAGAGCACTTTGTGTCTCTGGATAAAGTTATCAAAACAATGCGCGATACTGGCCTGGATATGCAGGATAAATACAAAGAAACATCAACAGGTGGCTTAGCTGTTAATGTGATTGAGTGTTGATATTTTCTATCTCTCGTCCTTGGTGTTGACACTCACTTACTAAGCCAAAGAAGACACAGCGGGCTCTGTGTCTTCTTTTTTTATTGCTAGCTTCCATTTTTTATTGGAACTTGACTGGTTAGCGTGTCGAATGCGTTGAGTTTTTGTTCTTCATATTTTGACGCAGTTGAGTCGGGGTGTAACCAAAGAAGTCTTTAAAACAGTTACTGAAGTGGCTGCTACTCACAAAGCCACAGCTCAAGCCAATCTGAATAATAGGTTCTTTATTCTTTTCCAACTCTTTATGAGCAGCTAACAAACGTAGCTTCAGATAATACCTCGATGGCGAGATATCGAGATGGGTTTGAAATAGCCGTTCTAGCTGTCTGCGAGACATCGATAAAAATCGCGCGAGTTCGTCGGGCGTTAAAGGCTCTTCAATGTTTGATTCCATCAGGACAATGGCATCTTGCAGTGCCTCGGGGCGGGCCAGAGTATCGACTGACGGCTTATTCGGCTGGCTGTGTAAAATTGTTTGTCTTCCTTCTGACGCTTGATCACAGCTTAAGATCTCGCGTACTGCCCGCACTAACTTCTGATCAAATTTTGCCTCAATAATACTCAGCATCATCTCCATGGCACTATTTGGTCCCGCACAGCTAGCACGATTGGCCGACACTTCATACGTGTGGGAGGATAATTCCAGAGCAGGGAAAGTGGTATGAATAAACTGATGACTGTTAGGGTGCACAGCGGAAGCGGTATTTTCTTCAATGGCGTTCGCATGAGCTAATGCAACGGTCCCATTCCAAATGCTGCCTAGATTGATCTTTTGATTGTTGGCAGAGGTCAGGCATTCCGTTAGTGGCTGGGATGCTTGCGTACTGCAACGATAACCGCCACACACAAACAGCCAATCCAGTGAGCCTCTTTTGTGTAGATTTAGCGACTCAACCGTTGCATCTGTTGCGATATCGATGCCTATATCACTCAATACTTTACGCGAATCGATACCAAAGGTTTGAATCTGAAATAAGCTGGTTTCATGGACTAGGTTTGCCGTAATAAGCGCATCCATGGCAGCAGTAAATGCCATAAGAGAAAAATGTGGTTGGAGAATAAAACCGATTCTGATTGGTTCAGGACAAGGGTTACGCTCAATAGATTGCGGCTTTTTTTCCTGCATTTACTTCTCACTTTCTCTTAGGTTGGGGCATACGTTTGGATATGGATATTATTCCTATATTTAGGCATAAATATCTTCCGACGGCTAATCACTTTGACTGAGATTGTGAAGGTGTGTGAATGGGAGAGGAACTGGTGGCTTCTTTTCTGATTTACCTCGTGACTTTAGGTTTTATTCCACGGCTAAGTGAATAGATAGCAACCCTATGCTTTTTGTGCGCAGACGACACTATATGAATGATTACCGTTGAGCCTCGCTTAATCTGAAGCCCCGTGATTACTATCGAGCAAGGATAAAAGATTATCGGGCAAGAACTGTGATCTCTAAGTGTATAAGGTGATAGTGATGACTTGTGACTGATAGTCATCCTAAATTAGCAATAGAGAATAAAAGGATATTGTGACATGAAAACAATTGGGTACGCGGCACAATCAGAAAATACGGATCTTGTACCATATCATTTCGAACACAGAGAGTTACGTCCAAATGATGTCGCGATTGAAATAACCTATTGTGGTGTATGCCACTCAGATTTACATACCGTTAATGGTGATTGGGGACCTCAACCATATCCACTGGTTCCTGGTCACGAAATTGTTGGTATCGTTACCTCGGTAGGTGCGGAAGCATCTCGATACAAAGTAGGTGACCGAGTTGCCGTCGGTTGTATGGTGGACAGTTGTCAGGAATGCGACCACTGCCATGACAGCGAAGAACAGTACTGCCGCAATGGCATGACGCCGACTTACGGTGCACCAGATCGTCATACCGGTGAAATCACTCAAGGTGGTTACTCTAAACACATCGTGGTTCGTGAAGAGTTTGTATTAAGCGTTCCAGACTCGTTGGATATGTCTCGTACCGCGCCAATTCTTTGTGCAGGTATTACAACATACTCACCACTACGTACTTGGAACGTAACTGAAGGTTCGCGAGTCGGTGTGATCGGTCTAGGCGGTTTAGGTCACATGGCGGTGAAGCTTGCTGTGGCAATGGGTGCTGAAGTGACGGTAATTAGCCGTACAACCAATAAAGAAGAGCAAGCAAAAGCATTGGGTGCTAAAGCTATCCTGGCGTCAACAGACGAGCAGGCAATGCAAGCTGCGGCTTCTTCGTTCGATCTCATCATCGATACAGTACCAACCAAGCATGATGTCAATCTATACACGCCATTGTTGGATCTAGACGGATCACTTGTCATTGTTGGTCAGGTTGGTCCATTAGACGAGCTAATGAGCGTGCCTCTAGTATTTGGTCGTCGTCGCGTTGCTGGTTCGTTGATCGGCGGTATCGCTGAAACGCAAGAACTTCTGGATTTTTGTGCTGATCATGACATCTACCCAGAATGCGAAATGATCAAAATGAATGAAATTAACGATGCATTTAAGCAGCTCGCTTCTGGTGATTTAGCGCATAGATTTGTTATCGATATGTCTTCTCTGGCGTAGTCATACGATTAGCAGAAAGTGAATAAAAATGAGGGATCTGAGTTTGACTCAGGTCCCTTTTTAATGGAGAAAATTCAATTCGCTTCTCCATACCCATCTTTTTCCTGTTTCTTAGTACTCATGAGTTATTACTCATTCAGAGCTAACTGTCACTAAGTGGTATCGTTTACAATTTTGGCGTATTTACAATTTACTATGTAAGTTGACGCTTCTTGATTGTCTTAGAGCTGTGACCAATTAAGGTTTTAATAATCGTTCTATTTTTCGATTATGCGTGATTTTTTCTTTCTAAGACTAAACAGTGCTTTTATCTGTGGAAACGTTTACACTAATTTGAGTTTGATCACGGATCTAAATCGGTTTTGGTTGATAGAATTTTAATCAGCGAAGAATTGGGCGTATCGACTTGGTGTGAATAACGCTGGCTCAGTGAGCATCAGGTCCGGTAACGAGCAGGAAGCAGCAACAGCGGAGAAGTAAAAGTGAGAGTACTTGTCACAGGTGGTATGGGTTACATCGGCAGTCACACATGCGTTCAGATGATTGAGGCGGGCATGGAGCCCATCATTGTCGATAACTTGTGTAACGCCAAAACAGAAGTATTGAGCCGTATTGAAGCGCTAACTGGCAAACAGCCAACTTTTTATCAAGGCGATATTCGTGATGAAGCGTTTTTGGATTCGGTATTCGCTGAGCATGATATCCAAGCGGTCATTCACTTTGCAGGTCTGAAAGCGGTAGGTGAGTCAGTCGTCAAGCCATTGGAATATTACGATAACAATGTCAATGGCTCATTGGTGTTGGCGCGTAGTATGCGTAAAGCGGGTGTGAAGAGCATCGTATTCAGTTCCTCAGCAACCGTCTACGGCGATCCAGAAATCGTTCCGATCACAGAAGACTCACCAACAGGTGCAACCACTAACCCATACGGTAGTAGTAAACACATGGTGGAAGCGTGTTTGAGTGATTTGTTCAATGCTGAAAGCGATTGGAGCATAACTTTGCTGCGCTACTTTAATCCTGTTGGCGCGCATCCATCAGGCAGCATGGGCGAAGACCCGCAAGGCATTCCAAACAACTTGATGCCGTTTATTGCACAAGTCGCGGTTGGTCGTCGTGAAAAGCTCGCCGTATTTGGTAACGACTACCTAACGCCGGATGGTACAGGTGTGCGTGATTACGTCCATGTAATGGACCTGGCTGATGGCCACATTGCGGCACTGGAAGCTGTGGGGCAGAAAGCGGGCTTGCACACATACAACCTAGGGACAGGTAAAGGTTCTAGCGTACTTGAAATGGTGGAAGCTTTCGGTGCTGCCTGCGGTAAACCTGTGCCTTACGAATTGTGCCCGCGTCGTCCGGGTGATATCGCCGAATGTTGGGCGAGCACAGACAAGGCAGAGCGCGAGCTTGGTTGGAAAGCAACACGCAGCGTTGCTGAAATGACTGCCGATACTTGGAATTGGCAATCTAACAACCCACAAGGTTACTAATTTTCATCCGGTGCAGTGCGTCGGACTAGTAAGAAGAATAAGTTGAGTAAGTAAAATGTCGAACGTTGAATTTAACCCAGTGGATCACCCACACCGCCGTTACAACCCACTAACGGGTCAATGGATTTTAGTTTCACCACACCGTGCAAAACGTCCTTGGAGTGGGGCGGATGAGAAAGCGGCGATTGATGAGTTACCAAGCTACGATGAGAAGTGTTTCCTGTGTCCGACAAATGAGCGTATCTCTGGCGATGCTAACCCAGATTATCAGGGCACGTACGTGTTTAATAACGACTTCGCTGCTCTGATGGTGGATTCACCAGATGCGCCAGAATCAGACAACCCACTATTCAAAACCCAAGGTGTACGCGGTTTGAGCCGAGTGATTTGTTTCTCTCCTGACCACAGCGAAACCTTACCTGAACTACCAGTAGACAAAATCCGTGGCGTGATTGATACGTGGAACGAGCAAATTGAAGAGCTAGGTAAAGAGTATATTTGGGTCCAAGCGTTTGAGAATAAGGGTGAAACTATGGGCTGTTCTCAGCCTCACCCACATGGTCAAATCTGGGCGAACAGTTTTTTACCAAATGAGATTGAACGTAAAGAGCAAAACCTAAAGGCTTACTACCAGGAACACGGTAGCAACCTGCTGGTGGATTACGTACAAGCTGAGCTAAAAGATGGCTCCCGTATCGTCGTTGAAACCGAGCATTGGTTGGCGGTTGTCCCTTACTGGGCGGCGTGGCCATTCGAAACCATGCTGCTACCCAAAACACACATTCGCCGTATGAGCGAGTTAAGTAATGAGCAGCGTGACGACTTGGCGGTAGCTATCAAAAAGCTGACCAGCCGTTATGACAATCTATTCCAATGTTCTTTCCCTTACTCAATGGGTTGGCACTACGCCCCTTTCTTTGAACAAGGCACAGATGTAGACCATTGGCAGCTTCACGCATTGTTCTACCCGCCACTTTTACGTAGCGCGACAGTTCGTAAGTTTATGGTGGGTTACGAAATGCTGGCTGAAAGCCAACGCGACTTAACCGCAGAGCAGGCGGCACAGCGTCTGCGTGATCTAAGTGATTTGCACTACAAAGAACAGTAACCCCGTCATATTTGAAACCGCAGCGTTGTTGCCTGCATAAATCCACCGGATCGCCGGCCGCCCTAATCACATAGGAAATCTATGCACATAGGGCTGAATTTACTTGTCGCCTAGCTGCAATTCCAAATATTTAGGGCTTAACAAAATTTTCTCGGACTATCTGCCAGTTAAAGAGAAATTGAAAAGAATTTATGAGATTAGGAATTCAATATGTCTGATTTAATCCAAAATGTGAAAGCGTCTTTTGAGAGCGTGTTGGGCTATGCGCCAAGCCATATTATCCAAGCGCCTGGTCGTGTAAACCTGATTGGTGAACATACCGACTACAACGATGGTTTTGTACTGCCATGTGCAATTAACTATCAAACGGTTGTTGCGGCAGCAAAGCGTGAAGACAACCTGGTACGCGTGGTATCGGTTGATTACGATAACGCGGTTGATGAATTCGATATCACTCAAGAAATCACATTCCAAGAAGACAAAATGTGGGCAAACTACATTCGCGGTGTCGTGAAGTGTCTTCTGGCTCGTGGCTACCAGTTTACCGGTGCTGATATCTCTGTCAGCGGCAATGTTCCTCAAGGTGCGGGGTTGAGCTCATCAGCGGCACTGGAAGTCGTGATTGGTCAGACGTTCAAAGTGCTCTTCAACCTGGAAATAAGCCAGGCGGAAATCGCATTAAATGGTCAGCAAGCCGAGAACGAATTTGTTGGTTGTAACTGTGGCATCATGGATCAAATGATTTCGGCAGAAGGCCGTGAAAACCACGCCATGTTATTGGACTGCCGTAGTCTGGAAACAGAAGCTGTTTCTATGCCTGAGGACATGGCAGTCGTGATCATTAACTCGAATAAAAAACGTGGCTTGGTAGACAGCGAATACAACACTCGTCGTGAACAGTGTGAAGAAGCGGCACGAATCTTTGGTGTTAAAGCTCTGCGTGATGTCACCATTGAGCAGTTCAACGAGAAAGTCTCTGAGTTGGATGAATTGGTGGCAAAACGTGCGCGTCACGTGATCACTGAAAACGATCGCACAGTCGAAGCGGCAAAAGCGCTCCGTTCGCATGATATTAAACGAATGAGTGAACTGATGGCTCAGTCTCATGCATCAATGCGTGATGATTTCGAAATTACCGTCAAAGAAATCGACCTCCTAGTTGAGATGGTGAAAGAGGTGATTGGCGAAGAAGGAGGTGTGCGCATGACCGGTGGTGGATTCGGTGGCTGTATCGTATCTCTCGTTCCACCTGCATTGGTGGACAAGGTGAAATCGGCGGTAGAAGCTAAATATGAAGCTGCGACAGGTTTAAAAGCATCGATTTATGTGTGCAAAGCTAAAGATGGCGCAGGTCTGGTTGAAGCGTTGTAAGTATGTTTTAAGCAGCTAGAGCAAGTGATTCTGCAAACACCGCGATTAACGAGTGTTTTCTAGCCGTTTGCGTTTTAGAGAGCATCTGGGGTGGGCGATATGCCCACTTTTTCATTATTTTATAACGGGTTGAGTAGAAGCAAATTTAAGAGATGTTGGCTTCTTTGAGCGCTTTAATGTCTTTCGAAGGTGGCAAACCAAACAAGCGACTGTATTCGCGGCTAAATTGGGAAGGGCTTTCATATCCAACTTTAAATGTTGTTGCCATTGCATCTAAGTTTTCTGTCAGCATCAATCGACGCGCTTCACTGAGTCGCAATTTCTTCTGGAACTGTAATGGCGTCATCGATGTCATTGAACGGAAATGCGTGTAAAAAGCAGATTTACTCATACCACTGTACGCTGCAAGGTCGCCTACGCTTAATGGTTTGACAAAGTTGTTCTTTAGCCAGTCAATGGCTTTGGCGATTTGGTGACTATGGCTACCTGTCGTCACGATTTGGTTTAATCGTGCGCCTTGCTCAGTCATTAATAATCGGTAAAAAATCTCTCGTTTGATTACCGGAGCCAAGATCTTAATGTTATCAGGCTCGTCTAGTAGAGTCATAAGGCGAATAAACGCATCTTGTAGCGAGCCTGACAGTTCTCCTACAGCAATACCTTTCTGTGCTTCCTTGTTGGTCTTAAAAGAAAACTCACTATCTACAATGAGTTGGGAAATCTCTTGTAAATCCAGTTCCATTATCAGTCCAAGGTAGGGTTCATCTTCGCTTGCTTTCATTATGTTGGCAGTGATAGGGAGATCAACTGACGAGATCAGGAAATGATTGGCATCATACGTGAAGCTATCATCACCCAGAAAAACACGCTTTTTTCCTTGAGCAATCAGACAGATGCTTGGGTTGTGAGTGTAGCTGGTTGGTGGTGTAGGCGTTGTCCAGCGACTTAATCTAAGTCCTGGGATTTCGGTATCAAATTGTGTGGCATCACCGGTCCATTTTTGGATTTTTTCAGCAAGGATTGATGCTGCTACGTTTGTGTTTTGTGAATCGTTCATTGCTACTCCACGGGCAACCAAAGGGTTGGACTACTTCTGTCTTCGACTATTTAGTTATAACAGCCATTTTCCTTATGTAAAGATTATTAGGCAATTTGCTATTGATAGTTCAATCACGATTTTTTCGATTGCTCTCTCGGCTTATCATGCACTTATTGTTCGTTGAGTTAGTATAAATATTTTATATAACAATCCATTACAGTTTATTTTCTTAGGGTTAAGTATTGGCTAAACTTCCTCTCTAGTTCTCTTGTCAATATTGGTGTTTGGATAATTAGGCAAGTATTGGCAATCATTAGGCTAACGGGTTTTTAAATATAGGCGTAGATTTAGACATGTTGTTACCGTCAACACAACCTGCTGTCTTGTTATCCAAAGGGTATCAGGACATTGATTCGCCTTTTGATTCAAACTTCGGAGGAACCATGCAAGAACACTTTTCTGGTAAAGAACAAGCCATCATTCCAATAGCAGCATTCACTGCAAGTGGTGAGCTTGAAAAGCTGAAGATGAGTTTGGTCGAAGGGTTGAATGCTGGCCTCACCATCAGCGAAACCAAAGAAATACTGGTACAGATGTACGCATACACTGGTTTTCCCAGAAGCCTCAACGCGCTTGGGGCATTTATGTCTGTTATAGAAGAGCGTAAGCAGCAAGGAATCTTTGATACAGAAGGCGAGCCTGCAAGCCCTCTACCAACAGACGTAAGCAGTTTAAGTTTTGGTACTAAAAACCAAACCCAGTTAGTTGGGCAAGTTGTCTCTGGCCCTTTGTTTGATTTTGCCCCCGAAATTGACCAGTACCTAAAAGCACATCTGTTTGGTGACATTTTCCAGCGTGATGTACTGACATGGAAAGAACGAGAGCTTGCGACGATAGCAGCCTTGGCAAATATGCAGGGTGTTAATGGCCAGCTTCAGGCACATTTTGGTATCAGTTTAAATAATGGTATCACGCCAGCCTTGTTGAAAACGTTTATTGGCGAACTAAAACAGCACTGTGGTGAGGATGTTGCATTAAATGCCGATCAAGTTCTGGATAATATTTTAGGCTAAAGGAAACGAGTAATATTTGCGACGTTTATATTTGGTAGCAAATATTATAATCCAGCATTGAAACACTCCCATTTTACAAATTGATGGGAGATTATCTTAGGAAAGATTGTCAGTGACGTAGTCATCACTTTTTAAAGTTTCGCGTAAGGTGTACTGATCCACTGCCTTTTTGTATTCTTTACCTTTTTATTCAGTTATTAGAGTGGCTGAGAGTATATATTTATTTTCTTTCGCTCTACATTAAATAATTTGACGAGTTTTATTAATGTGCCCGCTTGGTTTCCAAGCTATTTACTGTTCATTTATAAGTAAGCACTGGCAATGTTTGCCAACGTTAATTCCTTAATTTCTAAGTTCAGGTGTACCATGACACTATCGAAAACAATCCAAGACCAACTCTGTCAGCAAGAAAAATTATGCGACACCTTCTTTGAAGGTGAGAGACCATTATACGCTGAAGAAAATAAATATCTGCATAAAGTGCGATTTTACCCGGGCGAGTCAGCGTTAAAACATTCGCAAAATATCATGGTTAAACACTGTGAGTTTATGGGTAAATATCCCTTCTGGCATAGCAATGACATCTTGATTGAGCAGAGCCTGTTTACGGTATACGCACGAGCTGCTATCTGGTACTCAGAGAACCTGACGATGAATAACTGCGTGATCGAAGCGCCTAAAATGTTTCGCCGTGTCTCGAATCTTACTATCGAAAATACGAGATTCCCGAATGCGGGTGAAACCTTGTGGATGTGTGATAACGTCAATTTAAACAATGTTGAAATGCGCGGCGCCGACTATGTTTTTTTGAACTGTGAAAATGTAGAAATTGATGGCTTCAAGCTACAAGGAAACTACTCGTTCCAAGACGCTAAAAACGTCACTATTCGCAACGCGTATTTGGACTCTAAAGACGCATTTTGGGGCACAGAAAATGTTACGGTATACGACAGCGTCTTAGATGGTGAATATTTAGGTTGGCACTCAAAAAATTTACGTTTGGTTAATTGCACCATTCGAGGTGAGCAGCCGTTGTGTTACGCGCAAGATCTAATCATGGAAAATTGCGTTATGGAAGAGACGGATCTGTGTTTTGAATACGCGACATTGAACGCTGAAATTGTTTCCGACATCATCAGTATCAAGAATCCTTTATCTGGCTCTATTAAAGCACGCTCAATCGGAGAAATTATCTTTGATAAGAACTGCAAGAACCCGGGAGGATGCACAATTGAAACGGAATTTGAGGTGAGAACATAATGTCATCTTTCAACTTTGATCAAATTGTTGAACGGAAGGGATCTGGCAGTGTTAAGTGGGATAGCATGGGGAACAGCTCTATTCTTCCGATGTGGGTCGCGGATATGGATTTCCGCACTGCCGAACCTATTGTAAGTGCATTGAAACAACGTGTTGAGCATGGCGTATTTGGTTACACCAAAGTCCCTGACGCTTATTACGCCGCGGTTATAAACTGGTTCGGTAAAAGACATAACTTTCACGTCCAACGTGAGTGGATTCAGTACACGTCAGGCGTAGTTCCTGCGTTATCAGCTATCCTGAAAGCACTGACCAATCCGGGTGATGGCGCTATTGTTCAAACTCCCGCGTATAACTGTTTTTTCAGTTCGATTCGCAATATGGACTGCCACCTTGTTGAAAATCCGCTGGTGAATCGTGATGGTTATTACGAGATGGATTTTGACGATCTTGAACGAAAAGCTTCTCGATCTGATGTGAAGGTTCTGATTCTATGCAACCCCCACAATCCGGTTGGCCGTGCGTGGACACAAGAAGAGCTGACCAGATTGGGTGAGATCTGCTTTAGACATGGTGTCAAAGTGATTAGCGACGAAATCCATTGTGATCTTACGTTTCCGGGAGTTCAACATCAGCCTTTTGCTGCCTTGGGGGATGAGTTTCTTGCTAACACAGTGACGACAAATTCTCCGAGTAAGTCGTTCAATATCGCAGGGCTACAAATCGCCAATATCATCACTGCTGATAAACAGCTACGTGACAAAATCGATCGCGTATTAAATATTCATGAAGTTTGTGATGTGAATCCTTTTGGCGTATCAGCATTAATGGCGGCATACAACGAAAGTGAAGCTTGGCTATATGCTCTGAGAGAGTATCTACATCAGAACTATTTGGTTGTCGTTGAATTTATTAACCAGCACTTACCACGTTTGAGTGTCGTTCAGCAGGAAGCCACGTATTTGGCATGGATTGATTGTCGTCAGCTAGATTTGCCTTCCGCAGAAATCGGCGAAAAACTGATAACTGAAGGCGCTCTTATGCTCAATCAGGGCGCGGTTTACGGCACCCAAGGCGAGGGTTACATTCGTCTCAATATGGCTTGCCCGAGAGCGCAACTACTCGATGGGCTTCAGAGAATGGCACGCGTTTTAGGTAACCTCTAAAACTGTCACTTAACTAAAAGGGAATCACTACTATGTTGTTAAAGAAGTGGCACAAAACCATTTTATCCACGCTTACAGTGTTGCCCGCATTACTTATTAGCCAAATTTGTTTCGCTTCCGGCAACGTGACCGAGAGCGGAGTTATTACCGGGGAGAGTACAATGAAGATTCGTTTTGTATTTGATGATCGCACCGTCACTGCGACGTTAAATGATAGTCCGAGCACACAAGATTTTATCGCCCAACTACCATTAACTTTAGAGTTGGAAGATTACGCCAGTACTGAAAAAATAGCCTACCTACCATCGAAGTTAACCAAGGAAGGGGCGCCAGCTGGCGTGAGTTCCAAAGCGGGAGACATTTCTTACTACGCACCTTGGGGGAACTTAGTCGTGTTTTATAATAACTTTGGCTATGCATCTGGATTGATTAACCTCGGGAAAGTTGACGGCGATTTATCGCGCTTTACTTCTGGTGGTTCAATGAAAGTCACTATAGAGGTTATTGAATAATACATTGGATTTTGTAAATAAATGCCTGTTAATCAAAAAGATTAACAGGCATTTCTACGTTAATAAGCGGGCCGAGATAAAAATGAAATTACGCCTGATTATTACTATTTAATTAAATAGACGATGTTTACTTCTACATTTAAATGACTAGCTAGTACGAATAACGATTAATTGTTTATTGAGTAGTTTTTACATTTTAATAGTCAAGTAAATGGTCGCGTTATTATTGTTTCCAAATGTAACATCATGTTTTTATTTATATCTCAATTCTAGTGGAGTTTGCTTAATAGAAGATTAGGCAATAATTAAACTCTTCTAGGCAAAGTAGTATGCAAATTTTGCGATAACTTTATATTTAGAGAGTGCGATTGAAGACTCAAAAATGCAAAGGGAATAGGGAGACACAAATGTTTCATATAGGCAGATATTTCAGTAAATGGTCCATTTTTGTGGCGAGTTTGCTAGCGGTATTGACTATGAATACCGCAACGGCGGCAGAAGGTTTTGATACTAAAGAGAAGGCGATTATTCCGATCGCAGCGTTTGCCGCCAGTGGTGAAATCGAGAAGCTAAAAGTAAGCTTGAACGAAGGCTTGGACGCAGGTTTAACCATTAATGAAACCAAGGAAGTGCTGGGTCAGCTATACGCATATGCTGGTTTCCCTCGTAGCCTGAATGCATTGGCTGCATTTATGCAGGTTCTTGAAGAAAGAAAGAGCAATGGAATCGAAGACGTCGTTGGTCCAGAGTCATCGCCACTACCGACAGATAAAACCAGCCTTGAATTTGGTGCTGAAAACCAAACTAAACTCATCGGTGTTGAAGTAAAAGGGCCGTTATTTGATTTCTCTCCTCAAATTGATGAATACCTGAAATCTCATTTGTTTGGTGACATTTTTGCTCGTGATGTGCTGACTTGGAAACAACGTGAAGTCGCTACGATTGCGACTCTATCCAATATACCAGGTGTAAACAGCCAATTGGCAGCTCATTACAGCATTAGTATGAATAACGATGTAACCGTTGATGAGCTAAAAGAATTCATCACCATCATTGAAAAGCAAGTTGGTGAAGACGTGGCTAACAACGCACAACAAGTTCTGGACTCGGTCCTAAATAAATAACAGGGAATTCGATTATGAAAAATAAACTCATATTAACGTTACTGGCAGGGATGGTTTCATCGACGGCAATGGTTTCAACTACCAATGCTGCTGACGATGCGGCAGGCAGCCAGCAAGCGTATCGCGCACAAGATCTTAAATCCTTTAACGGACCGGAAGATTTGTTCACAGGAAATGTAAAAGTGGACATGCTATTCCCTGAAAATGACGTCGCGAATTACAGCGCTGCTTATGTGACATTCGAAAAAGGCGCTCGTACCGCGTGGCACATGCATCCTGCAGGCCAGCATATGATTGTCACTTCTGGTGTGGCACTTACTGGTACCCGAGATGGTAAAGTGATTCGCTTTAGCGAAAACGAGAGCGTTTGGTGCCCACCGGGTATTGATCACTGGCACGGCGCGACCCCAGATGCACCAATGACACACCTTGTTGTTACAGCATCGAAAGATGGCAAAAATGTTATCTGGAAAGAGAAAGTGACTGACGAGCAATACGTTGCTGGTCAATAAAATCTTGGCATCAATAAAATTAAGCTCAGCTCGCTGGGCTTAATTTTTTTTACAACAACTGTGGAAAGATAGAATTTTAGGAACAGCGCAAATGAAATGGAATAGCGTCATTAAGCAGGCTGGATTTTTTCTCGCCTTGCAAGTTCTGTGGCTTACATGCATCAATGTTGTGTCCGCTGCAGAGCAGGTTCATAAAACGGATATAAAAACGCTGGTTATTGTCTCACATCCCTATCCAGAAAGGTCAGTGATGACCAAGGGGATGCAGCAAGCGGCTGAAAGTGTTGAAGGAGTCACAGTCCGAAACCTAGAGACTATTTATGGTTTTGATACTCGCGCCATCGATGCACAAAAGGAGCGTGAGCTAACGAGAGAACAAGATCGCATTGTATTTATGTTTCCAACCCATTGGTTCAATATTACTCCGATGATGAAAGCTTACATGAATGATGTTTGGGGGAGTGTAGGACCTGGATTATGGCAGGGAAAAGAAATGCTGTTGGTGACGACTGCGGCTGGTGGAGCAAGTACCTACGGGGAATCGGGCAGAATAGGCGTTAAACTAGAAGATGTGTTCTTACCAATGAAAGCGAGTGCGCTACATGCAGGCATGACTTACCTAACGCCATCAGCATTTCAATCCGTCTCTCGTTCGAAATTACCTGAATATCAACAAGCGTTGATAGAAAGGCTAACACACTAATTTGGCTAAACGTTTCTACCGTATTAATTAAACACATTAACTTCTCGTGTTTCTAATGAGAAAACGTTGTTGTCTTGATGCAGACTTTCAATTGAGCCGCAAATTGATAGCGTTATGCGGACAATTGAAAGTCTGGTTTAACGGGGCGCGGGCGACACCTGAAGAGATCTACGGCTTAAACTGAAAATTCGCTTATTGCGTTAATAACCATCTCGCTGTTGCTTCGTCGGTAACTAAACCATTCACCCAGTGTCCTCTCAGTGCGGCGAGAATCGCCGGACGTTTATCTTCCCCACAAGCCGCGCCAATTCGAGGGCAATCATTGTTACGTATATCGTAACTGGTGATGAAAGTGTTGATGGCGCAGTCGATCACCTCACCCTCAGCATTGATAAAACGACCAAGTATTTCGCCTACCGCTCCTTGCTGATTGAGCTCATCTGCCTTATCTGCAGAGATGAAACCGTCTTTGATAATTGGGCTGGCTTTACTCAATGAACCGATACCGAGGAAAATCACATTCGCACTGTCGGCAACGCTGGATACTTCTTTGAATACACGCATACTTGCCCAAGTTTTGAATTCGTCGGTAGAGGTCGCGTAACGTGGGGCGGGCAATTGGAAGTAATTTGCCTGAATTTTTCGCGCCAGAATCAGTGGCACATCATCATAGTAATTACACTGGCCATCTATGCCCATAGCACTTATTAATGCGACACATTTACTGTTTGGTGCTTCAAAATCAATTCGGTTAATGGCTTTTTTAAGTGTCAGACCAGAGCCAATACCAATGATCTGATTCTGCTGGTCTTTCATGTATTTCGACATGAGCTGGAAGCAGCCAAAAGATACGTTATCAAGCGTCTCATCATCGCTGATGGTTGGCACGATATTACACTCTACCAATTGATACTTCTCTTTAAGCAGTTCTGCGTAGTCCAAACAAGTGGAGATCGGATGGTGAAGTCCGACAGACACAATCCCTTCTTCTTTCGCTGCTGCTATCAGGCGCTGGACAACTGGACGTGATAAGCCAAGTTCAGATGCTATATCGCGCTGGTTTCGACCAGAGATGTAGTACATCCAGGCTGCGCGAACCATCTGATCGGTTTTAAAACTATCGTCTCTAGCCACGTTTTATCCTTATTATTCAGCTTATTGCGTTTCTTTTGATGACAATATTTAGTTCGTCATCGTATCTAGAACATCTATCTTCTCTCTAACTTCGCGTGAGTGCAATAGCAATCAATTACTCACAAATGAACAAAAAACCAATTATCGGTCTTTTGTTCATTTGTGATCCATCGCTCTTTATTTGGTAATTTGATCAATTAGAGTTAAGCCATCAAACAAAAACGAGGAAATATAATGAAAAACCAATATACGTGGCTTCACATCGGTCTGGGTTCATTTCACCGTGCGCACCAAGCCTGGTACCTGCACAAATTGCTAGAAACGGGTGACCAAAGCTGGCATATCGCGGCAGGTAACATTCGCAATGATGCAGAATCAACCGTTGAAACTCTCCGTGCGCAGAATGGTGAGTATGTGTTAGAGACGGTCAGTCCAGCAGGGGAGCGTGAATATGAGGTGATCAAATCTATTCAGACGTTGCTCCCGTGGCAGGAAGATTTGGCGCCGCTGATTGAAGAAGGTGCAAAAGCGCAGACAAAAGTGATCGCCTTTACGGTCACAGAAGGCGGGTACTACTTAAGAACCGATCACTCACTGGATGTTGATAACGCAGTCCTAAAAGCTGATCTGAGCGGTGGCCACCAAACAATTTACGGCACGGTGACGAAAATCCTTGAGCGCCGTATGGCGGATAGTGCTGGACCAGTGACACTGCTGAACTGTGACAACGTGCGTCACAATGGTGAGCGATTCCGAGATGGTCTAATGGAGTTCCTGACTCTGACTGGTAAGGCTGACGTGTTGCAATGGGTGAAGGAAAATACGACAAGTCCTAACACCATGGTGGATCGTATTACACCTCGTCCCGCTGAAGACCTGCCATATCGGATTAAAGCACAAACAGGTATTGAAGATAACGCGCCAGTGATGGGTGAAACTTTCATTCAGTGGGTAATTGAAGACAGTTTCAAAGACGTTCGACCTGCACTGGAAAATGTAGGCGTGGAAATGGTGGAGTCGGTTATTCCTTACGAAGAGGCGAAAATCCGAATCTTGAATGCTTCGCACAGCTGTATCGCTTGGGCCGGAACATTAGTTGGCCAGTCATTTATTCACGAAAGTACTTTGACGGATTTTATCTACAAGATTGCGCACGATTACGTCAGTCAGGATGTGATTCCTTGCCTTGGTGACAATGGTATCGATCTGCCGACCTATCTTGAGGTGGTGTTAGAGCGCTTTACCAACCCATACATTAAAGACACCAACCAGCGTGTCGCTGCGGATGGGTTTTCTAAAATCCCGGCCATGATTACGCCGACGATGATTGAATGCTATCAGCGAGGTGTTACACCAGATGCGACTGCGATGCTGCCTGCGCTGTTCTTTGTCTTTATGCACCAGTGGCACAAAGGTTTACTGCCTTATGAGTATCAGGATGGGATTCTTGATGAAAATGCCGTGCACAGCATGTTTGATTCTGAAGACCCAATCGCCGCTTACGCGCAAGATGTCGCTTTGTTTGGTGAACTAGCTAGTCGCGCGGATTTTGAAACATTGCTGCGAGAAAAAGTTGCAGCAGCTTACTCAATGATTCAATAAGGAATGGGCATGTATCTAGGTATAGATCTCGGCACCTCAGAAGTGAAAGCGTTGGTGATTGATGAACACGGTGAAACGGTCGCTTCACACAGCGCACCACTGACGATTCAACGCCCGCATCTTCATTGGTCGGAACAGGCACCGCAAGAGTGGTGGGAAGCAACGAACTATTTGATCGGGGCGCTGCGTGAGAAATGCACTGAGCATTGGGGAGCAATTAAAGCCATTGGTTTGTCTGGACAGATGCATGGCGCAGTGCTTCTGGATGAGGCCAATGATGTGATTCGTCCAGCTATTTTGTGGAACGACACACGTTGTCACGAAGAGTGCACCGAACTTGAAGCGGCTGCTCCGGATCTGCATGAAATTGCTGGTAACCTTGCGATGCCAGGATTTACGGCTCCCAAGTTAATTTGGGTTCGCAAGCATGAACCTGAAAACTTTTCCCGCATTAGCACAGTGCTGCTGCCGAAAGATTATCTTCGCTTCAAAATGACGGGCAAAAAAGTTTCCGACATGTCGGATTCTGCAGGCACGTTATGGTTGGATGTCGCTAAGCGTGACTGGTCAGATTCTCTGCTCGACAAATGCCAGCTAACGCGGGAACAAATGCCTGAACTGGTCGAGGGCTGTGAAGTATCGGCTTCTTTATCCGCTGAAATGGCCCACAAATGGGGACTAAGTCCATCTGTCATCGTCGCTGGTGGCGGTGGTGATAATGCCGTAAGCGCAATCGGTGTTGGTGCGGTCAATCCGGGTGATGCGTTTATATCCCTTGGCACTTCTGGCGTACTGTTTGTGGTCAACGAGAAATATCGCCCCGCACCTGAGTCTGCCGTACACGCCTTCTGTCATGTTTTGCCACAACGATGGCATCAGATGAGTGTCATGCTAAGTGCTGCCAGCTGCCTTCAATGGTTCTGCCGCATAGTAGGCACAACGGAAGTGGAGTTGCTGGCTGAAATTGAGCAGCTTAGTGAAGAAGAGAAAGCAAAAGCGCCAATTTTCTTACCGTATCTGTCTGGTGAGCGTACGCCACATAACGATCCGGAAGCGACGGGTATGTTCCACAGTATGACCCATTCCACCAATCGCGCCTTACTTGGCTATGCGGTGATCGAAGGGGTGAGCTTTGGTATTGCTGATGGTTTGCGAGTGTTGCAAGAAAGCGGTACGCACATCGAACAGTGCTCATTGGTTGGTGGTGGTGCACGTAGCTCGTTCTGGGCGCAGTTACTTGCAGATATTCTTCACTTGCCAACGATTACTCACAAAGGTGGTGAAACGGGTGGGGCGTTGGGGGCGGCTCGACTTGCTTGCCTGGCGTCAGGAAAATCGGTGGATGAAGTATGTAAGAAGCCGGAAATTCATCGCGTTTATCAACCGAATGTCGAGCGTGAAGCAGGACTGTCTGAGCGTTATTCACGTTTTCGCTCTCTTTACCAAAACGACTTGGTCCTTCGGTCGTAACACTGGCCGTTAAGAGTCACCTTAGAAAGAACATCACAACTAAAAATGGACTACGCCCCCATAAAAGAAAAAGGAGGGGGCGTGGGATTCCTTTACCCTACGAAACGAGGAATATATGGAAAACGTAAGCAAACAGTGGCTTGGATTGCCGCTCAATCTGATATGGGGATACGTCGCTATCGCAATCTTTATGACTGGTGATGGCTTTGAACTGGCGTTTCTGTCGCACTACATTACCGAGCTTGGCTTTAGTCCGGCTCAGTCATCTTTTGCATTTACACTTTACGGTCTGGCTGCGGCGTTGGCCGCTTGGGTATCCGGTGTGGTAGCGGAAATCATTACTCCACAGAAAACGATGAAAATTGGTTTTCTACTCTGGTGTGTATTCCACGTACTGTTCTTAACCCTTGGGTTGAGCCAGTCAAACTACGGACTCATTTTACTGTTTTACGGCATTCGTGGCCTTGCTTACCCACTGTTCCTTTACTCATTTATTGTGGTGATTGTACATAACGTTCGCAGTGATGGCGTAAGCTCCGCACTCGGCTGGTTCTGGACGGTATATTCCATCGGTATTGGTGTTGCGGGTAGCTACATTCCTAGCTTTACTATTCCTTGGATTGGCGAGTTTGGTACCTTGTGGTTATCGCTGGCATTTTGTGCCGCGGGTGGTCTAATCGCCATGGTCGCTCTGCGTAATGTTAAAACGCCGACGCACATGCATAACCTGACTAACAAGCAGAAACTGACCGAATTAAGCCGAGCAGTAACGCTTCTTTACACCAACAAAAACATACTTTTCTCAAGCTTTGTGCGCATTATCAACACGCTGTCGCTTTTCGGTTTTGCGGTCATCATGCCGATGATGTTTGTCGATGATCTTGGCTTTACTACGTCTGAGTGGCTTCAGGTTTGGGCAGTGTTCTTCTTTACTACCATCTTTTCTAACGTTTTCTGGGGAATCTTGGGCGAAAAACTGGGCTGGATGAAAGTAGTACGTTGGTTCGGTTGTGTGGGAATGGCACTATCTAGCCTAGCGTTCTATTACATTCCTCAGCATTTCGGTAATAACTTTTACATGGCATTGATCCCGGCTATTTCTCTGGGGATCTTTGTAGCAGCCTTTGTACCAATGGCGGCAGTGTTTCCTGCATTGGAACCAAACCACAAAGGCGCGGCGATTTCGGTTTATAACTTATCAGCCGGATTGTCTAACTTCCTTGCGCCAGCCATTGCGGTGGTATTACTACCGTACTTCAGCACAATCGGTGTGGTCATTGCCTACACTGTGTTGTACGTGCTGGCCTTCTTCTTTACTTACTTAATTAATGTTGAACAACCAGGGTTTGAAACGACATTTGTAGAGTCAGATAAAGTGTCTGTCGTTTAAAAGACTTAGGGTATGGCAACGGTTTTGGTTGTCATACCTTTTCTAATTTTGAGGTAAGCATGAATATAAAAGCGGTTATTTTTGATATGGATGGTGTACTCATTGATTCTGAGCCTCTGTGGCAAGAGGCGCAGATGGAATCACTCGACAGTTTTGGTGTGTGTATTACACGTGACGACTGCGAAAAAATGACAATGGGGAAACGTGTTGATGAAATAGCGCAAATTTGGTGTGAGGCATATTCATTGACCGTTCAAACGAAAGAGCTGGAAGCGATGATCCTTTCGAAGTTGTGTCATCGTATTTCTACTTTGGGTGAGGCGATGACCGGCGTTTACGAGGCATTAGACTACTTTGCCAACCAAGGTTTAAAGATCGCATTGGCAACATCTTCTAACCATGTAGTCATTAACGCAGTCTTCGATCGCCTTCAGTTGTTGGACAAGTTCAGTGTTGTCTGCAGCGCTGAAGATGAAGAATATGGTAAACCCCATCCAGATGTTTATTTAACCGCTGCCCGTAAACTCCAAATCGGTGTTGCAGAATGTTTAGTTATTGAAGATAGCTTTACAGGCCTGACGGCGGCCAAAAGAGCGAACATGACGACTTACTTAGTTTCGCCAAATTATGAACAACGTAAGTTTTCTATCGCAGATGGATGTTATGCCGATTTGGAATCCGTGATACAAAACCACGATAAGTTCGTGTCTAAATTGCACCTTTCAGTCGCTGCCAATTAAAATTGCAGAAACGAAAAAGGCCGTTAAATTCTTAGCGGCCTTTTTGCTGAAGTGCCGACTAGACCGAGCAGTTCAATTGGCTTAAACAGGGTTGAACGGTACCAGCTCTACTTCCTTAGTACCCCAAACACCTCTCGACACAAACTAAACAGACAGCTTTCCTTTACATCCAAAATAATGTTGTTTCGATAGTAGGGACTTAGGTCGACGCCCATGCCGACACCGTAGATTTCTATTTTATTGCGGTTTGCTTCGCGCTCGATGACCTGCTTTAAATGATTATCGAGATAAAATTGGTCGTTGGCTGTGCTAGTGGCAGTGTCCATGGGACAACCATCGGAGAATACGATAAGTATCTTTCGCTGCGCACCTTGTGCAGTTAGACGTTGAGCGGCAAACTGTACGGCTTCTCCGTCAATTCCTTCTTTGAATATGTCGGCTTTTCGTAAGCTGGCGATGCCGAGTCGAGCTCGTCGCCAATGAGTATCGAAGTCTTTGAATATAATATGTCGAAGTTCGTTTAAGCGACCAGGGTGTTTTGGTTGTCCTTGTTGTAGCCATTGTCGATAAACTTTCCCGCCGTTCCAATTTCCGGTTGTGAAGCCAAGGATTTCAAAAGGAACTTCGGTTAGACCTACGGATTTAAGCAGTGTGTCCATCAACAAGCTCATTTTATGACTGTGCTTTTGCATGGAGCCAGAGCAGTCCATCAAAAATGTAATGGCGCATTGATGGGATGCACCGAGTTCTGGTTGTGAGAATATGGTGCGTTCAAGCGGAGAAGTAACCAGTTTGGTTATGGTGTTCGCATTAACGATTCCTTCTTCCAGATGATCTTGGCGTTTGTTTCGCTGCGGGGTTTGGACAATGCTAGACAGTATTGCTGCTAAACGACGAGTGTTAACCTGTCTTGCCATCATGTCGTCAGTAAGCTTTTGTCGTAGCTCAAGCAATAACGCTTGTCTAACCACTGTTTCAGCACCAACCTCTCGGTCAAACTCTCGACTAAAAACTTGATATTTAGACCCAGCGAGTTGGAAAGCTTTACTGCTACCAGTGATATCCGCGTCGTATTCTTGGTCTTCGATATCCCCGTCTACAATTAGCGCCAGTTGGGCAAGGATTTTAATGTCTTCTTCAACGGCAGGAATGGTTTGATTGTTTGGTTCTTCTTGTTCTTGATCGATAAGTTCGCTGACGAGAGTCGCAAGTTGGTTGGCATAAGTGGCGAACAAACGCTGATCTAATCGATGTCTTTTTAGTTGTACCAGACAAGTGCCTATGATCGGTACTATTCCAGCTCGAGTGGATTCGATAGCCTCGGCGATAGGTTCCGAAACAGGTATCCCTGTTAAACGCGAATGGATGATCTGCATAAGCGTAAAAAGAAGCATACCAAGACGAGACTCAGTAAAGCCATTCTGATGATACTGTTCACTCCAATAACAAAAGTTGAATCGAGTGCTAACTTGAATACCTGCTAAGTAATGCGGGACTTGTGACTCGATTCGGACTTGCTCGCAAAAATCAAACAATAGACGTTCAACTTCGCCACTGGGGCGTTGCGAGTAATGAAGCTCTGCGTCTGACACCAAAAGGCGCAACGCTGAAGAATCGATCTTACCTTGCATAGCCATTTTGCTCTTAGTTAACTCATGGCGAGAAACAAAAGTGAGGTCATTGGTGTGGGCTGAGAGAAAGTAGTAAGGCTGATCGCCTCTATATAAACGCTCACCCCTATAGTTAAGTGTGAGATTCCCACTGATCGCTCTGGCAACGGAGACACTAAGATCGAGGATCTTTTTCTGTTGAGACGACACATTAGCCATGGCTAAGTTGCTCCATACCAGAGCTAACTGATGGATTGGCAATCAAAGTTTCACCAAAGCAGCGGAAGTAGTATTCGCAAACAAGCTGTTTTTCTTCTTCTTCACATCGATTTAGAAATGACAGCCTAAACGCGGTTGCGACGTCGTTAAAGATACGAATGTTCTCGGCCCATGTCAGTACCGTCCTGGGAGACATTACTGTAGATAAATCGCCCGCCATAAAACCGTTTCTAGTCATTCCGGCTGTTGCGATCATTTGCTCAACTAGCCGCAAACCTTGTTCATTATTGAGTTCTGGATTCTTGGATAACACGATATTGGCTTCGTGTTTAGGGTCAAGGTAGTTCAGAGTAGCGATGATATTCCATCTATCCAACTGACTGTGATTGAGCACTTGTGTACCTGAATACAGACCAGAAAAATTGCCGAGACCGAGCGTGTTACATGTGGCGAACAATCGAAAATATGGGTGCGGGGTAATGACGCGGTTTTGCTCCAATGAGGTGTATTTGCCATCTTGCTCAAGCAATTGCTGAATAACGAACATCACATCTGGTCGCCCTGCATCGTATTCATCCAATACCAGTGCGATAGGTTGTTGGATACTTTGTGGAAGGATGCCTTCTTTAAACTCGGTGATTTGCATGCCGTCTTTTATAACGATGCTGTCTTTCCCGATGAAATCGAGTCTGCTCAAATGTCCATCAAGGTTTATTCTCAGGCAGGGCCAGTTCAGTCGAGCTGCGACTTGTTCTATGTGAGAAGACTTACCGGTTCCGTGAGTGCCTTGAATGAGAGTGCGACGATTTGATGAGAAGCCCGCAAGGATGGCTAGCGTCACTTCAGGGTCAAAACAGTAATTTGGATCGATTTGCGGAACATACTCGCCACCGTGCTTAAATGCCGATACTGTTAAATCACTGTCTATACCAAAACATTCTCTGACGCTTACTTGTCTCGTCGGTATCAATTCCGTTTCTTTCATTGCTCATTCCCTCTATATATCTTGCGAACTACCTGCAACTGTTGGTGATGTTCGTCGATTATGAACAGCTAAATCTAAGTTAACGACACTATTTGTACAAAATATTGTTAACAATGTGATCTAGTTTTGTTAATTGGAATAAATCATTCCAATTATAGATAAATCGTTGACGCGCAAAAATTCTCCTACTAAGGTGAATGTGAATGCAAAAAAGAGACAATTCATTCCGAAAAATGAAATTTTAGTTCAACTCAAGGAGAAGGGAAGGATGAGCGAGCAAGAAAAACGCACGGTTGTTTCCGGCAATACAACGATGACACCATCAGAAGCGTTTGTTGAAACTATGGTCGCCAATGATGTGACAGATATGTTCGGCATCATGGGATCAGCATTTATGGATGCAATGGACATATTTGCTCCTGCTGGCATTCGATTAATTCCAGTGGTGCACGAGCAGGGGGCTGCTCACATGGCGGATGGTTACTCACGTGTATCAGGTCGTCACGGTGTGGTTATCGGTCAAAATGGTCCTGGTATCAGTAACTGTGTTACTGCGATTGCAGCTGCTTATTGGGCACACAGCCCAGTGGTTATTGTCACGCCAGAAACAGGTACAAAAACAATGGGATTGGGTGGTTTCCAAGAATGTAACCAACTTCCTATGTTCCAAGAGTTCACTAAATACCAAGGTCACGTGACGCACCCAGAGCGTATGGCGGAATACACCGGTCGCTGTTTTGACCGCGCTATGAGTGAAATGGGACCGACTCAGTTGAATATTCCACGTGACTATTTCTACGGTGAAATCAAAACGGAAATTCCAAAACCAGCTCGACTAGACAGAGGTCCAGGTGGCGAAAAGTCACTCAATGAAGCTGCGGATCTGATTGCCGAAGCGAAATTCCCAGTCATCATTTCTGGTGGTGGGGTGGTCATGGCCGATGCTGTTGAAGAATGTGCGGCATTAGCAGAAAGACTGGGTGCACCAGTTGTGAATAGTTATCTGCACAATGATTCATTCCCGGCAAGCCACCCATTGTGGTGTGGTCCACTTGGCTATCAGGGCTCTAAAGCAGCGATGAAGTTGATTGCCCAAGCGGATGTGGTTATTGCATTGGGTACACGTCTTGGTCCATTTGGTACTTTACCTCAACACGGTATGGACTACTGGCCAAAGAACGCGAAAATCATCCAAATTGATGCCGACAATAAGATGCTTGGTCTGGTTAAGAAAATTTCTGTCGGTATTTGTGGTGATGCTAAAGCTGCTGCAGTTGCACTAAAAGAACGACTAGAAGGTCGTGAACTACTTTGTGATGAAAACAAAGCGTCTCGCCAAGACACAGTCGCAACGGAAAAGGCACTGTGGGAAAAAGAGCTGGATGAATGGACACATGAACGTGACCCATTCAGTTTGGATATGATCGAAGAAAACGCGCAAGAAACGCCGTTCTCTGGTGGTGAATATCTGCACCCACGCCAAGTGCTTCGTGAGCTCGAAAAAGCTATGCCGGAAGATGTAATGGTGTCTACTGACATCGGCAACATTAACTCTGTTGCTAATAGCTATCTACGTTTCGAAAAACCACGCAGCTTCTTTGCCGCAATGAGTTTTGGTAACTGTGGTTATGCCTTCCCAACCATCATTGGTGCAAAAGTTGCGGCGCCGCATCGTCCTGCTATTTCTTATGCAGGTGACGGTGCGTGGGGCATGAGTCTAATGGAAACGATGACATGTGTTCGTCACAACATTCCTGTAACTGCGGTGGTATTCCACAACCGTCAATGGGGCGCTGAGAAGAAAAACCAAGTGGACTTCTACAACCGTCGTTTCGTGGCCGGTGAGCTAGACAACCAAAGCTTCGCTGAAATCGCGAGAGCAATGGGTGCTGAAGGTATCACGGTTGATAAGCTGGAAGATGTAGGTCCAACACTTCAAAAAGCCATCGACATGCAGATGAATGAGGGCAAAACAACAGTCATCGAAATCATGTGTACACAGGAGCTGGGCGACCCGTTCCGTCGCGACGCACTGTCGAAACCTGTTCGCTTCCTAGATAAATACAAAGACTACGTATAGGTCTCGGGGAGTATGTCCGGCCATTATATGGCCGGGCATTTTGAACACACGGAAAGGTGGAAGCGATGATTTCTAAAACCATGAAAATGCCCAGAACGCTATATGGAGAAGCGACGGGCATCGCACCGGGATTATTACTCAGTATTGTAATAGCCGCAGCGGCAACGTTTGTCTCTGATCACTACGGCGGTCCTAAGTTTCTTTATGCACTATTACTGGGTATTTCTCTGCATTTTCTCTCTGACCATGAAAAATGTGGTGCCGGTATTGAGTTTGCGGCTAAGAAGTTGGTTCGAATTGGTGTTGCCTTGTTAGGTGTGCGCATTGCCTTTAGTGATGTCAGTACCATAGGTCTTGATGGCGTGGGCATTCTAGCTGGTGCTGTAGTGCTGACGATTATGTTCAGCCTTTTGTTCGCAAAGCTACTTAAGGTGTCTGGTACATTTGGGTTACTGGCAGGCGGCGCAACAGGGATTTGCGGCATCTCCGCGGCGATGGCGATTTCATCTACGATTCCACAGAGCAAAGAGAACGAGCAATACACATTAATGACGGCGATTGGTGTTGCTGCATTTTCAACGATTGCCATGGTTCTTTATCCATTTGTCGTTACTTCACTACAGTTATCACCGAGTGAAGCGGGTATGTTTTTGGGTGGCTCCATTCATGATGTGGCTCAGGTGGTCGGTGCGGGCTTTATGTTGTCTACCGAGATCGGGGATGCTTCAACATTAGCGAAAATGTTTCGAGTCGCGATGCTGATGCCAGTGATACTGTTAATTGCATTGTCATTTCGTGCGCAGAGAAAGAATGATGGTCAAGAATCGCATATTAACGCCCCAATAATACCGTTCTTCCTGATGATGTTTATTGCACTGATTGTAATCAATAGCTTTAACCTGGTACCTCCTACAGTGTCAGAAGGAATGTCAGAGATATCTAAGTGGTGTTTAGTTATTTCTATTGCCGCTCTAGGCGTAAAAACATCATTTGAGAAGCTTTTCTCTCTAGGATGGAAACCAATTATATTGCTTTTATTGAATGCAATATTTATCGCAGTATATATGTTGACGGTTATTTATATTCAGAGAATAGTTTAATTATTACTTTGTTTTTCGATGGTAAGAGTATTCATTATGAACGGTAAATATTATATCAGTACGCTCGAAGAATTATATGAAATAGTAAATGTATTTTCTGAGTCCAAAAGCAATAACACATTAATATATCGAGCGGAAGAATATAAAGTCGGTGCACTAATTCCAAGTTTAGGCAAAGTAAATAGCAATAACCTTAGAAGAGTAGAACAAGAACTTCTTTCCACAATGAAAGTTTACGGAGTACCGATGCTGGGTTCCCGTGCTGTTAATGAATGGCTATTAATGTGTTTGTCCGAACAACAAGGGTTTCCTACACGACTACTAGAGTGGACTGAGAGTCTTTTTAACGCAATATGGTCTGTCTGTAACAGTTCGACCAAGGATTGCATCAATATCATAAAGGTTCGGGGGCGTCATAAGGCTAGTTTTATAAGTTCGCCCCATCATATTGAAAGTACTAAGGTATTTAAAGCTGTCGACTGCGATTTTCAGGAGAAACAAAAGGATAAATGGTATTCAATTCATCCATTTATAAACGAAAGAAATAGCTGTATACATTCTCTTCATGATGAGCAAGAGTATGTGAAAGATCTAATATCTATTAATGTTTTACCCTCAGTGAAAAATAACTTATTAAAGGAGCTGATATCTATGAGTGAATTAAATAAGACAACATCGAATGTTGAAGGAAAAATGACGAGTATAGATTTTGAATCTAGTTCGGAAAATGATCTAGATAGTCAAAGTGGCGAAATTAAAGACGACTTTGAAGTCAATTTTCATGATAGGAAACTAGAACAATATGGGCGTAAGTATAATCAAGACTTTGATTTCGACTAACAACAAATTAACGTAGAAAATAAACAAGCGTTTGAATAATCAGTCGATGAAAAACGATTTTAAAACTTACTAGGTCAAAAATTAAATTATAAAAAAATTAAATCTGTGAGCTTAGAGTTTGTACATACCACAACTGAAAGTTAGAGTGGAGGTATGTTATAAATTTGTTAATTATTCGTAATTATAGTTTAAATGCTCTAATAAAACGGCAGTGTAGAACTGCTCTGTATTAACCCAATAACGAAAAAATAAAAGGACTTTGGAAGATGAATATGCAAACAAACACAGCAACATTATTACAGGAAAACCAAGTCGACACGACATTTTTACAGTCCTTTAGCGATGCCTGGAATAACCACGACATTGACGCATTAATGTCATTTATGACTGATGATTGTGTGTTTCAGACCGTCGCAGGAGATGGTTTGCTTGGAAACACCATTGAAGGGTACGAAGCCGTTCGTAATAGCTTCGAACTGGTTTGGCAGAATTTCCCAGATGCGACTTGGAGCGACCCTGTGCACTTTGTTTGTGGCGATCGTGCAGTAACGGAATCAACCTTCTCTGCTACCAACCCTGACGGTACGGTGATCGAAGCTCGTATGGTGGATGTTTTTACTCTGCGTGATGGAAAAATCAGTGTTAAGAATGCCTTTAGAAAAGCTCGACCAGTTATCACTCCAAATAAGTAAACATGGCAACCACTATTCGTTCAGGGGTTATGACTAGGAGAGTCGAATTATGAGTTTAGTAATGGAAGAACCAGCAGTCGATGCTGTAGAAACTAATGCGAAAAGCACCCAAGCGAAAGATAAATACGATCCTAAATATGATCCGCTAAAGGATAAAACGCCGGGTCATGGCAAAGAATACGCCCCAACTTACTGGGTAGATACAGCGGGTGCTCCACCGGAAGACGATGGCCCAATCACATCGGATATGGATGTCGATGTTGCGATTATTGGATCTGGGTTTACAGGCTTAAGTACTGCAATTCACCTTGCGGAAATGTATGGGATTAAAGCAACAGTTATCGAGGCGAATCGCTTGAGTTGGGGGTGTAGCACCCGTAATGGCGGTCAGGCTCAATGTGCGTCAGGACGACTAAAGCGTTCTCAGTGGATTGAACGTTGGGGCCTTGAAACGGCTTTGAAAATGCACCGCGAGTGTGTGGATGGCATGAACACATTCAAGGAACTGATCAAGGATATCGACTGTGACCCACAACCCGGTGGTCACCTGTATGTGGCCCATCGTCCCAAGATGATGCCGGGATTAGAGAAAGAAGCGAAATTGCTTCGCGAAACCTTCAACTACGATGCGCAAATTCTAGATGCTGACACGGTAAAACGAGACTATGTCGGCGACCAAGAAGCGGCAGGTGCAATGCACGAACCAGAAGGTATTGGCATTCATGCAGGTAAGTTGGCTTTTGGCTACTTGAGAAAAGCGCGCGCGTTGGGTGTTAAGGTCCATCCAGCTAGCCCTGTTATGGGGTGGGAAACTCGCGGTGGCGTACACTACCTCAAAACACCTGGTGGTGTGGTAAAGGCTCGCTCGGTGGGGGTTTGTACTGGCGGTTATACCAGTCAGGGTCTGCACTCGGAGTTAAAAAACCGTTTGCTCCCAGTCTTATCAAACTCAATGGTAACGCGTCCTTTAACTCAAGACGAAATTGCCGCGTGTAACTTCAAAACCAATCAGGTGATTACGGATACTCGCGTACTTCGTCATTACTATCGTTTACTTCCAGACAATCGAGTTCAGATTGGAACTCGTAGTGCGATTACCGGTAAGAATGCGCCAGAGAAGAAATACGAGGACATGTTACGTTCAGACCTTACGCGAAAATTCCCAGCATTAGACCAAATCCAAATTGATTACTCATGGTGGGGGTGGGTGGACGTAAGCCACGACATGATGCCAAGAATCTATCAACCGAATCCATCACAATCCATCTTCTACGCCTTGGGTTATGGCGGTAATGGTGTGATGTATTCAGCGCAAGCCGGTAAACGTCTGGCTCAGTGGATTGGAGGAGAGGGACACAAGCTCGACTTACCAATATTCGAATCAAAACTTCCGTTTCCAAACGTGAGGGAAGTGGTGGAATCGGAGATGTTTGCACCATTTAGGCGAGTTGGACAGCGATTCCTTTACCAGTGGTACTCACTAAAGGATGAAGTGCTGTAACACTCAAAGCCTATCTCCAAAATAGGGAAATGACGACGACCAGGAAAGTTGTACCAGGTCACCTTGTAAGCAAAGTACAGAGTGGATGTCTGTACGTTATGAAAGGTTAAGACTATGAAACTTATTAAAAACAAAATCATTGCTGGAGTGACAATTGCAGCGACAGCAGTGTTTTCGTACACGGCTTCCGCAGCAAACTTCAAAATGGCTATCGGCGATGCTGCTGGTGGAACGCAATGGGAATTAGCCAAGACTTTTTCCGAGTTGATGGAGAAAAAGACAGATGGCAAAGTAAAAATTGACCTATTCCCAAATGGACAATTGGGTAATGAACAAGACACCGTTAATGATGCGGCTATTGGTCTGTTAGATTTTTCCGTTTTAGCAATTAACAACGTGACTCCATTTTCACCAACGGTTGGCTTATTAACGATGCCATATGTGATTCAAAGCCCTGAAGAAGCCGTGCTTTTGACACAAGGAAAGGTAGGTCAGGAATTGGTAGAAAACACCATTCGTGATGCTGGTGTTCGAATCGTAGGTTGGGCGTATTCAGGCTTTCGAGTATTGACCAACTCGAAGAAGCCAGTTGCCTCGCCAGAAGATCTAAAAGGGCTGGTGATTCGTGTTCCTCGTAACGAAATCATGATTGCTTCTTACCAAGCTTGGGGCGTAAACCCAACACCAATGGCTTGGTCTGAAACCTTTACGGGCCTGCAACAAGGAGTGGTTGACGGTCAAGATAACCCATACATTACAGTGTATGCGATGAAGTTCAATGAGGTACAAAAGTACGTTACTAACATCCGCTACATCTTTTCGCTTGAACCGCTCATCATCAGTGAGTCAGTGTTCCAGCAACAATCTCCAGAGATGCAAAAGACCATTCTTGAGGCCGGTCAAGAGGCAACAGATCACAGCTTTGCTTACTTAGAGGAAACGGAAATCAAGATCCGTAAAGATCTCGAAGGTAAAGGCATGGTATTCACCGACCCAGCAAACGGTGAAAAAGAGTGGATAGAGAAAGTTACTACTTCAGTATGGCCAAAATTCTACTCAAGCATTGGGGGTAAAGAGAAGCTAGATAACGTTCTTGAGCTACTGGGTAGACAATAACGATTAGTTACACCCTATCTGACGGCAGCCCGTTGGATAGGGTTTTTGCATGGCGTTACTCGTTTATCTGCTCAAACACATTGAGCGACTGGTTGTCATGTAAAAATTAACATTGGAGGTTATATGTCAGTCGCTAAAATAATTAGAAAGCACTTAAACAACATCGAGGAGTACACCTGTTGTTTATTACTAGCGAGCTTTGTCTTACTACTTTTTACGCAAATTTTATCTCGTCAGCTGTTTGACTATTCCATTCCTTGGGGTGATGAAGTTGCCACCTATATGTTTGTCTGGTTTGCTTATTTAGGTGCGGTGGTTGCCGCGAAAATGTCAGCCCATAACCGAGTAAGTTTCCACTTTAAGTTCTTTCCGCCCATCGTACAGACCATCAGTGAAACCATAGCGGATTTACTATGGCTGCTGTTTAACGGTTATTTTGTGTACCTCTGCTACGACTTTGTATTCAATAAAATGAATCTTTTCTGGAAATCGCAGACGACCGGTATCCCGATGAAGTACTTCTACATGATTTTACCGATCGCATTTTCTCTGATGATGGTTCGGATCATTTGGAACAACTATGAGCGCTTGTGTAAAGGTGCCAAGAATGAAGACCCAGAAGTAAAAGAACTTCGCAAAATGACCGCTCAAAAGTCACTGCCAGAGTCGTAACAGAGAGATGTAATTATGGAATCCTATTTAACTCTAATCCTATTTGGTGGTTTTTTAACACTGTTAATTCTAGGCGCACCAATTACTGTATCACTCGCAGGCGCATCCATGGCTGCCTACTTGATATTGGATAAAAACCCCATTGCACTAGTGCAAATAGCCTTTACTTCAGTGGGCAACTTCCCGTTGATGGCACTGCCATCCTTCGTATTGGCTGGCGCATTGATGGAAGCCGCTGGCATTTCCAAACGTTTAGTTGATATTGCTGAAAGTCTGGCGGGACCAGTGACCGGTGGCCTAGGGGCTGCAACGGTTATGGCGTGTCTGTTCTTCGGAGCGATTTCTGGCTCTGGCCCAGCAACCACAGCGGCGGTGGGTATGTTAATGGTACCCGCAATGGTTAAGCGCGATTACGAAAAAAGCTATGCTTCCGCAGTAACCGCTGCATCAGGTGGGCTTGGGATTATTATCCCGCCATCGATTCCGCTGGTTATCTTCGGTATCTCTGCCATGGGCTTAATGGCACCGCCAGAGGCCATTGCTCAACATGGTCAGTTTGCATCACTATCGATTCCAAAGCTGTTTGTTGCGGGCGTGATTCCAGGACTAATCATGGCATCCACCTTGGTAATTACCAACTACATGATTGCGAAAAAGCAAGGCTATCAAGGTCTGACAGAAAACTGGTCATTTGGAGAAATCAGGCAATCATTACGCCGCGGGCTTTGGTCTGTTTTAGCGCCGTTCTTGATCCTTGGCGGCATATATAGCGGTATGTTTACCCCAACAGAATCGGCAGTGGTGGCTATTTTCTACTCGCTGTTTGTTGGCTTGTTTATACACCGTGAACTCTCGTTTAAGAACATTCTTAAATCGTTGTCGACAACGACATGGATCACTGGGCGAGTTCTATTGATCTTATTTGCGGCAACCGTGTTTGGTCGCTTACTGATTGAACAGAAAATTCCAGTAGTGGTAGCAGAGTCACTACTTGGCTTTACAGACAATATGTATCTCGTTTGGGCACTAACCATCATATTACTGTTGTTTATCGGCATGTTTATGGAAACGTTAGCGGCGATTATGATCATTGTGCCAGTCTTGTTGCCCATCATGTACATGTTAGGCGCTGACCCAACTCACGTTGGTATTGTCGTGGTTTGTACGTTATCGATAGGGTTTGCAACTCCGCCTCTCGGCGAAAATATCTTTGTCGCCTCGGGTATTGGTGGAGCCACAGTTGAACAGATTACCGCTAAGATTCACCCATTTGTTCTTGCGTCGGTACTGGGCGTGTTTGTTATCGCCTTCTTCCCACAAATCACGCTTTGGCTACCGTCATTAGTTGGCTATTAGGAGAGATAACCATGAACATATTGAAACTGATTGTTATAGGTTGTGCGTTGTCCATTGTGTTGGGTAGTGTCGCTTTGCGTGCGGAAGATAGCGCTGCCGTGAATGTACTCGATATCACGGAGCCTCACGTAGCAAGTGAAGCGGAAAAGCGTGCGAAAACCCTCTTGGCCAAGGCAGTTATACATGTGCAAACAGTAGGAGAGGAGAGCGTAAAAGATTTCATGAGTGACCCTGAATACATAGATGGGGAACTGTATGTCTTTGCATTAGGTATTGACGGTGAATTCCTAGCGAGCGGTGGCTCGTCTATGGTGTTGGTTGGCGATAGTGTGCTTGATACGCAAGACGTTTACGGCAAACCGTTTTTTCGGGAAATGATCACCAAGGCGCTACATCAAGGTTACGGGGAAGTGAAATACAACTGGACCAACCCTACTGACCGTATGGGGGAGCCTAAAACCACCTTCTTTGAGCGTGTTGGCGAAGTGATTGTGGCCGTCGGCTACTACCCAGAGCGCGCTAGTACATCCGAGGCGAAGCGGTTACTCGCTAGAGCGATGAAAGCCATGGTGGAATCTGAGCAGAAAAGTATTGATGAGTTTAACGACCCTGAAGGAAGCTTTGTTGAGGGCGATTTATACGTGTTTGTGATGGACATTAGTTCGGGAAAGTTTCTTGCTCATGGCGCATCTCCGGAGTTGGTGGGACGCTCACATGATGAGATTTTAAGCCCGGATAATAAGCCTGTTCTTACCGAATTACTGACGTTAGCTAAGAAAAACGGTCGAGGCGTGTACACCTATCAGTGGCTAAACCCTCAATCGAACAAAGTGGAAACCAAGCACACTTATTACCGAGTGCTCGATAATAAACTTGTCGCTGTCGGCTACTACGTTAAATCAAACCTATCCTAGCTCAGCTTTCCATTCGTTATCGCTATCAATCTTTAATTTGATTGGTAGCGATCCATTCTATTCCATTTCTTCTTTTACATTCATATAAAACACAATAGTGGAACAAGTATGGTAGAACCATAGCCACTCGAAGTGTGTTCTCAGCCGATTCGTGCTCTCGGTTGCGTTTTTAAGTGACCGATCTGTGTCATGTCGATCGAAAGAGACAAACCCCAGTAGATTGGATCTCACTGGGGTTAGGATTTGTGTTTGGCAATAAGGTCAGCGACTGGCGCCACAGGGTTGGTTGTTTTGCCAGGCTAAGTGGCTAACGTATCCATTGAGTATTTTGGGGACTAATGTTCGCCCCAGTTATCGGCTTCTATTTTTGCTAGTGCTTTCGCTGCTTTTTGCAGAGTAGGCAAGAACTTAATAGCTTCATCTGGTTTGACGCGAATAACAGGGGCCTGTATAGCTAAACCAAGATTAGATTGTCCTGTCGGAGAAGGCACAAGCACGGCAATACAGACTAGACCGGGCAGAAACTCTTCATCATCGATGGCAAAACCTTGGATTTTTGCTTCCTCGATGTTTTTTTCCAACTCGGAGTAATCAGTAATCGTGTTTACGGTATATTGAGTGAGAGGAACATTCTCAATAAGCCGCCTACGTTGTGACTTAGACATATGCGCTAAAAACAGTTTGCCCGTTGCAGAGCAGTGAACAGGTACTCGTGACCCCGGATGCAAATGGAAGCGAAGGGGGGCTTCTGTTTCTGCACGATCGAGGTAGATGATCTCGCCGCTGGACAGCGCTGTTAAATTACAACTTTCACCCACCTCTTCTCTGAGGTTCTCGAGAATTGTGCGTCTTGCGCTATGCATGGTGCTATTAAGCAACAAGTTCTCGGCTAGCTTTCTCAAACGAATACCCGAGCTATAGTGTTTTTCATCCCCGTCTTTTTGAATGATGCCTGCGGCCTCTAATTGCTGCAACATACGATGCAGGGTTGGTTTTGGTAGTCCGGTTTCTTCTACTAATCCTTGTAGAGATATGAACTCGTCTTTTTGCGCTATCACCTCTAATAGTGCAAAAAGTCTGAGCGTAGGAGTATCTCCTTGAACTTGCGGTGTTTCTGTAGGCATAGAGTCATTTATCCTTGCGATACGTCGAAGTCTAAGATTGTACATTTCAATTTAGTATATATCCATTTTCTGAATAAAATTTGATCTTTTTTATTAGTGCGATTAACATTTAATTAAAATATGGAACAAAATGTATCATTAAATGGAATTTATAGTATGAAGGCGATGGAAAGGATTATCAACAAAGCTCAGTTAGATCGTAAGCGAGTGGTGTTGAGCGAAGCTGAAGACCCTCGAGTGCTTGCCGCAGCGCGGATGGCCGAGGATAAGCAATTGGCATACATCACTTTGGTTGGTGATCAACAAGTGATTGCAGAGGCTGCGGAGCGGCATAATGTGAGTCTTGCGGGCATTCAAATTGTTTCGCCTCAGGGGTCGCCTCTTAAAGAAGCATTAGCTGACCGTCTATACCTTTTGCGTAAAGCGAAAGGCATGTCCTATAACGACGCCCTAGAACAGGTTCAAGATTCTCTCATATTTGCCAATTTAATGGTGAAAGAAGGGTTTGCTGACGGTACGGTGAACGGTGCTGTTTATACTACCTCCGATGTGGTTCGTACGGCTTTACAAATTATCGGTCCTGCACCTGACTGTGAGTTGGTGTCGAGCTTCTTTTTGATGATGTTGTGTGAACCTTTTCACAACCTCAAGGGTGGTTTGATTTTCAGTGACTGCGGACTGGTGATTGATCCTAATGAAACGCAGCTTGCTTCCATTGCTATTGCCGCATCAACCAGTGCTAAATCTCTATTAATGGAAGAACCTAAAGTGGCCATGTTGTCTTTCTCTACTAATGGCAGCGCGAAGCATGAATCTGTCGACAAAGTTCGCAACGCAGCTCAGCTAGTGAAACAGCGTTGTCCTGATATCGCCGTGGACCAAGACGTTCAGTTGGATGCCGCTATCGTAACTGAGATTGCTGCTAAAAAACTGCCGGATTCGCAAGTGAAAGGCCAGTCTAACGTTCTGGTATTTCCTAATTTAGAAGCGGGGAATATAGGCTACAAGCTGGCAGAAAGGTTAGGCGGTGCGGTGGCAATAGGCCCTTTGTTACAAGGGTTAAACCAGCCAGCGAATGATCTATCTAGGGGATGTTGCGCTGAGGACATTTTTAATGTGATTGCGGTTACAGCGGTTCAGGCTCAACAAGATAAGAAAATAGACCAAGTTTCATCCGCCTCAATAAAAGAAGACATAACCAACTAGGGAAATAAATGGAATTACCGACGTTACTCGCCATTCTTGCCGCCATCATGATTGGCACTTACTTTCAGACCGTGACTGGCTTTGGTCTCGGTATCATCGTGATCGGTTTAACTGTGAGTCTTAATCTGGTTGCTCTGCCCGTTATCGCCGCAGTGGTGAGTATCGTCACTTTGTTTAATTGCTTAGTGGCATTGGTAGGTAAGCCCTTGTCTGGGGAACTTAAAATCATGCTGGCTTTAGTGGCGGGTATAGTACCTGGCGTGATCGCTGGGGTATTTTTGCTCGATCAACTCAGTGACTCAGCGACCAACATATTACGTGGTCTACTAGGCATCATGATTTTAGCCGCAGGGCTCAATTTCATGTTTAAACCGAAGACGTTAGTAATGCGCTCCGCTTCGACGTCCTTTTTATTTTCAGGATTCGGCTCCGGCCTCACTGGTGGGCTGTTTGGCATGGCAGGACCACCCATTGTTTATCATCTCTACAGACAGCCATTTTCCATTGAATTAGTACGTAGCACGCTATTGATGGTCTTTGCCTGTACTTCTGCTTCGCGCACTGCTTATGTGTATTTTGATGGTAGTTTAGGTGCAAGTATCATTTGGTTGTCCGTCATTGCAGTTCCGTTAGTCGCACTAGTAACTTTGGTAGCCAGGAGATATCCACCCCCATTGTCTAACGACCAGTTGAGGAAATTGGTATTTGGAGTATTAATGATGGTTGGTGGGTATTTGATAGGGACTTCTGCTACGTCGTTGGGGTAAAGCTGAATTCATCTTACTGAGCCAATAAAGTATAGGGCGTCGTAAAAAATCGACACCAGTGGAAAGTCAATGTGCAATATCTAACAGAGCCAATGACTAATTACTGTGTAGTATGGTGCTACCGGTAAATTCGACATCTCCTAGCTTAGATTAGGTGTGATACTCGATGCAATCTCATTTCTTTCATCTCGACCCGATTTATCTCATCTAACTTTAATGGATTCTTATCGAGTGATTGGTTAACATGTTTGAGTGTTTTGTGTCACCTTTACATTATCAGCGGTTCATTTGACCCACTTAGCCTAAGCAAAAAAGTAGTGATTAATTCAAGCTCAAGCCTTATAGATTTTGCCAGCGTAATAAACAATATTGTTTGTAGTGCTGTTGGCTGCATATTTTTATCTCAGATTCGCTCTGGCTTGACTCACTATCAACGACGATCAGCACTTTATTTCTTTTACTTTTTCTTACTGTTTGGTTTTGCATTTGCTGCAATGGCTATTCGCTCCTGGCTTCCGCTTATTTATTCTGTTTTATTAAACAATTTTATGTATATGACAGTTGCGTATTTGTTGCTATTTGGCTCTATAAGTTGGTATCAACGCGATATTAAGCCGTGGTTATGGAAGCTAGCAATTGTTCATGTCTGCTCATATACAGCGATACAAACTCTTATTTATCACTTCGTACCAAATACACTTGAATTGCGTGTTCAGATTGCGTTCGTTAATTTTGCTCTGGTGTACGCTTCCACTTTTTTACTTTGTCACAAACATAGAACCTCAAATGGTAAGGGCGAGCGTATGCTCGCTTTAGCTGCATTGGTTTGCCTTGTTGCTGCTGGTTTTCCTACTTTTGCATTGGCTGTAACAGGTAAAGTCGAGTATTACCGTGTCGCAGTCGTGGTGACTCAAAACATAGTTTGCTTCTTCTTGTTAGGCGGATTATTGTCGTTATTTCTTTTTAATCAGATAGACTGGCACTACGAAAGATCCATTAGGGATGAGCTGACAGGATTGTTCAACCGTCGTTACATTAATGAGCGTATTGCCCATTTGTTTCAGAGTGATTTGCCTATTCAGGGAACGCTTGCAGTTGTCGACATTGACCATTTCAAAAAAGTAAATGATCGCTTTGGTCACGATGTTGGTGATAACGCGCTCGTTTATGTTTCTAAAATTCTGTCTGGTAGTCTAAAAAAGGGTGATTTGGTTAGCCGTTACGGAGGAGAGGAGTTTGTGATCTTTATTGCGGATAATGATTTCAAACAAGCTCTGGCGACGTTGCATACAATCCATTCATCAGTGGAATCACAGAGCCGTTTATCAGCTATGAGCATTCCCATTACAGTGAGCATTGGTTACTGTAACTTAACTTCTCAAGACACATTACAAAGTGCTTTCACCAGAGCTGATTCAGCTCTCTATATGGCGAAAAACCAAGGTCGTAACTGTATTGTTGGCCAGTAACCTCGCCGTTCCCATAGCTTCTATATATTGAAATTGTCCATAGGCGCGCTAGCACGACCGTGGTTAGCACGTTTGAGCCCCAAACCGTTTCAGAGCGCGTCGTTTTGGCTATAGAACTAGCTAATGTGCAAAATATGCACATTGATTATCAATGTTACACCTAACTGATCCACAGTAGCACCGAGCCTTGATTTGACATACAGGGGCAGTCCACAGAGGTTATCTCAAGAATATCGAACTTGTTTATCCAACGCCCAAAAAGATTACATGAAATTTGGTTTGAGTTTGGTGTCACTGCTAACTATCCGGCATACAAATTGAAGGAAAGCAACGGTGTACAAGAGATAAAGTGGTCCAGTGCAGTTTATACTGATTACCGCTAGCGCATCCGTATAAACCCGTAAACAGGAGAGGGACGATAAATAGCCTCATCACTTTTATGAAAGAATGGACGTTACTCATGAGTAATACCTAATTGTTTCAAATCCTGACTATCCTGTTGTTCTGCATACTGCGCAATAACCGGGAACTGAGTATGATCAATGCGCTCTGACCAGATATGCTTTGGAATATGGTTGAAGGTGTCTGCATAACTCGGTGTTATTTCGAGCACTAATCTGGCAATCCGATCAAGCTCTAGTGACTCAGTAGATGCAGGTAATTTCAGCACTGTGGCGGAAGCTTGCACAAGAGACTGCAAACTCGGATTCTGTTCACCTAATAACTCCGGAGTCAACAGATAAGGTTTTTGCTGGTCGCCAAGGTCGTAGTGACGTTGCAGAACCATGTACTTGTTTGGGATCGACTCTTGTGAGTTCCACCATTTGCCGTCGACGGCGGCTAATACCATTTTTGCTTGAGACTTATCGACGATACCAAGTTCTTGCAGGCTTGCATTGAGAAGCAAGCTTACGTTTTGGTTATAGTCCCTTTCGTTCAATACCTTATGCTGTTGAATGAGGCTAAGTACTATTTTCGCGCCCAACATATTGGAATAGAGATCTTCGAGCGAGTAGGCTGAAATCGTTTCTGGCCATCCTGAAAAACTCGCGTAGCCGTGCCACTGGGCAATTTCGTGGGATTCCGCCTTGAAGTAGGCTAAACGCGCTGCAAGGTGAGCAGCAACAGACCACCTTTGCTCATCGGTTAGTAAAGACGCGTCGAACGGGGTCATCTCGATATATCTTGGTCCTAATTCGGCTGGTAAATCAATGCGGTGGGCTTGACCCAAGTTAGCGAGTATCTCAAAAAATAATCCCATGGTGTCATCGGCGGTATCGCGTACATGGGCGAGGTCTATAAAGCCACCTTTCTGCGTGTATAAGATACCGTTATTTTCGCTGCCGCCATGGCCCAATGCCGATGAGGATGAAGGCGTGTAGTGATATATCCCGCTGGCAAACTTGTGCGGACCTATCTCCTCAAGTTCGACAATGTTGTTCAGTCGGAAAAAAGGGACTGGGACTGGCCCGAATTTAACTTTCTGCATATCCCCAAATGCACAGCACGGGCGAACGTTCTGCGGTACCGTCAATTGAGGGAAGCGAGACTCATCCAAATTCCAATTCTGACTGGTCGTCACATTGCCTGCTAGCATATCTGCGGCCTGATTCGAAGTTGGCACAGCATGGGTTTCCCAATCAGTCGATGAGCATCCAGCCAGGAAGGTACATAGGGCGATCGTATAAAAGGGTTTAAAAAGTAAACGGTTCATTTCAGTTAAAACGCTTCATTAATTGCAAAGTAAAAACCGCTTTGATCGTTACCAAAGCCCATATCTAAACGCAGGTTAACTCGCTGCTTGATTTCAAATCGGTAGCCAACGCCGACAGAGTAAAGCCACTTGTCTTGACCCAGTTGATCAAATTCCTCAGCCAATGTGCCGGCTCCTAACCAGTACACCATGCCATGGCGACCAGATAGCGGCTGCCGGTACTCCACTTGGGAAATAAGCATGTTTCTGTCGCGATATTGACCTTGTTCGTAGCCACGCAGCGCCTCTGCGCCTCCGAGCATCGCCATTTGATCCCAGCTCACGTCACCGAAATTAGATTCGGCACGCACCTGCCAGGCCAGAACCCCAGGAATTAACGATAGAGCGTGGTAGTCACTGTAATTGAACCTTACACGTTCAAAATCATTGTCTGAGCCTAATTCAGTACTGAAGTTCTGATATTCAAGCTCAATCAGCCTTCCTTTTGATGCATTAAGGGCAAAATCCCGTGAGTCATAAGTCACACTGAGCAAGCCGCCAATGTTACGCTGCGTTTCAGGAAATTCCGCAAAATCATCACCAATCCAAGGTGTGTTTGTGTTTTCTTGTTTGGCGTTGGACGCTTCATTATGGGAAAACGAGAGACCCATGCCTAAGTAGGTGTTAGGTAATATACGCGTCATACCAGTGATGGAGGCGGAATAACTGCGTCGGTTATAATCGACCCGTTCATTGTGCATTCCTGCGTCAACCCCAAAGCCATGAAATACATCGGGAGAATCCGTTAATTCAGCGTCAACAAATAAACGGTATTGGTCGTTTTTTAGGTAGTTGGCATTATTGATCGATATCCCATAAGCGCCGTTGATTGACCCAAAACCGTTAATGGTAATCGAGCTTGGCTGTGAGTCCATATCGTTGATATCTGGCTTATAGAGACCAACTGCCGACACGCCAATACCAAATTTTTTCTCCGGAGTATAAAAGGGCCCGGGCATGACACTCCAGTCGACGCCTTTTTTAGGATCGAACTGACCATCTGCGCCCAGCTCCAACAATAGATCCTCAAGCCACGCTTGATATTGCTGATACATGGTCTGTTCAAGCTGTTCTGGTTTTTGCTCTGTCTGCTCGGCGAGGGGTACCCCAGACATAAACAGACAAACAAGAGGGAGTGTTTTTTTCATGATTTTCAATGCTTAGAATCGACGCCCTAGAGAAAAGAACAGAGTCTCACGTTCGCCAAATCCGGCTTCCATCAAGATCTCCCAGTCTTTGTTAAAGGCATATTGGAAACCAACCACGCCGTTCCAGTTCTCGTCAGCAGTTTGACTGACATTGAAGCCGGCATCTGGACTCAAGTGATCGACGAGTTCATGGATTTCTTTTGGTAGATTTAAGCTCTTTAGATCACCAGACAGTTCTTGTTGAACATGTTGATACATGGCACCAGCAAATACGCGCAGTTCGCGTCCGCCATCATATTGCCAGCGATACCCGACACGAGGTGCGGCAACGAAGGTTTTAATATTGCCATCAATAGCGGCAATGCTGGTGTAGGTGTAGTTCATATCGAGTAAAGCAAACCAATTTCCTATGCCTCCCGCCAACGTGGTACCTGCGCCATAGGTTCCGCCGTCCATATCCAGCTCAAATACGGCATTGTCCGGTAACTCGTCGCCTGCAGCATCCAGCAACGAGCACAGAGCTTTGTTTCCGATACCGTTCACAGAGGAAGCATCACAGCCGAGTGAGTTAATTTTTGCAGTACTGGTACCTTGGGTATAACCAATAATGCCGTAGATATTCATAAACGGAAAAATCCAGACATCTCCCCTCAGAGTAATATTTGAGCCTGTAAAATCGGCGTGGTTGGCATCAATATCAAGCGCGTCAAGTACAGGGTGTCCTGTCAAATCAATGCTGTTGACTGTAATAGGGTTGCTCATATCCATATAGGAAAGAGAAAGGCCGTAAGGCTTAGGTAGTGAATAGCCTCGCTTTTCAGCTTCATCACCCCAAATAGGGAAAAATGATTCTTGAGCAAAGCCCAATGGGGCAAATAGAACTGTCAAAAAAGCCAGTACGAAGTTTATTTTCACAATAGCATGTCCTCAAGTTAGTCAAATACCTCTTCCTTGAGGAAATCAGTAAATTTATTATGTTTAATGGTCTGTTATTTTAAATTTTGAGGTTTACAAAATAGATCTGAAAATAACTTCCCAATCAGAAGAAGAATTAAAATATTCGTCAGCATAAGAATTGGCGTTTCAATTTTATATGTTGGAGTCAGGTTTAAAGCGCCAGAGGTAAGTACGACCAATAGATTGATTCCTAGTATTCGATGAATCATCATTTTTGGTGCTGAAAAAACCTCCCAAATCACTATTGTGTTAATGAAGTAGAATAGTGCTAACTGCCATAGTTCGGTCATTAGGGGCATCAAAAACACATACTCCAGTAAAATTACCGTTCCAGTACCTATTACGCCGAAGAAGGCATCTTTGAGTACACTCGGCGGCATTGTCGGCAAGATGCAAGAAAAAGCAGCTGCAATCATTGGGAAAATTGAACCACCAGGTACCGGGAGATAAATCCAAACGAGTAATGATGTTACGAACATCGACACACCATGAAAAACTTTACGTCTATCGTCTTTGAAATGTTGGGTAAGTGTCCGTTTCTTCTGGTGAATTGATATTTTGACACTTTCAGTTTTATTGCTGTTTTTAAAGCCGATAAGAGACGTTTGAGGCTTATCTACATAAAAGTTTTCTAATTTTTCTGCCAACACTTTCCATTCAGCGCTGTTTTCATTCGAGTTATTCACTCGACTCAGTAGTCTTTCTTGGATATGAGTCATTTCATTGACTCGATCAAGCCAAACTCGTCTGTGCTGCCTTAGTTGATAGCTGTCCTTTAATGGCAAGTTTAATAGCTGATATAGCTTATTAATATTACCCGCATTAGCTTCAAGCGCTTCAATATTAAAGTTGTGCTTATTTTTTAATTCTTCAAGTAACAGAGTTCGACTATTTTCAAAATTCTGGATAAAATTTTGTTCGGTATTAATAGGCCAAACAATTCTATAAACAACAGAAAACGTTATTACACCTAGTACCGTTTCTTGAAGACGTAATATTGCGAAGTGAAATATAGTTTGATCATCAAATTGACCCATGCAAGCGACGATGGAGCATACTGTAAAAGCCATCGAAAATATGTATCCATATTTCTCGTCGCTTGACATAAAAATACATAACCCAAGAAACATGGTTAGAAAACTCAGGAACAAGAAAGGATCCTGGGGAAACGTACCAATTAAGAACAGCGCATAAGCGATACCGACTAGCGTTCCCCACACACGGTTGTGTCCTTTATGAATGGAATGGGCATAGCTCTCGTTCAATGCCATAACCACAACTGCAATTGCAGCCCAGTACGGTTTTTCCCACTGGAACCATAGCGCAAGACTGAGCGCAATCACGATAGATAGCGCGACTTTAATGGCTTCTTTGGAAGAGGCATTGAGCATGGTATTTACCTATTAGTGTTTCATGATTTTGATGGATGCTGTCATGCCGACACGTAGCTGTAGACCCTCAGGGATCTCGTCCAGTGTTACCTTGACTGGAATTCGTTGAGCCAGGCGTATCCACTGAAAGTTAGGGTTTACATTAGGCAGGAGATCGTTGCCCGTAGTACCATCTTTTTTAGCGATGCCGAAACCAATACTTTTAATCTTGCCTTCTAACAGCACATCATCGCGCATCAGTAACGTCACGTAGGCTCGGTCGTCTGGATTAATACCCGCTAAGTCAGTTTCTTTAAAGTAGCCTTCAATCCAAAAGCTGTTCTCATCAATAAGAGCAACGACTGGAGAGTTGGCCACCACTTGTGAACCTGCCTGAACATTTAAGTTGGTAATGAATCCGTCAGTTGGCGCGTAAATTTTGGTGTAATCGAGGTTAAGTTGTGCTTCCTCGATCGTTGCTTTGGCCAGTTCTACGTTTGCTGCTGAGGTTTCGACGGCGTTTGCTAAATTGCTTAGCGTTAAGGCCGGTACGGCACCAGGACTACGCTTTGCGAGATTAATGGCGCGTAGTTCTTCATTTTTCGCTTTAGCCAGGAGTGCAGAGGCTTGCTTCTTGCTTGCCAACGCTTTGTTGTATGTCGCTTGGTAGATGCTTGGGTCAATCTCAAATAGCAAATCGCCTTTTTTAACTTTTGAGTTATCAGCTACGTATACGTTTGTTACCTGTCCTGTGACGCGCGGTGTTACCGAGATGACATAAGCACTGACTTGACCGTCTCTTGTCCACGGATTATTCGCGTATGTTTCGTAGTAGGAATAGGCCACAGCTCCTGCCCCACAAAGCAATAACAGACTAATTAGATAACGTTTAATCACGGTGAACTTACCTCAGAATATCGTAATAAATTGGCCGATAACGCCAGTGAAAATAACAATTAAACTCAGCTCAGCTATCGCTGGGAACGCCACATGTTTGTGTAGGCCCAAACGAACAGCGAAGGATGTAACTAGTGTGGTCAGAACGTAAGCCAATCCGATCACCAGCAACAATGGGGGGAAGTAAATCTCGCCCCACACGAGTTCATGCGGCATTGGGTTCATGGGTTGTGCCTCAGAGTTATTTGATGGGACAAATATAAAGGAAGTGATCTACTTCAAATAATCGCTTATGTAGGATGACATCCATCATGTTTGGGGCGTGCAACCATCACTCGTTTTTCATTCAGAGGTCGATGCCTTGATGTTGAAGAGGAACTTTTGGTGCATTTCTTTGGCCATTAGTGCGTTTTGAATGGCGAGGTGAACTCATGACAAAGATCATATTCTCCGGAATTAACATGATTAATTAATCAATTAGACTCATCACGACAACTGAAACCTTGAAACGTTGGCTAAGCTTAATCGAGGTAAGTATCCGCAGTTTTTACTCTGTATTGAGTGATTTTTCGCAATGTGGGTGTGTGTTTATTGGTGAGTGGAAGTCTATGAATGAAAGCAATTTAGAAATTGAGTTGGCTGATAGCATTACTTCTGCTGTTGTTGGAGAGCTTTGGGATAAAGCGAACAAGCTTCTCGATTCACACCCAAATTCTCCCATCGTGGTAGACGCGAGCAATCTCACCTTTATTGACATCTCTGGTGTCGCATTCTTATCGGATTTACAAACCCGATTTCGTGCTCCTGGCGCTGAAATTTCCATAATTGGCCTCAAACCTAGTTTGGCAGAGCTTGTTCCCCCTGTGCCCACGAGGAGTACGTCTGCCAACGTTAAAAGAAAAAGTGTTTTTTTCGAGCGTGTCGGGCAAGCAACGATGGAAATGCTCGTTTATGTCGGTTCTGTCGTTAAGTTTATCAAAGAGTGCGTACTGGTTTTTAAGATAGGAATACGTGGGAGGAAAAACGTCAACTGGGCGACCGTTTCGAATATTTCGACAAGGGCAGGGGCGGATGCGGTCCCTATCATTCTGTTAATTGGCTTTCTAATGGGAGTCATCATTGCCTTTGAAATTGGCTTAGTTGCTCAACAATTTGGTGCAGTTCTGTTCGTAGCGGATGGGATTGGGATATCCATGTTTAGAGAGTTAGGCCCATTGATGACGGCGATCGTTTTCGCAGGTCGTACTGGTGCGGCATTCGCCGCGGAGATTGGGACACAGAAAGTCAATGAAGAGATAAACGCACTGCGCACCTTTGGGATAAGTCCTGTGGAGTTTCTCGTCATACCTCGCATCTATGCCTCCGTTATCGTTCTCCCTCTATTGACCATACTTGCCGACATTGTCGGTGTTTTCGGTGGTGCCCTTGTCTTACTGAAGTTCGATATAAGTTTCGTCCAATATTACAACCAACTTTTAAATGCACTTTCTGCTTGGGACTTGATATTTGGCTTGGTAAAGGCGACCACTTTTGGGTTCATTATTGCAGTCATCGGTTGTGAGCGGGGGTTAGCCACTGGCCAAGGTTCGACTTCGGTCGGCTTGGCGGCAACAAGCGCAGTGGTGAGCAGCATCATATGGATAGTCGTGATTGATGGCTTCTTTACCGTATTACTAACCTGAGGGTGTCCAATGAATTCGGCATTCAATGATCCAGATAAAGATGATGCAGTCGTGGTCACCGGCTTAAAAATGGGGTACGGCGATAAAATCCTGCTAGAAGACGCCAGCTTTAATGTAAGGCGTGGTGAGGTTCTCGTTATCTTAGGTGGTTCGGGCTGCGGAAAATCCAGTCTAATGAAACACATTATTGGTTTGTATGAGCCAATGTCTGGCGACATATCCATTAATGGCAAGAGTATCGTTCATGCGGGACAGTCGGAGAAGTCATCCATTCAGCGCGAGCTTGGTGTTATGTATCAGAGCGGCGCGTTGTTTGGATCATTAAACATATTAGAAAATGTTCGTTTCCCTTTAGATGAATTTACCGACCTCGGTCTGCCAGAGAAAAATAAAATTGCCCGGACATTATTAGAGTTGTTAGAGATGGGGCATTCAGCGGAACTCATGCCAAGTCAGCTCTCTGGAGGGATGCTCAAGCGAGCCGGTATTGCCAGGGCCATGGCGATTGGGGCGAATATTTTGATTTTGGATGAACCGTCGGCAGGCTTAGACCCAATCACTGCGGCGAACTTAGATCAAACCATTTTAAATTTGAGAGAGAGTTTGGGATACACATTCATCATCGTGACGCATGAGCTGCAAAGTATTTTTTCTATCGCCGATAGGGCAATCATGCTCGACCCTATATCGAGAAGCATTATCGCAGAGGGCAGCCCTAAAGATTTACGAGATAACAGTAAAGATACGCGGGTTCGCCAGTTTTTCAATCGGCAGCCAGATGCACTAAAACAAGAGAGTGAGCTAAGTAATGGATGATTCAAAAGGCAGTTATAAATTAGGGCTGTTTGTGGTTTCGGCGTTAATCTCGCTATTTGTTGTCCTGTTCATTTTGGAAGGAAGGAGCTTATTTGAGCCCAAGATGATAGTCGAGACTTACTTTGATGAGTCAGTCTCAGGACTTGATGTAGGCGCGCCCGTGAGGTTCAGAGGGATTACGGCAGGGGAGGTGGTATCGATTGAGCTCTCCGATGCTATCTATGAATCGGATGTACCAAGAGAAAACAGAAGGTCATATGTTGTGGTTCGTAGTGAAATTACTGGTGCTAAAAAGACAGTTGCTGAGTGGGACATGAGTGTTCAAGTGGCCATCGATCGTGGGCTGAGAGCGACAACTCAGTTAGCTGGTATCACTGGCCAACAGTTCCTATCGTTTGACTTTATATCAACAGAGAAAGGCTTGAGCTTTGATTGGACTCCAGAATACCCCTATGTACCATCGACAAAAAGCTCTACAGGTAAAATTGTTTCCGGCATACAGAACCTCATTGACCGTTTGGACGAGGCAGATATCAATACACTGGTAAGCAATATCAATATGCTAATTGAGACTCTCGACGGCAGCATTGGGCAGATAGATGTTGAAAGTCTGAATGTGCAGTTGATAGAGCTATTGAAGAACACGAACCAAATGGTGAAAAGTGTTGATGGCGTGGTTTCGGACGCTGAAATTAAAGCGATCATGTCATCCGTTGCGCAGATCAGTAAAAAGCTAAATACGACCCTCAATAATGGGGGAGAGCTGAATCAATTAATCAATGATTTAGACCGAGCTGCTGTCAGGCTAGACGTCATTATGGCCGACAATCAGTCAGATATTAATTATGTAATAAAAGACCTCAGGGTCACGGTGGAAAATCTAAAGGACTTTTCGGAGACTTTGAAGAGTCAGCCATCTAGCATCATATTTAGTGCTGAGCCCGAGAAGTTGAAGCTGGATTGATAATTTAAACATACATAATCAAACAAGTGTGGTCAGTTATGAATATTAATAAATTACTCCCTTTGATTTTGTGTTCTATTGCATTAGCCGGTTGCAGTATCAGTGAGCCGGTAGAAAGCCCCAAGCACTACACCATCGTGCTTGATGATTCTGACAAAACCTTTTCCCCAAAGTTTGAGTTTTTACTCATTGATAGCGTTCGCGTAGACAGCCCTTTCAATAACACTCAGATGGTTTTCAGGTTATCAGACGTGAGTTTCGAGACGGATTATTACAATCGCTATATATCCGAGCCGAGCACTTTGATCGAAAGCCACTTACCAACCACACTTACTCGTTCTGGTCTAGTTGAACATGCGGTTCCATACAGTTCAGGGGTTTCTACTCCGTTGGTTTTAAAGACCATCGTGACGCAATTGTACGGTGATTTCAGAAAGGACCAAACACCAACAGCCGTAATGGAAATTCAATTCATATTGGTAGACAGTTCGAGTGTTCGACCAACGATCATCTTTGATAAAAAGATTTTGAGACAAGTGGATTTGTCAGAGAGAACGCCTGAAGCATACGCGAGAGGTTTGGGCGTTGCGCTCACGCAGATTCTCGAAGTTTTGTCAGCGGAGATTAGCCAGGGTTAACCGTGGTAAGTCTATAATCATTTGTGACAAATGTGTTCCCTGATTCTCCGTATTGGTAAGGGGTGGCTGTGATTAGAAAAAAGGAAATTTTCTCCTATGTCGTTGCATTTACGATCATGGTTGTCATGTCGATTTCCATCTACGTTCTTACCTATGAGGAGCACACCGCCTACTCTAAAGTTTTCAACAGGGAAAACTTTATAGAGAGAGAAATCGAGTATGACCAAGAGTACTTCACCGATACTCATAAGCTCGAAATCGAGCTTGATAAGGTTAAGCTCGAAATCGCCAAAATGTCGACAGATTTGGAAAGAGTAAGTCTGGAGTACGCCGAGCTTACAGAAGAGTTGGAGGTGATAAAAAGTAATCTGGATTGGCTTAATAAAACAACGGAATTCGGAGCTTACACCAGAAAAATGCTGCAAGAGTTGCCCCAAAACGTCGACCTTGAAAGTCTTCAGGATTATCGGGCACAGGTTAACATTCGACTATATGAGATAAGCAAAGCGAAACGGGTTTTGGAGTCGGATAAGCTCCAGGAATTGATTGCATTATATAAAACGCTTTCAACGGCGATAGACTCGTTAATAGCAGTGTCTAGTGACTATTCTCTAGTCCTCGAAGACGCCAGAGCTTTCTTTAAAGAACGCCAAGTTTGGACATACAGTAACTCACCGATTTGGGAAAACGTTTTTAAGCTCGACAGCCGAAAACTTTTTGGCGTAAGAGAAGTGATCAGTTCAAGTGTTCAGAGTATCGACTGGTCTAAGGCGCGTCTTTCATTAGTCTATTTTGTTGGACTCTCACTGCTATTGCTGTTTTTAAATTGGTGGTCGAGGTTAAAACTTGATCTTGTTTCTCAGCGGCAAGAAAAGGTATTTGGAAATCCGTTAAAAGACAGCTTTTCAAACAGCATCGTTGTGTTGTTGATAACATTTGTTGCGTCGTCAATTCTACCGATATTTTTCTTTACCTGTGTGTGGTTTATAGATTTCATATGGGCACGCCATCCGTCAATTCTGTTCGATGAGGTCATGGTTGCCAGCTTTATTCTCTTATGGAGTGTTGGTTTTCTCTATCACTTGAGCAGAAAGAAAGGGGTGCTTGAGTTGCATTTTCGGTGGTCAACGGAGGTGTGCCATACGATTCATCATCGAATACGAGTGATAATGTTTCCCTTACTAGTCATTCTGGTTTTCTTCCATTTTTTCCGTTTGATCGCTCAACAAAATGATGCCGAAATTCTACGTATACTCTATCTGCTAGTGGTCATTCTACTTTTTGTGCTTTACAAGAGCGCGTTAAATTTAGGCGATGTTAATGCTCACCTACCTGCTTTTTTCCAATCTGGAATGGGGCTCTTTGTTGTTTATTATTTAATACTTGGTTCATTTTTTGTGGTTATTGTTATGGCCATACTGGGTTTGTATATTGGCTCTTGGAAGATACTTGTTCTTCAGCAGCTCAATATATTTGCGTTAACCGGGGTATTATTGGTTTATCAGCTGGGTGAGCGTTGGTTGATTCTAGAGCAACGACAGTTAAGTTATCAGCGTTTTCTTGCCAAACGAGAGGAAAAGATTGCCCGGGAAAGCGAGGGATTGCCTGAAGATGTCATGGCTTTTGATGCTGAAGACCAGGGTTTGGATAAGGCATCCATCAGCGAGCAGTCAATGGCGTTGTTGAAAGGGCTGAGTCTGGTCTTGCTCGTTACTGTGCTTTCGACAGTATGGTCCAGTCAGCTGGAGTTAACCAACTGGATGGACAACGTTGTTTTATGGCAGGTGACTCAATCTTCGGGGGGCGATGCTGAAGCGATAGATATCACTATGAAGTCCTTAGTCTATGCGTTACTGACTTTAGTTGTAGCTTTTGTGAGTATTCGTAACATCCCTGGTCTTTTAGAGTTGTTGGTTTTACGCAGGATGAGTTTGGCACCGGGAACTGGCTACACGATCACTACATTACTCCGCTATGTGATCCTGATGCTCGGCATAACTATTGCCTTTACGACAATCGGAGTCGAGTGGGAGCGCCTGCAATGGCTGATCGCGGCAATTGGTGTTGGGTTGGGTTTCGGGTTACAGGAAATTTTTGCCAATTTCATCTCAGGCTTGATTTTGCTGTTTGAGAGGCCAATAAGGATTGGCGATACAGTGACGATTAACGAGCTCTCTGGAACGGTAAGCAAGATTCAAACGCGTTCAACAACCATTATCGATTGGGACAATAAAGAGATTGTCGTCCCCAACAAAGTATTTATCACAGACAAGCTTATCAACTGGTCCTTAACGGATTCTGTTACTAGGGTAGTGATCCCTGTTGGTGTTGCCTATGGCTCAGATATAGACCTTGTTGAAGACTTATTATATCGAGCCGTGGCTGATACTCCGCTTGTGTTGAGCGTTCCCGCACCACAAGTTTATTTTCTGAAATTTGGTGATAGCAGTTTGGAATTTGAGCTTAGACTTTATATCAATTCAATTGATGACCGCTTGCCAACGCTTCATCTGGTTAACAAGAAAATTAATCAGTTATTCAAAGAGAATGAGGTGGAAATCTCTTATCCTCAACTTGATCTGCATATAAAGGAAAAATAATGAATTTTCATTCACCTTTCTTACACGAGTGTCGAATTATATTCAGTAAGAGGGTGGTTTAGCGTTCGAATTTATCATAGTCAGTTCTTTTGGAGGATTCTGCCTACTAAGTTCTAAGTATTTCATTCCAAATAGATGTTTAATAAATGCATGTCGAGCTAATACGGTTAAGTTTCTGATAAACTAGAAATGTTGGTGGTAAGACAAAATAGAGTTTTCAAATACGGTTTAGTGCGTCAAATCTTCGAGGGGAGAGTATGAAAAAAACGCGGTGGTATATTGTTCTATCTTATTAAAAACAGCTCAGTTAACTTGTTTAACTCTAGTGTATTTGTTAATTGAAGACTTTGTCTAACGCTTATTATGAGCCACTCTTCAGTTTACGAAACCTACCAAAATAAAAAGAAGTAGCAAATGTCAAACACAGAAAAATCGTCAAGAAAACTAAGCATATACATTATTACATTGGTGTTGTTTATCTGGTTGTATAGCCTTTGGTCTGATCGAGTTACGCCAATTACCAGCATTGCGAGAGTACATTCGTATTTAGTGCGTATCGCTCCGGAAGTAGCAGGAAACATTGTTGACGTTAATATTAAGAACAATCAAGTAGTGCGAGCTGGTGATGTGCTTTTTAAGATTGACGCGAGAAACTATGAACTCGCAGTGCGTGAAGCTCAGGCTAATTTGGCGATCGCCGGGCAAACTATAGGGGCGAGTACTGCTGCCGTCGAGGTCGCACAGGCGAAGGTCGTCGATGCGCTCGCGGCTAGAAATAATGCCAGAGAGCAAGCTGCACGTATTTCTGAATTGGCATCACGTGGCGTTCTTAGTAAATCCGAGCGAGACAACGCCATTGAAGCGAAATCACGAGCGCAAGCCTCATTGGAAGCGGCTGAAGCGTCTCTTGTCCAGGCTAAACAAAATCTTGGCCCCGAGGGTAACAACAACCCTCAAATATTGGCGGCAATGGCTAGGCTTGAAAAGGCACAGCTGAATCTACAAAAAACGTCTGTTGTCGCACCCTCTGACGGTATTGTTACCAACCTTCAACTTACTTTAGGCCAGCCAGCTTCTGTCGGCACGCCGATGCTGACATTTATTGATCCCAGGGAGATTTGGATTTCAGCTTTAGTTCGCGAAAACTCTTTGGAATACATAAAAGTTGGGCAAACTGTCAAAGTTGTATTGGATTCACTACCGGGCAGGGTATTAGAAGGCGAAGTGTATAACGTTGGATGGGGTACAGGAGACAGTAATAATATAGATGCAAACACCGGGTTCATTCGAGCTGACACGACCTCGCTAAATGCTCAGAGATACCCAGTGAATATTGTGTTTAAGGGTGTGCCGCCAAACATTCGTTATGGCTCTCAAGCAACGGTAGCGTTTTATACCGAACAAAGTTCGTTAGGGGAGTGGTTAGCGGGACTATGGATGAGAATTGTTAGTGTATGGACTTATGTTTCGTAGCAGCGTTAACCCAGTAATAAAAATAGTATTTGCGCCAATTTTGCTACTTTTCTATTTAAAGTACATTGGTCAGCCTTTACCTATTTTAGCCCCTATGTTCGTGGTCATACTGTTGACCACGTTACCTGCAAAGCCACCAATTAAAATGATTCTACAGGTTGTTGTTGTTATTTTATTTGTTAGCTTTGTTGTGGTTTTCTTTGCGCGAATTTTGTCCGATACCCCTACGGGTTATGCTTTGTTTTGCTGGTCTCTATTTTGTTGGAGTTACTACCGTAGTCATAAGAATCCACAAGACATCATTTCAACATTAACTTTGATTGTCTTGATTATTGCAACGGTAGTAAGTAAACAGATGAACTTTGCAATTAGCGGAGTACCGTTAGTTATCTTTAAAGCGTTTTTGATCGCGATAGTTGTCTTCTGGTTATCTCACTTCTTATTTCCTGGTGAGCAGGAAGATATCTTGCCCGATGAAGGCATTAAAGGGAGTGAAGCGCATTTAGGGATTGCGATGTTTAAGGCTACTGCGATGAGTATCGCTTTGGCTATTTTGATAGGTATTGGAAGCTCTCAGACAATGCTTATTGCGATTACCGTTAGCAGCATGATTAAACTTCCCATGTCCTTTCATCAAAGGGATTTTAGCGCTCAAAGGTTAGTAACCACAGCAGCAGGCATTTTATTTACCTTACCTATCATGCTGTTATATGGTTTTGGAGCACCTTATTGGGTTGTGCTGGGCTTCACGTTGTTTTTGGGTATCCAATTAGCTTGTTACGCAATTCGTCGTCAAAGTCATTCTACGATTTATCAATTATTGTTCACCAATTTTGTGGTTATCACTTATCAAATTATTAATCATGAAGGCGTGGATTCACTTTCTTCAGGTTTCAAGCGTTTAGTATCGATAAGTATCGCTATTTTCATAGGTGCGTTGATATTGAGGCTAATAAATCACAGCCCAAAAGACCCAAAACCAACAGAGAAACTTAATTGACGTGTATTCATCCACGGTGATGGATGTTGCCGTTCATAATTGGGTCGGTATCAGGAGTAAGTTTGAGCGAGAGAGGGAGTGCTACTAACTAACTTCTATTGCAACGAGCTAATTAACATAAAATTCCACGAGTTAAAGTTTTTGAGTACCGAATCGACTTATGTAGGATGGAGTCCTTCATAAGCGATTGGTCGAGGGAGCTCTTTTCTATAATACTGAGTTGAGTTGAGTTGAGTTGAGTTGAGTTGATTGATGGCAATCAGCCGGTTGAGGCGGGTTACGTTATTAACGCTTCGCAAGTTCAAGTATATGAAGCTAATTAATCAGTTTTAGTGCATGTGAAATTGTAAGAATTAATCTGGTAGCGGCTATTAATTAATAATTCAGGTTTATTTATGAAAGGTATTATCTCCATTCAAGCTCATGTTGTGTATGGGCATTCAGGCAACAGTTCTGCGGTATTTCCTGTTCAGCGAATGGGTATAGATATGTGGCCAATCCATACTGTTCAGTATTCTGACAATACACGCAGTGGACAAGTGAACTTGGGTAGTACTTCACCCACCGGTAATATTCAAGCATTGATTGATGGGTTGGACAGTATCGGGCAATTATCAGAATGTAGTGCAGTGATATCGGGGCATCAAGCTCGCTCAATGGATTGCGATTCAATTTCTGAAGCGGTTATTCGAGTGAAGAATAAGAATCGACAGGCACTTTATGTTTGCGATCCTGGCCTAAACGATCCTGCAATGAGTGGTGCAGTCGACAAGTCTGTTCAAGATAAATTGATGGGTGAACTGATGCCAATGGCAGATGTACTTGTTCCGGACCAATTTGCATTGGAGAAATTTACTGAAGTATCGATCCACAGTGTCGAGGATGCTGTTGAGGCTTGTAAAAAGGCGCTCTCCATTGGCCCTAAGATCATCCTTGTAAGAAATCTACAGCTTTCGAGTAATCCTGTTGTCAACATGATGCTGGCGACGCCAAAAGCCATTTATCTGTGCAAAAGACCGATGATGGACTTTGAAGGTGACATGAAGGGCATCGGTGAGCTAATCACGGCTGTGTTTGCTGCTTGTCTTGTCAAACGTATGTCTCCAGTCGCCGCATTTCGTCACACCAACAATGCCATCTATGGTGTTCTTGAGTTAACTGGTGAAATTGGCAGCTTGGAGATGGAAACCATAGCGGGACAGTGGGAGTTTATTGAGCCAACCTACGACTTAGAAATTACAAAGCTCGCGGTGTTATAGCGAATAATGAGAAGAGGGAGTCGGTGCCTTAGAAGGAATAATGCATCCTCCTGAAATTAATGCAAAAGTAACGTCAATTAGTGTTATCTTTTAGTATGTATGACACTGACTGGGAAATGATATGACTTTTAACCATGAGCAACTGTTGGCCTTTGTCACTGTGTACGAAGAGCTGTCATTTAGCAAAGCAGCTGTCAAACTAGGTAAACACCGCACTACAATGAGCCAAGTTATCGCTAACCTTGAAGATCAATTAGCCATAACGCTGTTTGAACGTCTCGGACGTTCGGTTGAACCTACTGAAGATGGTCATTTGCTTTATCATTATGCTAAGAAGACGGTTGAACAGGCACGAGTATTTGAAAATATAGCGTTGAGCTTGTCATACGGTGGTTTGGAGCGTGTTGTTATCGCCTATTCTAGTTTTATGCCTCCTGAAGCTTTATACATGATCCGAAAACAACTGGCTCAAGATTTTCCGACAATGAGCGTGGAATTACTGGTGCGAGATCGTTCGGAAATTAAGCAGGGCATTGTAGAGGGCTCGATTCATTTTGGGCTGGTCAACGTACACGAAAGCAGTGCGATCCACAGTATGGACGCGGTCTTTTTAGGTCATGTTGAATTTGTTCCTTATGTACAAACGGGTGGCAGACTGGCAAAGATGAATAAAACATCTGTCGTGGATGCGTTGGTTACGGAGCGTCAATTCATATTAAAGTCTCTCGTCGATGAGGGATTGAAAGAGAAATTCGTATTTTCAGCTAATAATGAGCAAGTTGATCAACTCTCGGTTGTGACACAGATGGTCAAGGAAGGGCTAGGATGGGCATGGTTACCTAAAGCTCTAACAAAGCCGCAGTTCAAAGTTGAAGGTATTGAACCTGTCACTCTCGACTTGATGCTGGAAGGCATGAAACTGCCTCTGTCAATGTGGTGCCCGCACGCTAAATATCTAAAAGAAATTAAAGCGTCAATAATGAACGCGATACATGAACATGTTGAGTCATACAATTATTAGCGAGTTTAGTGAGTAGGAGAGAATATATATTCTTCTAACTGCTATTTTTGTACTTGTCTGTTTTGTAAATATATAATTGGTACGTTTAAGTCAGTCACGTAAATTGTTTCATTGTATATTTTTAGGGTGATAAAATGATTGCTTTGATAGTAAAATATTTGTCTATCTTTGTGTATATATCTACGTCTGTCTTTTTATATATTTAATGAATGCCGGTGATCATTACCATCTCGTTTATATAAATATTGCTTTTAATTTGTAGGAAATAATAATGTTAAAATATATTTCAATAGCTGTTTTATCCTTAGCTGTCGGCACTGGATGTGTGGGCAAAAGTGTCTCAAATTTGCAGTCAGAACAAGCTCTTGATCATCAACAGCAAACGGTTTTCGCCAATGAAAAGCATAATGCTCGTCACTCTCTAGAATGGAATGGCATCTATAAAGGTAGCGTTCCGTGTGGTGACTGTGCTGTTACTAATTTATTTCTGGAAATAAAGCAAGATGGCCAATACTTACTGTCTCGCAGTTACATTGATAAAATGAGCGCTACAGCGATGGAAGAGGGTGAAATTCACTGGAATAAACAAGGTAATATTATTCAAATAGGTGAGTATCTATTCCTCGTTACGGAGAATAAACTTTCACTGGTTGATAAAAATGGAAAGATTACACTAGACGAAGACGGAAATTCGTACGAGCTTGATAAACAAATTCATTAATATCTAACTAGGTTTTGATACAGACTTATTTACTATAAAAATAAGTCTGTACTCAAATAAATTACTACAACTAAAAGTTAACCCACCTTCTCCCCTTAATCTAGTCCAGTCTACACTTAGTAATGTTCATCCAACCAAGGAGATGATGAACATGAAAAAGCAATTCAATGAACAAAAAATCATTACCATTTTAAAGGAAGCGCAAGCGGGGATTCCCTCCCGAGAGCTAGGCGGCAAATACGGGATATCGGATGCAACGCGCGTCAATGAGATATCAACGTCAGGCTAACCACTAGGATATTACGCTCCAGACTCGTATTAAGAGCCAGCATTGGAGCGACGTCGGTTCTCGTCATATCCACCGCCTTCTGAGGCGAGAACGGGTTGATGTTAACCATAAGCGAGTTTGTCGCTTGTACTGTGAATTGGGCTTAATGGTTATAAAACGGAGCCGTAGAAAATCACTCCCGCTCAGCTCTGGGTTATCTGACTTCTTCTGAGCTATCGGGGGCAGTAAGAACGCAAACCGTTTAATTAGTGGTTGGAATAAAAGTTTTAAATATAAGGGGCTACAATGTGAACAATTCAAATGAGAACCTAGAAAAGGTACTAGTGAAGGCATTCAGTACTTCATTGATACGATTCTCAGCTATTACGCTTATTGTCATAGTTTGCTGGTGGGCGTTTTTACCATTTTTACCTATTTTGCTTTGGGCTCTGGTATTGGCGATTGCACTTTACCCGATTAAGTTGGGTATTGAGCATAAGTTGGGCTTAAGGTCCAGTCGAGCGGCGACTTTAGTCGCTGTAATTGGAGTGCTAGTCCTTGGAACTCCGACCGCTATGGTTGGTAACTCATTTGCGTCTAAAACGTTGGAGACAGTCGATTCTTATCGAAATGGCACACTAGTCGTGCCGACGCCAACTGACAGCGTGAAAGAATGGCCTTTGGTCGGGGAAAAAGTATATGAAGCCTGGGATGAAGCCGCAGTCAACCTCCCAGACTTTGTAGAGAAACATCAGCCTCAAGTAAAAAGCATCTTTGGTTGGGTCTTTGATAGTGCTGCAGGGGCAGCTAAGAACGTATTTGTATTGATAGGTGCGGTGATCATTGCTGGGATAATGTTAGCTTGGGCTGAACCCGCATCGGCATCAATAAGTAAGATTTTCATTAGTTTTACTGATCCAGTCAAAGGCCCCAAGCTTCATAAGTTAACAACCGCAACGCTCAGGCAGGTCGCTATTGGTATTATAGGCATTGCATTTTTAACAGCGATGGTATTTGGCGCTGTTGTTGCGTTAGCAGGTGTTCCAGCGGCTGCTCTGTTTACCTTAATAGCTTTAATTCTTGCTATCGTTCAGCTTCCTGTGACCGTTATAGCTCTGGTCGCTGTTGCGGTATTGTGGTCAGGGGATAGTGGAACGGCACACAATGTTATTTTCACGATATTACTGATTGCTTCGAGCCTGATAGATAATTTCTTAAAACCGATCATTCTTGGAAGAGGGTTAGATGTACCAATGCCAATAATACTCATCGGTGCTGTTGGCGGGGTTATGTCTGGCGGAATACTGGGTATGTTCGTTGGTGCGGCATTTTTAGCAGCAGGATATCAAGTATTTATGCAATGGGTAGAGGATGAAAACACGCAAGTTTTAGAAACCATGGAAAAAACGGAATCCAAAAATAAAGGCTCTGAATAATGTGCGATTTAGTATCCTTCTGGTGGCAGGTTATTAATCCGAAGTTTTAAGGTAATAAAATTTTCTAGTCCAATTCGAGTCAGCGAGATCTGAGTTGACTCGTTTGTGCCCCGTTATGAGCCAGAGCGTACATCTGAAAAATATCTACAGATTATTGTTTGACTCAATTCATTTAATGTATTTTGTATCAATTAGGCTGATCTTACATGTCGAGTTTTAACGAATCCGTTTAGTTTTGATTTTATTGATTACCGTCGTTTTACATTGATTCGAGGTCGTTATCAGACTATCAAAGTCTAAATCTCTTTTTATACTGGTTGATGAAGATCACATTATGGAAGGAAGACACGGATGACATTTAAAACCCTTACTTCAGTATTATTACTGTCATATGCTTTTACATCGCCAGCTCAGGCAAAAGTTAATCTTGATTTTTCCAATGAATATAATCCTCAATCTATTCACGCTCAGGGGGATATGTTTTTTATAGATCAAGTTAAAAAACTAACCGATGGTGATATAAATATTACATTACATACTGGTGGTTCATTGGGTTTTAAATCCGTGGACCATTTTTATGCAGTGTCAGACGGTGCTGTACCGCTAGCTGATACTTTAGCTGGGAGTATGGCCGGTATAGACTCTTTATTTTTACTCTCTTCTTTACCTTTTCTGGTCGCCAATGAAGACCAGGCTGAGCTGCTTTATCACATTGCGAAACCTTATTATCAAGAGGTATTCGAGAAGAATAATGAAATATTGTTGTACGCTTCTCCTTGGCCAGCAAGTGGTATTTGGTCGACAACACCTGTCGATAGTTTCGAAACGCTGAATGGCTTAAAAATCCGAACCTATGACAAAAATGGGACATTGACATTTAAAAACGCTAAAGCTGCACCCGTTAACTTGTCTTGGGCGGATGTTGTACCGCAGCTTTCCACAGGTGGTATTAATGCCGTGCTAACTTCAGCTGACGCAGGAGCCAGTGCCCGCTTTTGGGTACACCTCAACTCATACAGTGCTATTCAATATGCCATACCTTTGAATATGGTGCATATGAATAAAGATGAATTTGATGCCCTTAGTCAAGCCGATCAAGATGCATTGTTATCTGCCGCTAAAATTACCGACGAACATAACTGGAAAACAGTACGTAGCCGAGTTCAGGATAATTATGCCCAGCTTGATACTAATAAAGTCACCATACTGAAAAAATTGCCTGAAAGTTTTTTATCGTATTTACAAGAAGCAGCCAAACCAACTTTAAGTTCATGGCTTGATGAGACTGGCGAGCGGGGACAGTCCATTATCGAGGAATTTAATCAACGTAAAAAATAGGAGAATGTAATGAATTTATTGTTTCGTACATCTCATTGGTTAAATAAAATTTCTTTTAGCATGGCTGCATTTCTGCTTATTTATATTTTATGTCATATCCTTCTGGAAATTTCTTTACGTATGTTTGGCATGTCTACGTATGTATTGGATGAATTTGTTGGTTATGCGGTTGCCACGATGACGTTTCTTGCTCTGGGTTACAGCCTAGAGCAAGGCTCTCTAATTCGTGTGAACGCGATAATTGATCGTATTCCTGAGTATAGGCGCTGGCTATTAGATTTTGTTACATCAACTATCGCAGCGGCTTTTTTTAGCTGGTTAGGTCTCATTTGGTGGACAACTGTATCACGAAACTTTATTAGAGGAACCACGAGCCAATCACTCGCGGCCACCCCTCTTTGGATTCCACAAGGGCTTGTGTTAACTGGTATCTTCGTTCTTTGCCTCACTTTATTAGTACGATCACTTTCTCTGGCCATTTACCATCAACCCACTCAATATGGAGATCGTTAGTATGGACATACTGTTTACCTCTTTGGGTGTGATAGCCATTCTATTTGTTGTGCTGGGCTCAGGTCTTTGGGTTTTTGCTGGATTAGCCATTGTGGCATTTTCGTCATTGGTCGTTTTTGCTGGTATGCCAATAGAGCGTGTAGGGTTAATTCTGAGCCGTATTTTATTTCGGGCTGGCAATTCCTGGGAATTAGCTGCAATCCCGTTATTTATATTCATGGGAGAACTGATTTTTCGCTCAGATATTTCGAATCGATTGTTTAAAGGACTGGAACCGTGGACCCGTATTGTTCCTGGAGGGATATTACACACCAATGTTGTGGGTTGCGCATTGTTCGCGGCTGTCAGTGGTTCAAGTTCGGCAACAACAGCGACGATTGGAAAAATCACAACTTCAGAGCTGAAACAACGTGGTTATGATCGCCAACTGTCTATTGGTTCTTTAGCTGGGGCTGGTAGTTTGGGGCTATTGATACCACCGTCAATCGTCATGATTGTTTATGGTATTCAGGCTGAAGTCTCTATTAATAAGTTGTTTATGGCTGGGATATTACCGGGAATTTTGATTGCTGTGCTTTATTCCGGATACCTGATGATATGTTCTTCCATTCGACCTCATCTGGCACCCAAAGAAACAAATTGCGATATTACCATTTATCAAAGTATTGGTTACTTATTTCCTATACTCCTATTGATTGTTATCGTACTTGGCGCCATTTATTCAGGCATTGCTACACCTTCTGAAGCGGCAGCTGTGGGCGTGTTTGCAACGTTGTTACTCTTATTAATAGAAAAGCAATTAGATAAAACTGTCATTATCTCATCACTGATAGCGACGATTCAGAGTTCCACTATGGTTTGCAGCATCATGGTAAGTGCCGCAATGCTGTCAACAGCGATGGGATATCTACATTTACCGTCTGAACTCGCGGAATGGATTGCAGAAAAGCAGTTTACTCCGGCGATGTTATTAGTCGCATTGGCTCTGTTTTATATCGTGTTGGGGCTATTTTTGGATGGTATATCTATTACGGTTATGAGCTTACCTATTACGCTTCCAATCATCATTCAGGCTGGTTTTGATCCTTTGTGGTTTGGTGTCTTTTTAGTGATTATGGTGGAACTCGGGCAAATTACTCCGCCAGTTGGATTTAATTTATTTGTTTTACAGGGACTCACTGGTGAAAAAATTGGTCAAGTTGCGAAAGCTTCTTTTCCGTTCTTTTTGTTAATGTGCATGGCCGCTTTGATTATCTGTGTAGTGCCAGAAGTCGCCTTATGGTTACCAAACCTGGCTTAATGTGAAACTCGAAGTGGCTAACTTACGAAATACTGAGGTGCCGGTATGAGTACATAGCGCTGTATTTATTCCGGTCTCAGTTCTGACCATAGCAAAAGTGAGCACTAGTTTTCTCACTATCACGGTAGAATAGCAAAATTAAGAGCAATATAGTTTCCCCGTCTCTTGAATAAGACTTGTGTTCAAGAGACGGGCGTTGGGTTGGCGATATACAACTGTTAAGAGTTGCAATCTATTCATTCAGACGTTTGGTCACTTAGACAATACCAAATTCTCCAGGCTGATCTCATATTCACGATTGTCCTCGTTATACACGACTCCATAACTTGTCGGGTAATATGCTGGCAAATTATATTTTTGAGGAACGGCGATCGTTGTATATACGTCCGGTTTTGTTTCTAGATAGGCTTTGGTGATCATTGGCTCAACAAAAATCATTTGGCCATCATAAAAGCCGTAAATGAAGGTTTTGGTAAAGGAACGATTCGTGAATTCGTCTCCCTGAGGGTCAACAGCATGGGCTCCCATTTTGGGAACCTCGGTACCCGGTGGGAGAATGTAACCTGCTGGCATGTACTGTTCAGGCGGTGCTTTATGGGCGCGGACAAGATCGTCGCCAACAGCGGTTATCTTTTGGCGGTCATTGGGATCTATCATGTAGAAATGGAAATCGAAGTGTGGTGTGTTATAGACACCAACCGGAATATGCCCATGTGGGTTCCAGCCCATTACAATTTCACGGTACCCAGTAGAGGTAAATTCAGGAGGTAGCGGAAGAACGTATTCGTATTCATGCTCTGTTGTCGGCATTGGCAGCCCGGACAATGCTGATTCGGACAGTCTGATACCAATCTTTATCGGTGTGCCATTTTTTCCGATCGTTACAAACGAATAGGCTTCTCCCTGGCCGATGGGGGGTCGTGGCCCTTCATACGTGCCTGAGTTCGTCTCTTCCATATGAGTCGTGCACCCGGCAAGAAGCATGGAAGCTGCTATGCTGGATAAACTAATCAACAATTTTGACTTGGATCTTTTGTCACCTGACATGATAACTCTCCTCGACGCCAGAGCATCTTGTTGTTGGAATCAGGTCCATAAACAACACAGGACAAGGCATTAGGGCAGGTCGAATGCGTTTGTGGCGTCTGGCTTATTCACATGCACAGATTCTTTAAAAGGTAGTAACTTGTTCTCCATAGGCTGTTGTTTCAGTCTGACGGATTAGTCATAATTTCGTGGGAAATTTATAACTCAAATTTCCTCTGAACAAGTGTAGGCCTTTTTCTGCTGAAAACCATTTGTACCAATGCTTAAGATTTATCTGAGAGAAAGAAAGCCAGCGTTTTGGCCTGTCTTTTATTATACAAATCTCACATATGAGGTGAGGGGCATTTTTAGAACTAATTTCTTGCTCCACGATCTGAGCTGCAACGGGCTGAACTTAAAATCGAATGGATAGCCGCGTTTGACTAAGGTTTTTGGGGTACAAAGTCTGACAAAGTAAACAGAGTAGCGGTTTTGGATAGATACATTGACTCACAGTAGCCAACCTAGGTGCCTTGAAACGAAAAAAGCCGCTGATAAATCAGCGGCTTAAATGTGGCGGAGAGATAGGGATTTGAACCCTAGGTGACTCTGTTTACGCACCATAAAGCACTGATTTTAAGAGGGTGAATTCTGTTTGAGCCCAGGTAGGCCGTTGGATTGACTCACTATATTGTCACCTTATCAGGCTGCAAAAAATTGATCAATTCCAATCGAGAGATTAACTAGGGATATGAGGAAAGAGTTAGGGATTTACGACAATTGAAAAAGGGTTAAGGCACTAACTCGGACTTGAACTGTTTCATTGATACTTTGATTAACATTGTCCTCTGTATACATCCATGAAAAGACAAAAATAGATCGTGACTCTTTACTCGATAAATTTTCGTGATCATAGGAGTTCCTGACTGATTCACCAAAAGGAGACTAATATGAATCAAAGTGACAAGATTATTTTTACAGCGTTGTTGGTAGAGCAAGCGCGCAGTACTGTTGAGTCATACCTTGCTCAGTTGCTTGCTGGCAAGATTGAAGAGGCATCGCCACCAGTCAGTGTCATGTGGAAATTTTTGGGAGAGCAACTTCAAAATAAAGTAAAAGAAGTTTTATACGAGATTTTTCATGTAGATCTTTATGACAAGAATGATGAAGACCTAATAATTGCTTTAGAAGCACATATGGCAGAAATGTCTGGTACGCAGCTGTTTCACCGTATCTATACCGAGGATGAAGTTATTGAGATGAGCCCAAAAAAATTTAATTTTCTTTTGAATAGTTTGGTTGAATCAATGCATAACAAGATCCAGGAAAAAAGCTATTATCCAGGTACTCAGATTCAGATAACGAGGAGCAATGACATCAAAAGCTGATTGATTGCCTAATTTTTATTTGGGTTATGTAGAACGCAATCTGTCGCATTTTAATTCAGGGTTAATCATACCCGACAGATTGCTCTAAATGATTTTGCACCGAAACACGTTATAGTCATGTATTTTGATGTGTGATCACTAAGCGACTTTGTCATTGCAATAACTACCGAGGGAAATTGACGGAACTCATTAGCGTACCTTTTAACGTAATTAAATCAGCTTTATAGGGTGCTAAGGATGTTCTACATGGATTCAAAATCTCTATTCACTGTCGATATCATTAGCAAAGTCATCGATGGCAGGATCAGTATCAATAGCGCGGCTACCTTGCTGAGCAAATCCCGGAGAGCCGTTGAGCGTTATCTCAGTCGATATCGGCGACAGAACTATAAAGAATTTTTTGGCGACAGGCTATAAATTGCTAAGAGGGTTACGGGTAATCGCTTCAGATGAAGGATCGGGTGCGAAGTGTGCGTATCGCATTGTCATAGAGATATCTGCATGGCTTCGGAGAGGCGGCTACAGAAGAACCAAGGCCAACTTCATTATCCCATATCTCTGTTAGCAAAGAAGATATTAGATAGGGGGCAATGGGCCGATGCTGAGTCGTGGAATTGAATAATTTCTAAGACATTTTTGGATCATGATAGGACCTGCGGTAACCGCTTCTAACTAAGGCGTATCCATTAAAACGTGAGTGGTGCAAGTAAATATCTGTTCCGCTTATGCTGTGACAAAAGAGGCTGTAAGAATACCTTTCGGGTCAATTTTATAACGCACTAGTTGGCTAAATTCTCCCCACGCTCATGTACGGAACGAACAGGGCTTGTTATGTCTGTTACTCATTGTAATGGCTGAGAACTGCTCGATTAAAGATCGGTTGGTTTACTACCCGAAGTACGAAACAAAGTCTTGTGATGATTATCATAGTTTTGAGTTGATTGTTTTTTAATCAAGGAGTAGGGGTTATTGATTGGTGTCAAGGTTATATAACTTAAATAAACGCGCATGTTGTTTTTTTATTGGCTTTGTTACTCATATTCTTGGGATTGTTGCCATTATTGCTGTTTATAATAACTAAGATTTAATTTAATAATTTCATTGTCTCCTTTCTGCTTGCTAAGTTGATTAAGTATAAATCAAAGGTTGAAACTGTATTCTAATGACAACGGACAAGGCGATGGAAATAGGAAAAAATATGGCGCTTGGCGCGCACTCGGCGAATATTGCTGACTTTACAGATCAGGATCGTGAAAGGCTTTCTGCGCGAGGCTATGCGGAAGAAGTATTACCACTTGGAAAAAAACAACGTACATGGGAAACCAAGAACTTTATTACCGTGTGGATGGGACCGATTCATAACATTCTTAGCTATTTCACAGTCGTCAGTTTTTTTGCCTTCGGACTCAACGCAATGCAGGTGGTTGCGGCAATACTCATTGCAGCATGTATTGTATCTGCAGGGTATGTTTTCAACGGTCGAGCTGCGGTAAAATATGGCATTCCGTTTGCGATGCAAATCCGTGATACCTTTGGTATCAAAGGAGCCGCTTTCCCAGCAATGATCCGTGGTTTGGTTGCGGGTTTTGTGTTTTTTGGTCTCACCACCATCGCTTCTGCGCAAGCACTTGATATTGTTTTAGCTCGATTGTTCCCTGGGTTCTTAGTCATCGGGGGAGGCGCCACTATAGCCGGCCTTGCTATCCCGACTGCGATTTCATATGCCATCATGACCGCCATCACTGTTGTTCTTTACCTTTCTGGCCAAGCGCTTATTAATAAATTCTCTGAATTTGCTTCTCCTGTTGTTTGGGTTTTGATGGTGATTGGTGTGTTCCTCGCTATTGGGAATGCTGGTGGGCTGGGTGAGGTATTCAGTTACCATCCGGCTGCAGGGACTGAAGTGACGGTCGTAGGTTTTATTACTTGCGTTTCTATGCTTGTGTCTAACTGGGCCGGTCCTATCGTCAACACAGGGGATTTCACTCGTAACGCAACCTCTATGTCTGCGCCTATGAAAGGTTTCCCAATCGGTATGCTAGTCTCTTACACTCTATTCGCTGTGGTTACAGTAAGCTTTATGGCTTCTCTCTCTGCACTTACTGGCGGTGCAGTTGATGTGAACAAACCAACCATCTTCGTTGATGCAATTAACTCAATTGGCAACCCATATATCGTTATGCTACTTATTTTGGCGATGAATGTGGGGGCAACTGCTTTCGTTGTTTTCGGTAACATGATGCCTTCAGGTCTGCAGCTTACCGCACAGTTCCCTAAACTATTTAACGTGAAAACAGGTGGTCTCGTTGCTGCCGTAGTGGGTACATTAATCCTACCTTGGAAATTTGTTGAAAATACCACCATGTTATTCCTTTTCTACAGCTTTATCGGTTCAATGTTTGGCCCAATCGCTGGGATTATGTTGGCAAGCTACTTCTTTGAACGCCGTCAAAAACTAGACCTTGACGCTATTTACCCAGAACTAGACACCGATGGTGGTCACGTAGGTGGTGTGAACCGACGTGCGGTAGGCGTATTGATTGTCAGCTTCATCATTACTATGGCAGGTAAGGTGTTCCCAACGATTCCTGTCCTTGCCACGATCAACAGTTGGGCATTCTTCAGTGGTCTAACTATTGGATTTATTGGTTATCTACTAGTAGGTGCGCGTAAAAACGCGTAACTAAGTTGATTAATACAGTTTAATAAACGGAGAAACAGCATGTGTAACACAAAAGGCAATAAAGGCATGAACGATTACTTTCACCTAGCTTGTGATGCTACTCTTAAAGAAATGAATCAAGGTACAGGTGGTCCATTTGGTGCGACTTTGACACGGAATGGTGAGGTTGTTTGTGCGGTGGGCAACACAGTACTTAAAGATACTGATATTTCTGGCCACGCTGAAATGGTTGCTGTACGTGAAGCGTGTAAGAAACTGGACACTCTAGACCTATCAGACTGTGTGATGTACGCAACGTGTGAACCATGTCCAATGTGTGTAGCAGTGATGATGTGGGCAGGTATCAAAACTTGTTATTACGCTTCTACTCACGTAGATGCTGCGGAGCATGGCTTCTCAGACCAACATCTGAGAAGCTACTTAGACGGAACAGACACTTCAACGTTGGATATGATCCACCTTGAGGAAGGTCGTGAAGATTGTGCTGAAATTTGGGCTGAGTTCCGCCGCTTGAACGAAGAAGTGGAAGCTTAATCCATCACTAAGTGTTCTTAATTTAGTGCTAGGGTTAACGTTACCACTAGCACTTTTTTATTTTTTATCCACTATCTGAAATGCACAACCCCAAAAGACTTATTACAAGACGATCGTGAAAGTGCTGCCTTGGCCCAAATGTGAAGACAATTCTATTCTCCCACCTAGGTTGTTCACCATCGCGGCGGCGAGTGATAGTCCTAAACCATATCCCTCTGTATTGCTACGGCTGCTGTCTACACGATATAAGCGCTCAAAAATAAGTGTATGCTCATTGGGATCAACACCAATACCAGTATCAGTGACCGAAATGGCAACTGAGTTACTTCCTTGGGGCTGCACATCAAGCATTACCTTGCCTTTCTCTGGAGTGTATTTGATTGCGTTGTCTACTAAATTAACCAGTATCTGAGTGAGTTTATCTGGGTCAGATTGAATCGTAGCCTCCTTGTCAGATGTATTGACTATCAACGAAATCTGTTTTTCCTCTGCCACGTCTTCGTACCAAGAACTGACGGTTTTTACCACGTCATTTACGTCCGTTAATACTTTTTGTTGTAAGCGTTTACCCATTAATTCATCGTTTAGCTTCATGAGTGCGGTTAACATGTTGTTGGCTTGCATCGCATGCTCAGAGCAGTCGGATAATGCATCTCGCATAGCGTGGAAATTATCGCCACCGATCAGCGCCGATTGTGAGGACAACATGATCCTTGATAAAGGGGTTCGAATGTCGTGCGCTATCGCGTCTACGGTGGTATTCAGGGTTGTGGTCGTATGCTGCAATCGAGCTATCGCTTGATGCACGCTGGCGTTTATGACATTCAGCCCTTCAGGTTGCTCCGTGAATACTTCGATCTCATCGTTCTTTCCCTGGCGCAGCCTTTCTAAAAAACTTCCTAAAGTCATCAGAGGCGTCATCGCATTACGAAGAATTCTATGTGTAAATAAAGCGGTAATTACCACCATGACCAACATGGTATAAAACGTCATCCGCCACTTTTCGAAGGCAATGTAATCGCGCTGTCGGTTATCAAGGACGAGCCAAAATTCACGTGCTTCACTTGCCAACTTCAACGTAGTGTAGGGGCTAAAAATAAAGGATTGCACCCAACTCTTGTCTTTCCCTGTCAATGTGTCAAGCTTGATATCTAATGATAGTTTTTCATCGCCAGCGATAAATTTACGTGTTTTAAAGTCATCATTCTCAATCAGTAAAGCAGTGATATCATTGTCAATTAAGCGATGGGGATTGGCTTCCAATACGTGAATCAGGCGTTCTTCAGAATCATAGGTTAAAATTCGCTGATACTCAGATGCCATCGAGGATAGGATTTTTTTTTCGGTTTGGTAAAGGTCATAAAAAAATAGTGCACCGACAGCTAATTCCACTAGCAGTAAGCAACATAAAAGCAGCGCTATAAAGTGTAATAATAGCTTTTTTTGAGCTTTACTCAGCGCTTGCTCAATGCTGTGACTTGAGGACATAACCAACTCCTCGCAGAGTATGTATAAGTTGAGAATCAAAGTCTTTATCGACCTTACTTCGTAAGCGGCATACTAATACGTCCACAACATTGGTTTGAGGATCAAACTGATGCCCCCATACTTGCTCCAATATCGCTGTTTTTGAGATCACGACTTCTGGTCGCTCTAACAGTAACTTCATTAAGGTGAACTCACGCTGATTGAGATGAATATCTGTATCGCCTCGTTTTAAGTTATGCTTTAGCAGATCCAGTTTTAACTCGTTGTAGGTCAACTCTAGCGGTTGAGAGAAGTTTTGTTTCCCCCGACGAGCAAGTGACTGACATCTTGCCAACAGTTCTGGAAAAGCAAATGGCTTGACTAAATAATCATCTGCGCCTGATGTTAGTCCTTGAACGCGTTCTTCAACGGAGTGTTTCGCACTCAGGATGATAATCGGTGTTGTATGGCCTTCTCCTCTAAGTTGCGCGAGTACTTCAAGCCCACTTTTTTGCGGTAACATTAGATCTAAAATAATGACGTCATAATCTCCGGTTAACGCTTCGTGTAGTCCATCGACGCCATTCGAGAGATGTTGTACGGTATCACCTTCTTGCTGAAAGCCATTCAACAAAAATTTCGCAATATAAATATCATCTTCAATTAGCAGTATTTTCATTGGTTTTTCTTTCCATTCAATAGCGGGGAGTGCTTGTGAGACACTCTAGCAATAATATTTCCTTTTATGACTATATGTTGCAATTTTGTAATGCTTGCGTAAGCCGACAGCAATAGAGCCTCAGCTATAGTGACGGTGTTGATTGCAACGATAGTTTAAATGGAGTAAACATGAACAACTTAAAACAAACCGCATTAATCGCAGCGCTTGGATTTTTATCCGCAAATGCTCTAGCTGAAGATAAAGCTGCCACAGTAAGCATGGAGCAAATTTCATCCAAGTCAGCTTTCATCCTAGCTCAAGAAACTGTAAACCAATGTGAAGCGAAGGGCTATAAAGTGTCTGCGACCGTAGTGGATCCGTCAGGCAACGTGATTGCCCAGCTACGCTCAGATGGCGCCGGTGTTCATACTCTTGACAGCTCACGTCGAAAAGCATTTACCTCAGCAAGTATGAGGCAGCCGACGGGTAACCTGATGAAGCTTATTGCTGAGAAGCCAATTATGCAACCGTTGCAAAATATGAATGAAAACCTTCTGTTTTTGGAAGGTGCACTACCGATTGAAATTAACGGCAAGGTCGTCGGTGCCATCGGCGTTGGCGGAGCACCTGGTGGCCATTTTGATGCTGCTTGTGCAGAACATGCGATAAAAAAGGTGCTGTAATTTAAATCGTCTAGCCCCTGATATTCGCAAGCACAATCTTCCCTGAAGGTTGTGCTTGTTTGCATTCTAAGTATAGATAGTCCTTATTATTTACTGACTAAAGCAGGCCCAAGTATACTGAGGTTACTTGGGTATAAAAGAGACGGTTAGAATATATTAAGCGAAAAATATTAAGCCAATATAAATACCGCACAAGGTATCGTGCCCAGAAGAGTGACCAATTGATAATAAATGACTAATTGCTTCTCCAATATGCTTTTCATTATTAATGGCGGAATATAGTTCGACTATCTCTTGACTGTATTGGTGCTCACAGGCTGATTGTAGCATGACGCGACTCACATCAGTGGTTCTGTCCACTGCGTTGAGACAAGCAGATTGCAAGGTGGCAAAGTATGGATGTTCAAGCACATCCAATACCGAAAGTAAGCCAACAAGCAAGTCGTCTGAAGAAGGCGTTAATCCTGAACCAAAACCAACAAAGCACTTTAAATCAATGGTTAAAGAATGTCTCGCTACCGCATCTATAAACGAAAATAGCTTAGGGAGAAAATAATCCGACAGCATAGGTGAGTAGTAAGTGACAGTGGATGACATTGCCAACTTTTCACTGAGGCACAGTAAAGGGTAGATGCCCATTTCTTTCTGATGGGCATATAAATAGTTGTAGATCGTCGTCTTTATCTGTTGGGTTAACGAGATTTTGTGACTCAAATATGGAGAAAATTGGATCACAGACTGCGGATTAATTTTTAGTTGATATGGTCGAGGGGGAGACCCCTTCTGACTAAAAACAAGTTCAACCATATGATTTGGCTGCAAATGTTGAAACCAATTCGTATCGTTGACCATTAAAGCGCGCGGGTTCATTCTTTTTGTTTCACTAATCACGGAAATTAACCCTAACTCACTGTTCAAATTACACGCAGAATTAAATACGGAGTGAACTTGAACACAAATATAAGGTTTAACTTCTAACTCTTTAAAGAGAGGCTGTGAAATTTTAATAACGTCCATTCTAATTGTGACTGCTGTTATATATGCGATTTACCAGTGTGCGTGTGTTCAAGTTCAAATAAACGAACCAATGTCGTGGCGATTTTATGCAAGACAGGGCTATGCATATCCGCAATATAGAGACCTAAATAAAGGTCGTCGGCTGGAGCGAGAGATTGGAGCTCTTCAACGATGACATGCTCGTGTGTCTTACAGGTGCGAGGCAACAACGTAACACCAAAGCCAATCGCTGATGCGGTCATGATCGCCGATAAATTGCTGCTGCAGTAGTTGACTCTGTGGCTGTAGCCCAGTTGGTCGAGTGAAGTCATAATATGGTCGCGGTACAAGGCTCCTGTTGGGAATAACACCAATGGAACAACGGGATGGTGGAACGCCGGCGCCGAAGCGCTATCTAGCCAAAGCAAAGGCTCATGGCGAAATGCAAAGGCGTTACCTAGAATCTGCTGTTTGGCAAGTACAATATCGTATTTTCCCGTTAAGTAGGATTGATAAAGATCGTTACTAAGACCTGAAGTAAATTCAAATAGAACGTTATCGCTTTGTTGGAAGGGGATAATGGCGCGTGTGACGTCGACAGAAAGATCGTCTGGTACACCTATTTTAATAATGGTTTGTTCGGAAGTGGCGTTTAAGTTGTCCAACATGGTGCTGTTCAGCTCAATGATGCGGTGCGCATAGCGCAATACAAACTCGCCTTTTTCGGTTAGGGTGACTTTTTGTGGCGTTCTTATCAGCAGGGTATCGCCGATGATCGATTCGAGTCGGTTAATCTGTTGACTGATGGTGGACTGCGAGTTATGGATCCGGTCTGCAGCTCGGGTGAAGCTTCCTGTTTCGCAAACGGCGATATAAGTAAGTAGTAATTGGGGGTGGATCAATTTCATTAACTCATTTCCTCGAATATCCACATATAAATCGTTTTATTTTTGATCAATAATTTGGTGTATGAAATTAAGTGCTTAATTTAAATCATTACCAAGCAACTAATTCTAAAGCTAACACTTTAATATGGAAAGTAAACCATCATTCGATTTATACATGACCACGATTCAAAAGATTAATTTAACTATTGCTCATCGACTACGTAAAATTTTCTATTCAAATAATTTATTCGATGCTATAGGTAAATGTACGATAAATATACGCAAAATATACTATCGATCAGAGTATTTGCGATAGTGATATTAATTGGACTGAATTTAAGGCCATTTTTGGTCGCAATCGGCCCCTCTATTGAGCAAATAGTCCAGGATACGGGTCTAGGCTATTCGGTGACTTCACTGCTGACGTTAATTCCAATGGCGCTAATGGGGGCTGGGGCGTTAATTATCACTCGCTTTCCGTTTCTTGCAGAAAAGATCAATTATTTGCTTTTGGCCCTGCTGATGTTAATGATAGGTAACTCGCTGAGACTGTTTGCTGAAAACGGCTCGATTCTGTTGCTCTCTACATTTGTTTGTGGCGGTGCCGTGGCATTGATACAGTCTTGTGTCCCACGCTTGATTAAACAGCATTTTACAAAGCAGATGCCAGTCGTCATCGGTTGTTATTCCGCTTCTCTAATGGTTGGTGGGGCGCTGGGGGCATTGGTCAGCCAGACGCTAATCGGTGAAGGCCTATCGTGGCGTGAAAGTATGGCGTGGTTGGCGTTACCCTGTTTGCTGACTTTGATACTGGCTAGCGTGGGACTACCGCGCAGAAATATATCACCGAACGGTCGCAGCGAATGGACACAACTTTTTCGGCAAATCAGTACTTGGGAATTGGTGCTTTTGTTCGCGCTTGTTAACGGTGGGTATGCGTCAATTGTGACTTGGTTGCCTCCGTATTATCAAAAACTAGGGTTCGCTCCTGAGCAGAGCAGCCATTTGATCTTCGCGTTGTCGCTAATACAGGCGTGCTGCGCCTTGCTGTTGCCGATGAGAATCAAACAATCTGGCGATCGGCGTGTTTGGCTGATGGCGATGTTAACGTCGTTAATTTTGGGGTTGCTCGGTGTGATGTTTTGGCCCCAGCCGTTGTCATACCTCTGGGCTGCGCTTAGCGGTATAGGGTTGGGAGGCGGTTTCTCAATTTGTATGTTATTGGCCTTGGAGCGGTATCAAAGCCTCGAGCATTCCAACGCGCTAAGTGTGATCATGCAAGGCGGTGGCTTTTTACTGGCGTCTTTATTTCCGCTGGCTTTTATCCTTTTCGTTGAGTTGACTGGGGAGTTTTCCAGCGGTTGGACGATGCAAGTCATGTCGTTATTTTTTGCAACATTACTCTGTTTACGTCTACCTAAATTGCGACAACATCAGCCAGAGCTCAATCATTGAGTCAGCGTCTACACAAAGCTTCTACTCTCAGTTGTCTTGAACGCTTTTGATGCCCAAGTGATTTCTGTTTTACTTGGGTATTCATTTCAATTCAATTCTTATCTTTCATCTTCTGATAATTAGTCGCTCAAAGTGACATATTCCAGAAGATCACCAAGAATCTTTAATTTACATAGATAACAATTCAGTGACTGAATCGTGTCTATTTGTATTTTAAATATTCCAGTAAGCACAGATCTTAATGCGGGTGTGATTAACTTCATAAATATAGAGTTAAAGATTCTGCTAATAAATCGGGAATAATTTGCCTGTCATCACATAAATCCACTATTTTCATCCGGTTTTGTTATCGGTTTGTGTCAATGCGTAGTGTTTTTGAGCTGCCATTAAAAGTTTAGATAATAGTCATCCATTTTATTAATTTATAAATCTTATCCAATCTTGGTAGTTTTAATCTTGTTTTAACGATATGAAAAAACAGTTAATAACATTAGGACAATAACTATGGATATGAAAAAAATATGGCGAAAAGGCGATTGGGCTGCATTCTTTGGCCTATTTACTAATAACTTAACTAACTTATTAACCATGATGGGCTTGTTGCTCTTTGTGGTTGGCTTACCTAAAGATTTTGTGATGGGCCAAGTGGCACCAGCATTCGGTTTTGCGGTGATGTGCGCGAGTGTTTTTTACGCGTGGTTTGCTTACAAGCTGAAAAAAGAAACAGGGCGTGACGATGTAACGGCGCTTCCTTCTGGTCCGAGTGCTCCCTCTATTTTTACTGTGACCTTCTTGGTGATTATGCCGGTATACCAAACCACGCAAAACGCCCAGTTTGCAATTCAGATTGCATTGGTTTGGTGTTTTGTCGAGGCGATGATCCTACTCGTAGGCTCTTTCTTTGGTGATGCGATTCGCCGTATTGTGCCTCGCACCGTCTTGCTTTCCTGCCTTGCGGGACTTGGTCTAACATTATTGGCTCTCAACCCGATGCTGCAAGCGTTTTCCACTCCGGTTGTCTCGTTTGTGGTTCTTGGTTTGATTTTCATTAACTGGTTTGGCTCAAAGCCGCTGTTTCCTAAAATCCCTACCGGTCTACTACTGATTCTTGTCGGTACGGTACTGGCTTGGGTATTTGGTCTACAGTCGCCAGAGGCCATTGTTGCGTCGTTGTCTGATATGGGCTTTAACCCTCCGGGTTTGCACATAGATGATTTCATTGAAGGCATCCCTCATGCACTGCCTTACTTGGCATCAGCAGTACCACTAGGTCTGGCGAACTATGTATTTGACTTGGAGAACATTGAAAGTGCGGATGCGGCAGGCGATGCATACCCAACACGTAAAGTCATGACGGTTAATGGCCTATCTTCAATGGTTGGTGCGTTTTTAGGTAACCCATTCCCGGTGACGGTATATGTGGGGCACGCGGCATACAAAGAAATGGGTGCGGGTATTGGTTACACCTTGTTTAACGGCGTGATCATGTTTGTGGTGTCTCTGCTTGGTTTGGGCGCATTACTACTCAGCTTGATCCCAGGTGCGGCTATAGCTCCAATCCTTGTTTACATCGGCATCGTTACTGCCAACCAAGTGGTGCGTGAGTCACCAAAACTCGAAGTTCCAGCTATCTTTGTTTGCTTGTTCCCTTGGGTTGGATACTGGGCACTTACCATGTTCAAAAATACATTGGCAACGGCAGGCACGAACGCGTATGAAGTGGGAATTGATGCACTGGCAGCTAAAGGTATTTACTACGAAGGTATGGTCGGCTTAGGTAACGGTGCACCGCTTGCCAGCTTGCTATGGGGTTGTATGGTGGTCTTTGCTATCAATAACACGCCTCTGCGCGCTGTGGTAGCGGCACTTATAGCGGCATTCCTTTCAATCATCGGTTTCATTCACGCAAATGGTGTTGGATTCGCTCAACCCGAATCAATGATGTTTGTGTACTCCTACTTAATGCTTGCTGGGCTGTTCGGCATCAAGCACTTTGCCAACGTGAAAGAAAATGTAACTGAATTAGAAGCACAGAAATTGAAGTCGGAAACGGCGTAAAGGAAGCATTATGAACAGTAATATTTCAATATCACTACACGACCTAGTCAAAGCAGATTCACCGAACGATGTGATGCGACAGTTAGATAATGGTGCCTTAATTGACGCCCGTGATAACAACGGCTGCACGCCACTGATGATTGCGGTGCAAAATAATAATGTTGCTATGGCTGCGTTGCTATTGGAAAAGGGTGCAGATGCTAATGCAGGCGATGTGACTATGCTAACGCCTTATCTGTGTGCGGGCGCAAATGGCTTTCACGAGCTGTTGTCACTAACTCTCAAATATGGTGCTGATGTGACTAGTGTTAACCGTTTTGGTGGTACTCCACTGCTACCATCAAGTGAAAAAGGTTTTTTGCGTACTGTACAAGTCAGCCTAGAGGCTGGTATTCCGGTCAACCACGTAAATAAACTCGGTTGGTCTGCGTTGCTAGAAGCGGTCATTCTGGGTGATGGTGGTTATTTATATGGTGATGTGATTGAGGTTCTATTAGGTGCAGGCGCAGATCAACACCTTAAAGATCGTGACGGTATTAGTGCTCTACAACATGCACAAGCGCGAAAGCAAACGAAAATTGTCGAGCTAATGACTAACGCTGAAGCACTGCGTCAACGCCAAAGTAACTTATTGCGTCAAGTCAAAGCACATATAGCCGCTTTTGAATACGAGCAAGCTCTAGGTATATTGGTTGCGAACCCATCTGACTTTTATGACAAAGTAGGTTATCACTACTACCACGGCTATGTGCTAATGGAATTGGGCCGTTATCAAGAAGCAGTTGATGCTTACCGCGAAGCTTTGCCGTTGAGTGATAACCCTGCTGAATTTCATTTGTATATTGCTAATAGCTACCGACTGGCAAAACAGAGTGAGCAAGCATTAGCGGAGTTTGATCTCGGGATCGCAGCGGATCCTAACTCATCGTTTGTGCGTTATCACAAGTCGAACTACCTGCGTGAGTTAGGCTTGCATGAAGTCGCCGTCGACACAATGCGTCAATTGTTAGCGGTGGATCCAAATCGGTACGATTACTCGTTCCATTTGGCGAATAGCTTGCGTTCATTGGGCCGACATAGCGAAGCGATATGCGCGATTGAAAATGCAATTACTCATGATTCCACCAATGCTCTGTATTATTTACATAAAGGAAAGTCGTTAGAGTTAATTGGCGAAAATCAACAAGCATTAATACTCGTAAATTATGCAATTGATGTTTGTGATGATGAAAGTGAATTATTGGAATTTAAACTTCAACTACTCAATTAATAAGTAACGATTTATTAATTGGAATAATTTATAAAATTATTTCGTTATTCACACTTTGTGGCAATAGTGACAGAGTTGGTATCACTATTGCCAAAATAAAGTATAGATATAAAAGAGGCGAATATGTTCGTTAAAGTAACAGTCAAAAAAAACACGTATTTTGATTCGGTGTCGTTAATGGCTTTGTCTACAAAAGTCAATGAGTTAAAAGATGTCGAGCAGGCGTTTGTCGCAATGGCTACCGACATGAATAAAGGTGTATTAGATAATGTAGGTTTATTGGACGATGAAATTCGCAGTTCGAACAGCGGTGACCTATTTGTTGTTATTAAAGCAGTTAGTGAAAAAGCTTGTGAACAGACGCTAGAAGAAGTTGAAAAATTATTAAAAGGTGGCGATAACGCCACTGCTGGATTAGGCGGTTCGCAAGAAAAGAAATTTACTACTCTAAAAAGTGCATTAAAGCACCAGCCAGAAGCTAATCTTGCGATTATTTCGGTACCGGGCGAATTTGCTAAACGTGAAGCAAAAATGGCACTGGATAATGATCTGCATGTATTGATGTTCAGTGATAACGTTTCAGTTGAAGATGAGGTCGAGCTAAAGACGTTAGCTCATGAAAAGGGCTTGTTGATGATGGGGCCTGATTGCGGTACTGCGATCATCAATAACGTGGGCCTTTGCTTTGCGAATAAAGTACGCACTGGAAAAATTGGTATCGTTGGTGCATCGGGTACAGGTAGCCAGGAAGTAGCAGCACGAGTCCATGACTTTGGCGGCGGTATTACTCAGCTACTGGGGACCGGTGGTCGTGATTTGAGCGAAGCCGTTGGTGGTATCATGATGCTAGATGGTTTACGTGCACTTGAAGCCGATCCTAACACTGAAGTTGTACTCATCGTTTCTAAGCCTGCAGCGAAAAGCGTTGAAGCCAAAGTGCTTGAGCAAGTGAAATCAATGTCGAAACCTGTTGTCGTGTGTCTACTTGGCGGCGATGAAGCGCCTGTGGTAGAAGCAGGAGCGCATTTTGCGAAAACCACCAAAGAAGCAGCGCTACAAGCGGTTATCCTTGCGGGCATCGACGAAGCTGGTATTAACAAACGCACGCTTAATCTCCCCCTAATTGAAGAAATCAAAGCGAAGCTGAAACCAGAGCAAAAGTACATCCGCGGTCTATTCTGTGGCGGTACTCTGTGTGAAGAATCGATGATGTTAGCACGAGAATATTTCTCAGATGTGTACAGCAATATCGCGAAAAAACCAGAACAACGTTTGACTGATATTAACGATAGCCAAGCACATACCTTCATTGATTTTGGTGACGATGATTTCACTAATGGTCGTCCTCATCCAATGATTGATCCATCATCACGCATAGAGCGTTTGCTTAAAGAAGCTGACGATCCAGAAGTCGGCGTTATCGTTCTTGATTTTGTGATTGGCTACGGTTCTCACGAAGATCCAGTCGGTGTAACGATTCCTGCCATCATTGAAGCGAAACAAAAAGCCGAAGCTCGTGGACAACATTTAGAAATCCTTGGTTATGTTCTAGGTACGGATTTAGATAGTCCAGACATGAATGAACAAATTGAGAAACTGGCACAAGTGGGCGTCACTATCTCCAGCAGTAGCCAAAACACCGGATTACTGGCACGTGGTTTTGTGAGCAAAGGAGAATAAAAATGAGCAAAGTAGCACAACTATTTTCAGATCTGAATGTGATAAATGTAGGTTTGGAATTTTTTAAACAGGATATTCAGAAACAACAAGCGCCTGTTACTCAAGTAAGCTGGCAGCCAATTGCTGGTGGTAACAAAGCAGTGATTGATGCTCTGGATAAATTGGCACAGCCAGAAGTCGCTGACAAAATCGAGTCGGCAAACGAAGAAGCGGTAACACGCATCATTAATTCACATCCAGTGCTGGTAGGTTACGAGCGAGCGATCGATGTTGTTCCGGGCATGACCAAAACTACAATCCTTCACGCAGGTCCACCGGTTGCATGGGAAGATATGAATGGCCCAATGCGCGGTGCGGTGACAGGTGCGCTGATTTTTGAAGGCCTTGCTAGCAACTTAGATGAAGCATTCCGACTTGCTGGTTCAGGTGAGATTACCTTCTCACCTTGTCACGAGCACGACTGTGTTGGCTCAATGGCAGGTGTCACTTCTGCATCTATGTACATGCACGTAGTGAAGAACCAAACTTACGGTAACATTGCGTACACCAACCTCAGTGAACAGATGGCGAAAATCCTACGTATGGGTGCAAACGATGAGAGCGTTGTTGAGCGTCTAATTTGGATGCGCGAAGTACTAGGTCCAATGCTAAAAGCGGCAATGGAAATCGGTGGACCGATCGACCTACGCCTGATGCTAGCACAAGCACTGCATATGGGCGATGAGTGCCACAACCGTAACAACGCAGGTACGGCATTATTATCTCAGGCTCTGACGCCACGAATTCTACAGACAGACTTCACAATTGAGCAAAAACGCGAAGTATTCGAGTTTATTGCCTCTAGTGATTACTTCTCTGGTCCTACGTGGATGGCAATGTGTAAGTGTGCACTGGATGCGGGACACGGTGTCGAAAACAGTACTATTGTGACCACAATGGCACGAAACGGCGTGGAGTTTGGTATTCGAATGAGTGGTATGCCTGGTTTTACTTGGTTTACTGGGCCTGCACAAAAAGTGGTTGGTCCTCTATTTGCGGGTTACAAGCCTGAAGACTCTGGCCTGGATATTGGTGATAGTGCGATCACTGAAACATACGGCATTGGTGGCTTTGCTATGGCAACGGCTCCTGCAATCGTTGCTTTGGTTGGTGGAACAGTGGGAGAAGCAATTGATTACTCAATTCAAATGGATGAAATCACGACCGACACTAACCCAAACGTCACGATCCCTCTACTTAATTTCAAAGGCATTTCGTCTGGTATTGATGTGCGTAAGGTACTAGAAACAGGCATTTTGCCTATCATCAACACCGCTATCGCTCACAAAGAACCAGGCGTAGGCATGATCGGTTGTGGTATCACTAACCCACCAATCGAATGTTTTGAGAAAGCGTTACTCGCATTTGCCAAAAAGATGTAATTAAGAGAATAGATAGGGGCTTAGTCCCATAACACTTAATGACTGCGCCAGTGAAGACGCTGGCGCAATCCCCAGTGGCTAATTATAAGAACATTAAACATGTTCTATGTCTTGATGGGGGCTAACAGTAGAGGTGTACCAATGAGAATTGTTTTAGCACTAGGCGGTAACGCTTTATTAGAACGCGGCCAACCATTAACAGCAGAAAACCAACGTATCAATATTAAAAAAGCTGCCGCAGCGATAGCGGAAATTGCCAAGCAACATGAAGTAGTTATTGTTCATGGCAATGGTCCACAAGTGGGCTTACTGATGGAACAAAATAGCCAGTATCAACAACAAAAGCCAGAAGTGACCGCGTATCCATTGGATGTGTTGGGTGCACAAACCTGCGGTATGATTGGTTATATGTTGCAGCAAGAGTTATTCAATGCTGATAATAAATTACATATAACAACGATGTTCTCCCAGACATGTGTCGATATCGAAGATAGTGCATTTGACGATCCAACCAAGTTCGTTGGCCCTGTATATAAAGACGAAGATATCGAAGCATTGCGTGCAGAGAATCCTGCGGCTATCTACAAGAAAGATGGCGACTACTACCGTCGAGTTGTAGCATCACCTCAACCTCAAAATATCGTTGAGTCGGAACAGATTACCCGTCTACTAGAAAGCGGCAACACGGTCATTGCTTGTGGCGGTGGCGGCGTTCCGGTGTTTGAAGCGCAAGACGGTAAGTTGGTTGGCGTAGAATGTGTAATCGATAAGGACTTAACGGCTGAATTGCTGGCAGAACAGATTGAAGCTGACTTATTTATTATTCTGACCGACGGTGCAGTTTATCTCAACTACGGTAAGGAAAATCAACAAGCTATTAAATGCGCTACACCAAAAGAACTATCAAACTATGATTTTCCGGCAGGATCTATGGGGCCAAAAATAGATGCAGTATGTCGCTTTGTCAGTCGGGGGCATGGTGATGCAGCGATTGGTGCGTTAGACCAGTTGGACGCAGTGATTAATGGTGAATCAGGTACTCGAATTACTCAAGGTGAAGGAATAAGTTTTTATTCCTAAATATTTCAGTCATTTTAATTTACGTACATAGTCGGTTAATAAAGGCTATGGGTAAGTTCTAAATTATTTACATAAAAATAGTGATGCTGTTTTATATAAACAGTAATGCCTATTCCATAAGCAGAATTATATAAGGAAGATAGAATGAAAAAAATATCGCTCACAGTTTTAATGACTGCCATTATTTCCACTCCTCTAATGGCGGAAACTATTTATAACGGAGATGTTATTCAAGGACGAAAAGTTATTACAAAGTTGGATGTGAAAGACTTTGATAGTAATAGTGTATCGGAACTATTTTTTCGAGCCGGTGACCAAATTAATACAGGCCAGTATTATTATGTTCCGGTAACCGTGATTAAAGGCAAACTTCCAGGTAAGGCTGTTATGTTTGTTGCTGGGGTACATGCAAACGAAATGAACCCTTACTTAACGGCAAATTTAATCAAACAACAACTCGATACTGAAAAAATGTCAGGAACAGTGACAATCGTTCATCAGTACAATATCCCCGGCTTGATAAATAATATTCGCGAGTTCGTACCCTCTGGTCCAGTAAAAGTAAACAGTAATCTTAATCGTCAAGTTGCATTGGACTCGGTCGTTAGCAGCAGTCAACGTTACTCATATACACTTTGGAACCATTTGCTAAAAGATAATGCTGATTTTGCGTTAGATATGCATACCGCTAACCCGACAACATTTCCATTAGCTGCCTATTCAGATTTGAGTATTCCTGCTGTGAAACAACTAACACGATTGTTCCCTCTTAACGCGACGATCAATAGTTCGGGAACCACGTCCGTTTCTGGCGCATATAATTCTATCGGTGTACCAGCATTCACTCTGGAAATTGGCTCTCGTGAAGTATATGAACCGGAATGGGTAGAAAAGGCGCTGCAAGGAGCAATAAACTTATTGCGATTCGCTGATGTTATAGATGGGGAGTTCCAGACCTATCAAGACATCGTAGATACGAATGTATGGCTGGATGTTACGGCTGAGTACGGTGGATTTGTCGTGCCGGAGATCAAGGTACTCGATAAGGTTAAAAAAGGCGACTTAATGTTTACTCAGTATGATGCTTTTGGACATGTCGCCAAACAATATACCAGCCCAGCTGATGGACTAGTGATTCAGGTTATTCAGAACCCTATGGCCGAAGCGGGGATGCAATTGGGATCCGTGGTGTATTTTGATCCTGCCAAGGAATTGTCTGACAACGAGGGTGTTGGTTCTGTTACCGTGAAAGATATACCAAGTAAAAAATAGAATTAAGTTGTTGAAAATAGCCTGGCTTATGCCAGGCTTTTGTTTGTATTTGTTTTCTGTTTATGACAGTTAACGAATGGATAGACCACCACAATTATTGTACTCATCAAGAAAGTGAGCGACTCTGTCGTACCTTAACTACCAACCGATTTTGTCGACTTACATATTACCAGGGGAAGTGATAGAACTATTTTCTTTTCCAGAGGCGTGCCAGCACGATCGCGGCTAGCTCGTTTGTGCCCCATTTCCACTTAGATCATTTGCTCGCAACATTTTTGAGGCTGGTCATTTGACCTATTATTTCTAATGCAGTTGTTCACCTGGTTACATAGAATTTGTTAATGATGATTTGTAAACCCTGCCAATGTATACTCACCTGTCTAGTCACGAGTATTGGGTTTGGAGACAGAAGTTTGGTTGATTCTTATGCGTATGAAAATGTTGGTGAGTTTGCAAAAGCTTTAGGGCATGAAAAGCGGTTATTAATTATCGAGTTGCTTAGTAGCCATGAGCGTTGTGTCGAAGACTTAGCTACCGCTATGGGAATTGGCGTTAAATCAGTTTCTGCCCACCTTAAGGTCATGAGAACTCAGGGAATCCTTACTACACGTAAAGAAGGTCTTAGGGTTTATTATCGACTACGTAACGACAACATATTGAAATTATTTCAGTCTTTATGGGAAGTGGCATTATCCAATAAAGATATCACCCCTTTAGACAAAAATAGTGATTTTTGTCTTACGCTTAAAGACCTACTTGGTGCATTAGAGTCGAAGAAAACTGTGTTATTGGATGTTCGTGAATCCGATATGTACGAAGAAGGTCATATTCCTAGCGCAATTTCTATCCCTGTTGATGAACTTACACAATGGGCCGAAAACTATGAAAATTCAGATGAGATGGTCGTGGTTTACTGCGAAGGCTACTATTGTATTCAAGCTATTGATGCGACAAATATCCTTAAGGACAAAGGGCTGAACGTAAAAATGTATCGCAATGGCTTAGATGAATGGGCTGCGTCAGGGTTTGAGGTCGCGAAGTAATTCGCCATAATGTCATATTAATCAATAGATTATAGTTTCATGTAATCTATTCCCCCCTTATCTACAGGAAGACAAAGGTAATTGAGTTAATGTCTCTTTTGCTCTGTAAATTACTAGCAGATACCCATTATTCTAAAAATCCTTAGATTACTAGAATAATATTGATCAGAAGCAATTTTTGTTTCCTTCCTTATGCTAATCTCACTGTCAGTTAATTCTTAAAATCTTTAGAATATTGGATATAGAGGCTTTTTATGAAAACTGACATTTTAGTGATTGGTGGTGGTCCTGGTGGTCATGTAGCGGCAATTAAAGCAGTTGAATTTGGTGCGAAAGCTATCGTTGTTGAGAAATACAAACTAGGTGGTACTTGTTTACACCAGGGTTGTATCCCAACTAAAACACTATTGCATACTACAGATGTGCTTCATGAGATTAAGCATGCTGCAGAATTAGGTATTAATGTTGGAGTTGCTTCAGTAGATATGGAGCAACTACAAAAGCGTAAACGTCACATTCTTGATACGATCACTACCGGCGTAAACGGGTTAGTTGAAAGCAAAAACGTAGAAGTTCTATATGGTACTGCTGAAATCATTTCTGATCATAAAGCAAAAGTGGTTGCCGCTGATGGTACAGAGCAGGAGATTGAATTCGACAAGCTTGTATTGGCAACTGGTTCTGTTCCTACCATGATCAACATTCCTGGCTCTGATTTACCTGACGTTATCACTAGTAATGAAGCACTTTCTCTGACTGAAGTTCCAGAAGAATTAGTCATCATCGGTGGTGGTGTAATTGGTGTTGAGTTTGCTCAGCTTATGATTCGTCTTGGTTCTAAAGTGTCAATCATCGAAGCGCACTACAAAATTCTGTCTCATATGGATGACGAATTATCTGAACAGCTTGCTCAAGCTTTGACTGCAGAAGGTGTTGATATCCGTGTGAACGCTAAAGTTTCTGCAATTGAGAAACAAGATAAGGGTGTGCAAGTATTCTTCGAAACTGAAAATGGGCAGGAATCACTATCAGCGTCGACTGTACTGATGTCTGTAGGTCGTAAACCAGTAGTAACTGGCTTTGGTCTTGAAAATACTGATGTTGTTGTAGAGAAAGGTGCTATCGCTGTTAATGAATACATGCAAACAAATGTACCTCATATCTACGCATTAGGTGACTGTACTGGTGGTTACATGCTAGCTCACGTTGCTATGGAACAAGGCATCGTTGCTGCGAAGAATATGGTTAAAGGTAGTGAAGTTGCGTTTGACGGTTCAACAACTCCAGCTTGTGTTTATACAAGCCCTGAATTTGCTAGCGTTGGTTTGTCAGAAAAAGCGGCTAAAGAAGCCGTTGGCGACATTAAACTTGGTAAATCTGATTTAGCAGGTAATGCAAAAACTATGATCGTTCAACAGCACGGTACAGTAAAGTTTGTTGTTGATGCTAAAACTGAAAAAGTACTAGGCATGCACATCCTTGGACCACGTGCGAGCGATATGATTCACGAAGGCGCACTGGCTATCAAGATGGGTGCGACCATTGAAGATATCATCTCAACTATTCATGGTCACCCAACCATTGCAGAAGGGGTTCATGAAGCGGCGGAAGATGTATTTGGTCATGCGATTTATAAAGCATATCCATAATTAGCTTGTTGGTAGGGCTATCCATTTGGGTAGCCCTTTTTCTTTAGTCTTGGTCAGTGATTATCATCTAGAGGCGTTATTTGTAAACGCTGTTCGAATTGCGTTTCTATAGAGGAAGCGGTTTTATTAGATTCTACTACGTATGAAAATGTAGGTGACTTTGTGAAAGCACTTGGTCACGAAAAGCGTTTACAGTTAATTGATCTACTCAGCGAGCATGAAAGGTGTGTTGAAGACTTATCCAACGCAATGGGGATTGGTGTCAAATCTGTTTCAGCTCACTTACGTGTCATGAGAACTCATGGTGTATTAATCACTCGTAGAGAGGGAAATCGAGTCTATTACCGTGTGAGCACCATAGAAATATTAGATTTGTATCGTCATATTGTGGATGTCGCTTTGCTTAATAATTGGCGAACAATAACACCTATACGATAAGTGGAATACATTCCTCACCCAATTCTTTTTTTCTATTCGCTTATCTTCTAATCTAAAAAATTTCAGAATGTCCACTCGTCAGTAATCAATCACTAATTTTATTAAAAACAATAAATTAGGTTGAAGTTGTTTTTACTGAATAATCACTTTCTACTTAATTGTGGAACGGTCGATCTTTAAATGTATTGACAGAAAACCTTATCGATCATAACTTGTAGATCAATCGTTCTATAATTAAGGTTTTTTACTTATGCCTGTTGCTTTATATGCACTCGCAGCAGCTGCGTTCGGGATTGGTATGGCAGAATTTGTTGTAGTGGGTATCTTGCCCATTATTGCAGGTGACATGAATGTCGACATTCCGACGGCTGGACAACTTGTTTCTTACTACGCGTTAGGTGTTGCAGTTGCAGCTCCGATTTTAACTGCACTTTCGAGCAAATATGACCGCAGAAAATTAACCGTTGGGTTGATGCTTCTGTTTGCTCTGGCGAACTTGTTAACGACTCTTGCACCAAGCTATTCGTTACTTCTTTTAGGTCGTGTTTTAGCGGGTGTGGTTCAAGGTGTTTTTTATTCCATCGCAACAGTGATTGCTGCGGACTTAGTTTCTAAAGATAAGTCTGGCCGCGCGATCGGTATTGTCTTTTCTGGTATGACTGTCGCGATTGTTTCTGGTGTTCCGGCAGGGGCTTTTATCACGGAATGGCTCAACTGGCGTGCGGCATTTGCGCTAATCAGTGTACTGGGTTTTGTGAGTATGGTTTCACTTTGGTTCTTGTTACCCGCAAACCTTAAGCGCCCTAAACCAGCAAGTGTATTCAAACAACTTTCTGTTATCGGTGTTCCACGCATGCTACTGGTATTCCTGATCACGGGGATTGGCTATGGCGGTTCATTTATTGCGTATACCTACCTGTCAGAAATCCTGGGGAAAATTACCGGATTCTCAACGTCAGCAATCGGCACCATTTTGATTTTCTACGGTATCGCAGTTGTGTTCGGCAATACTTACGCGGCGAAATGGGCGGATAAAAAAGGTCCTTTGAAAGCATCGGCGGGCATTTTCATTTCGTTGGCTCTGACATTGCTTCTGTTTGGCTTCGTTGCAACCAACAAATACTACGTTATTCCGTTAGTGATGATTTGGGGTGCAGCAGCATTTGGTAGCGTGCCGGTTCTTCAGCTGTATGTTGTGCAGCAAGCCGAAAAGCATTTCCCGCAAGCGATTGATGCTTCATCCAGTATGAATATCGCAGCGTTCAACCTTGGTATTGCCGTTGGCGCTTCGATTGGTGGCTTCGTTGTTGCCAAATATGGGCTATTAGCAACGGCACCAGCCGCTGCGGCCGTGGTCGCTATCAGTGTACTACTAATTGTATACAGCGGTGTCCTGGAGTCGAAAGACAACCAAAAGTTAGTAACCCAAGAATAAGTAAATTCAAATTCTTAGATACATATAGTGAGGAAAAATTATGGATATTAAATTAGATCTATCTTGGCAAGGTGGTATGAAAGGTTCAGGTTTGATCGAGAGTGAAGGCCTGTCGACTAAAATCAGTATTCCTGCAGTTTACGGTGGTTTGGGTGAATACAGCAATCCGAAAGAGCTGTATGTAGGGTCTACTGCTGCTTGTTTTCTTTCTACGTTGACAGCGATTTCTGATAACAAAAAGCTTCCGCTGGACTCTATGAAAGTGGAAACCAAAGCTCAGGAAGAAGGCGATAACTTCACCATTCATCACATCGCAAACATCGTATTGTCAAAAGCGGCAACACAAGACGACCTTGCTAAGGCAACAGAATACACAGCAAAGGCTGACAAGATTTGTTTAATCGGAAACCTTGCACGTAAAGCTGGTGTGGAAGTTACCGCACAAGCGAACGTAACTTTCGCTGAATAAGTTAAATTTGCATGCCGGTTTTAGATGCGAATACCAAGCGATTTAATCAGGTCGTTAAGCAGAAACAGGGTGTCTCCCTGTTTCGGTTCTGGGCAAGTTGGTGTCCACCTTGCCGGATGATGACTCGGGTCTATCAACAAACAGAAAAGAAACTCAGTGGCAAAGCTGAATTTTATGATGTGAATATTGACAGACATCAGGAACTCTCTGAGCGGTGTCGTATCAGAAGTATCCCAACTATCGTCATCTACAAGAATGGTAAAGAAGTAAAAAGAATCGATGGTGTGATTCTTAGCGATGATCTTCAACGTCAGGTTGAAAAATATCTCAAATAACTGAGAACGCACCAGTGTTATTAATGTGCAAGGTGACGATTAAATGACGACTTTGTACGTCTCAATTATGGATTAAGTATTCCATAATAGTTAGGAGAAATATCATGACATCTAAAGTAACTACATTGAATGACGCTACATTCCAGGAAAATCTACAAAATGGCTCTACATTTGCTGTTCGCCTATGGGCAGAGTGGTGTATGCCATGTCGCATGATGTCACCAATCTATGATGAAGTGGCTGGCCGTGTTGCTGATGATTCATTAATTATGGGTGAAGTGAATATTGATGAATTTCCATCAGTCGCTGCTCAACTTGGCATAAGAAGTATTCCTACAGTGGTTGTATTTAAAGATGGTAAAGAAGTGACTCGTTCTGCGGGTATGATGCCAGCACCACAACTTGAAGAACTTGTACTAAGCGCAAAATAAACAGAGACGTCAGAGTATGAGTAAACATCGCAAATTAATCATCTTGGGTTCTGGCCCTGCCGGTTATACCACTGCAATTTATGCCGCCCGGGCTAACCTTGAGCCACTATTAATCACTGGTATCGAAGTCGGTGGTCAACTGACCACTACAACGGATGTTGAGAACTGGCCGGGTTACCCTGATGGTATTCAGGGGCCAGAGTTAATGGCGCAGTTAAAAGAGCATGCAGAACGGTTTAACACTGAGATTGAATATGACTACATCACTCAGGTTGATCTGAATCAGAAGCCTTTTGTGTTGAGGGGTGAAAGCACCTATACGGCAGATGCGCTGATTATAGCGACCGGTGCAACCGCTAAGTATCTGGGGCTGGAAAGTGAAGAAGCGTTTAAAGGACGTGGCGTATCAGCCTGTGCAACGTGTGATGGTTTCTTCTACAGAAATAAACCGGTTGCTGTTGTCGGTGGTGGTAATACTGCGGTTGAGGAAGCTTTGTATCTCGCCAATATCGCTTCACACGTTACCCTGATTCACCGACGTGATCAGTTAACGTCGGAAAAGGTACTGCAAGACCGATTATTTGAGAAAGTAAAACAAGGGAAAGTCACCATTAAATGGCATTCCACACTTGATGAAGTGTTGGGTGATGACATGGGTGTGACAGGTTTACGAATCAAATCAACCAAAACCCAAGAAACCGAAAATCTTGAACTGGATGGTGTATTCATTGCCATTGGACATAAACCGAATACGGGTATTTTCCAGGACCAGTTAGAGATGAATAATGGTTACCTAAAAGTGAATTCTGGCACGAATGGTAATGCGACTATGACCAGTCTTCCGGGGGTGTTTGCGGCCGGTGATGTGAGTGATAGCCACTATCGTCAGGCGATCACTTCAGCGGGCACAGGTTGTATGGCAGCACTTGATGCTGAGCAATATTTAGCTAGCTTAGATGACTAATTGGGCTCAATGGCGTTCTAAGTGACGCTATAAAGCTTACATTTAGTAAGAATCAGGCCCGAAAACATGGTATATGTTTCGGGCTTGTTGTTTTTAAATCAGTTAAAATATCCAGTTCTTTAACTGGCAACGAATTAATGTATTTTCTTTATTTTGTGAGGTATTGATATGGCTCGAACAGGGCGTCCCAGAGAATTTAACCGCGATGAAGCGGTAAAAAGAGCAATGGATCTGTTCTGGCAAAAAGGGTTTGAAGGTACATCACTGGCTGAACTGCGTACAGCGTTGGGGAACCTTTCTGCTGCCAGTTTTTATGCTGCATTTGGTTCAAAAAGAGCACTGTACCAAGAGTGTCTGGAGCTCTACACCCATACTTGTGGCGAGACGCTTTCTGAACTTAATAATGAAAGCGTCCCTGCAAAGTCAGCGATTAAAAATATGCTGGTTAAAACTATTAACATGCAAACTTCTTCAGTGACACCGACAGGATGTATGGCGGTGCTTTCCGGGCTTAATTGTTGTGATGATAATAAAGAAATTGAACAGATGGCCCTTTCTGTACGCAATGATATTCGGAGTGCCTTAATGAGCTGTGTTCAACGAGGATTAAAGGACGGTGAATTTCCGCAAAGCTTGAATGCCAACAGTTTTGTTATGATGCTTGATACATTCATCAATGGCCTTTCTATTCAATCAAGAGACGGCACGGCTCGAGAGCAGCTACTTGACGCTTGTGAACTGTTTTTAGAAAAGTGGTGAGTATTGCTTAAGTTAAAAGTGCTGTTGTACGAGAAAGGTTTGAAATTGGAAAATTGAATGAGGTGACTACAGAGCAAGTAGCCACCTAAGGTGTTCAGCGCTTTGCTTTCTCGTTATGAAATATACAGTATCGAGAAACCATATTGGCCTGCTGCGAATACCGCGTGTGCAACGACTAAGTAAATAAACATTGCAGACCAGTTCGGTACTAATCGTCCCATAAAGCCAGCTCCTAACGCAGGCATTAAGATGGCCAATCCAGCAAGGGTACTTAGTACTAAGCCGACAACAATGATTGGCATTATACTAGGTTCATCAATAAAACCAGCGCCAAACAATAGAATGATCAGGACAGCGTAACCAATACCGACGACATAATGAAATAACCAACCAAGCGTCTTTTCTTGTGCATTTGGGGCTTTATCAATTGATGTATCTAAAACCCAGTTCCCTTTTGGTATTCCGGAAATCCAACGTCCGACTATGCCCCAATTGGTTTGTGGAATGCCAAGCATTTTTTCAACAAGTGTTACCCATAAATCCAGAATGATGGTTGAGCCAATGCCCACTACCAGGCAAAAATACAACATATTCACCATTTTTATTCTTTCCTCATTTTTTCTTTACTATCTGATGGGTGGGTTAACAGCCCCGAACTTCATAGAACCACGAGCCTACAACTTAAATCGGAGTATTAAGTATGTGAGTTCGTTGGATTCTTGAGTCAGTTCTGTTTGCAGTGTACTAGCGTTGGTACGTAGACTGTGCTGCTTCATACCTATATCTAATATTCTATAGTACATTGGAATATTGGATATGAACAGCGTTAACGTCAGTATTAATCAAGACTAAAGTACCTACTAGCGCATGGTTAAAAGCAACGGTATGGTTGGTTTTCTATTGATTTTTCAAGCTTCATCACGGAATCCAAAGATAGTCTATATGAATTGAATATTTCACTTTACGCCACTTGTGAAACATATAATCTAATAATCGTTAGATTATGAGATTTATTAGAGTAGTTATTTTTTGACTAAAATTTGGAGTAAAGATGAAGATTGCATTAGATGTAGATGTACTCGCAAAGCAGATGAGTATTTCCGATATGGTTCACCAAGTTGCAGACTGGGGTTATAAATATATTGAACAGTCTCCTCACCCGCGTATTAATCCTTTTTATAAACATCCGCTGTTCTCCCGAGAATGTGAGGCAGAGTACAAGAAAGCCCTCAGACAAGCTGGCGTTGATATCTCTTCCTTTATTTGTGTCTATCGTTGGTCTGGTCCGACAGAAGAACAACGCCGACATGCGGTAGCAAATTGGAAAAGATTGATTGAAATTGCTGTTGATATGGATGTTCAGGTGATTAATACCGAACTTTCTGGCGATCCAAATCAGCAAGAAATCTGTAATGGAATGTGGTTTCGTTCTATGGAAGAGCTCCTTCCTCTATTTGAAAAAGAAGGTATACGTGTTGAAATCCAATCGCACCCTTATGATTTTTGTGAGTTGAATAATGAGACTTGTGATTTGGTAAAATCATTTCGCTCAGACAACCTGACCTACGTGTACTCAGCGGCACACGGATTTTTTTATGACCAAGGCAAAGGTGATGTACGTCAGATGCTGCAGTATGCTGGCGATGATTTATCCCATGTACTTTTTGCAGATACATTTAATCAGACCTTAGACACGCGTTACATATTAAATCCACCATGGCTAAATGGAAAAGGTTCAGCTGATGTAACGGTACACCAGCATCTGGCTATGGGAGAAGGTGACGTAGATTTTGATGCTGTTTTTTCAACACTGCGTGACATGGACTTCGCTAATAAAAAGTTCAAGGTTGGTGGTGATGCGATTGCTTGCGTGTCTTACTTCGGCTTCCCTGAAAAAATGGCAACTCAAGCTATAGAAGCCAGAGAAAGAATTGAACGCGAATTACTCCTTAAATAATTAATGGAGCACTCTGATTCTTCAAAAGTAGAGACGAGCATTATTGTGTCTCTACTTTTTATTATCATGTCTCCCCGTGAAGTAGGCTAAGTGACTTTCCAATACTTGAAGTTATCCGTACTTTACTAATTTAGGGAAATCACTAACACGATACTGTCCAGAACCTTCACGGCGGGCGCTTCTAGCTCAAAACCTAGTTTTGAATGCCTAGCTTCGGGACAGAAGCACCTTAGAGAAAACTGTTAAGGATACGGGTCCATTAGCCTATCTAATATTCACCGCGCTTTATTTCCTCTCTCCACATCTGAATTGCACTCACTCGGATCATGTATGCATTAATCTAGTGCGAACTGGTTGGTTTAAGTCGCCGATATAAAACCTGGCAATATCACCAGGACATTGTAATGTTATTTTTTATTAGACTTTACAATAATATACATAAAACAAAAGTAATTAATTTACTACTTTCTTAAAGATTGGCTCCAAGATTGCATCTAACTATTTATACTAACAACCGTTAGTTCGGGTTGGTATCTAACACCTCGATACATTTAGTAAGTTTAAATGACTAACAAGGAATACTTTATGTCTTTAATACATCTTCCCTCAAATACCTCGGTTGAAGAAGTGGTGCGCTGTCTGGACGACGAAGGATATTGCATTATCGATAATGCAGTGGACGGAGCAATCATTGATGCAATCAACGAAGAAATGCGTAGCTACATTGGTGAAACAGATAATGGTGATAACAATGCACTAGGAAAACTGACTCGTCGTAGTGGCTCTGTAATTGCACGTTCTCCATCGTCACATTCGATCATTATGCACCCAACAGTAGTGGGAGCGACTCAAGCTTATCTAGGCCGCAATGCTTCTAAAATCCAACTGAATTTGACACAAGTTATCTCAATTGGTCCTGGTAATAAGGAACAGTTTTTACATCGAGATGAAGGGTGTTGGGAGTGGTTTGATCATTTCCCTGTCGATTTTCAAACAGAAGTTAGCACTATTTGGGCGCTAGATGACTTTACAGATGAAAATGGTGCGACTCGCGTTATTCCAAAAAGTCACAAACATACTAAGATCCCGACTGATTTTACATTGGCGGATACAGTCCCGGCAGAAATGAAAAAAGGCTCAGTACTGATTTATTCTGGTAAAACCATTCATGGAGGCGGTCCAAACCGTTCTGATATGTGGAGACGAGCTCTAAATGTTGATTACTGTATTGGTTGGCTTCGCCAAGAAGAAAATCAATATCTAGCAGTACCTCCTGAGTTGGCTAAGACTTTACCAGAAGATATGCAGAGATTAATTGGATATGACTTTGGGGCTGCCTCTTTAGGCTATGTTCGAGAGTTTGAAGATCCGCGTGTTGCTCTTTATCCGGAAGAAAAAGGTGACCCAAAAACGTTTATGAAGTTATTAGAGCGTTCTTCTGAATATTCTAAAAATGCAAAAGGTGTATTAGACTTTGTTAATAATCAGTAAGTTATTAACTCATAGCGATTGATTTTATAGTGATAGGTTTTTAATTTGCGGCCACATTTAAATTTTTAGACTTATAGTGTGGGATGAACCTGAGAGACAGAATACAAAAGAAAAGGCAGTGAAATTGATGATTTCACTGCCTTTTTATTATTCTTTTTGCTAAGAATGGACTTTGAGACTATCTGTTTATTTAGGCTATCCGTTAATAAATGACATCAAATCTTTAGCGCAACGCTCAGGCTGCTGCCAATACATGGAGTGGCCTAATCCTTTGTAGACGATCATTTTGGCGTCTGGGATAGCTTTTTGAAGATCATTGTTTTGTTTTTCTTGCATCAATTCGTCTTGATCTCCCCACATGATTAACGTGGGTACAGAAATGTGCCGTGCTGCTAATGACCAATCCATAATTTCCAGCCCCTTGATCGTCCCTACCCAGGCATTTTGAGGCATTGCGGCTTCTTCTTGTCGTAGCTTGGAAAGCATTTTCTCGTCCATATCACCGGGGTTAGGTGCCCACTCTTTTTGAATAAAATCTCCCTTAGGATCAAGCGGGTAGTTGAGGGTAGTCACAGTATCGTAGAGCCATTTACTGACATCTGGATTCATTTTTACTGCTGAAGAAATCAGGACCAGTTTAGATATCTGCTTAGGGTGAATTGAGGCCAGAGTACCGGCTGTTATTGAACCTAGTGAGTGTCCGACGAGGGCAGGTGATTTTAATTTCATTACATTAATAAAGTCACTGACATCTTCAGCATAATTGCCGATATAGTAGCAGCACGTCGGTGCAGATGTGTTTCCGTGACCACGAAGGTCTACGGCAAAGTAGTGCTTGTCGTTCAGATACGGTGCTATTGTTGAATATGCTCTCGAATTATCAGAATAACCGTGTACTAACACTACTGGCTCAGCGTCAGGATTTCCCCATTCGACATAAGCCATCTTAACCTGATCATTAACCTGAACGTACTGTTTACTTGATACCCAGTCATCCTGAGAAGGAGGGAGGATTGTTTTAGCATAACTACAAACAGCAATGCTCTGAAGGAGTATTACGGTGAAAATATCCTTTAGTTTTATCATCTAATATATATCCTTTTAGAAGTTATTGAGCTTTGTATCCACTATGGATGACTGTTCTTTACCCGTGATGTATTGCTATTCGTCTGAGAGTAAGAACAGAAGTGATACTATTTTTATGATTAGCAAGGCGTTAAATAGCCATGTCTGATATGTATCCTTTGCCTTGAAAGTTTTTATAGTGATGGATTCTTTTATGCTTGTTATGCCCTCTAACTCGCTTAATTCTGAGTGAATGGGGCTAACAGTTTGAGGACGATTGAATTTTTGAAAGCACGCCAGCTTATTTAAGCTGGCGTTCTTCTAAGGGGAAGGTAAGACTCTAGCTCACCTCTGCCAGACGGTCAGAGCGACCAAGGCTCTCATAGACATGAGGTTTTTTCGTTTTGAAATACATAGCAACAATAGAACCAGACAGGAATACAGATACAAGCAGTGCATCAATCCAGTTATACTGACCCGGTTCGCCACCTACAACAAGATCGAGGTTCAATGCAGCAAAAATCATAGTTGAGATAAGTGTAATACCGGCAATAGCAAGTGCGATGAAAACTTTAAAGATATTCTCTTCTTCGGGAACACCTGTTTTAATAAACCATCCGATGATAGCAAAGCAAACCAGTCCCATTAGGAAGATAATACCAATAGCCCCGATACCAACAACGATACCGTAGAGAACACCACCATCCATGCCACTGGAAGCAGCTGGAATCATTGCAAGACCAACAATTGCAGCGACTACGATAGAAGCAATGTGTGGTGAGCGATGTTGTTCATGTACACGTGATAAAGTTTCAGGAAGAGCTTGATCCACTGCCAGGTTCAATACATAACGCGAAAGAACATTATGGATAGAAAGCAGTGCCGCAAATAGCGAAATGATTACTGAACAATAAGTTACCTGAGTAAAGAAAGGCGCAACATATTGGCCAATAGCTTTTGCAAACATGTCGGTCGGCGCTTCTTTTGCCACATCCCAAGCCATCGAACCATAAGCTGAAACGAGTGCATAACAAGAAACAGTATATAAGGCACCAATGAACAGTACTGCGCCGTAAGTGGCTCGTGGAATGGTTTTATTTGGCGTACGACATTCATCTCTAAATAGAGCGGTCGCTTCAAAACCCATGAATACAAGAATGGTATATAAAAGCGTAACTGCCATGTCACCTTGTGTAAATGAACCAATTGTCATCGGTTCTACCGACAGACCTTCAGATCCACCTTGTGCTAATACGAACACATCGAAGATAACGACAATAATAACTTCGACAACCATGGCAATAGAAAGTAGTTTAGCCGATAGTTCAATGTGGAAGTATCCAAGGGTACTAACGACGGCCCATCCTACAATAGTCCACATAAACCAATGCGTTTCAGGGCCACCAAGGCTGGATATCAGAGAAGAGGTACTGACTCCGAAGAAGATGTAAGTACCGCCTAAAACACAGAGATAACCAAATACTGCGAGGAATGCAGCACCTAACCCGGTTACCTTACCTAATCCTGTACTAATAAAAGCATAAAAGTCACCGGGCTTTGGTACGTGTCGCGCCATGGTGACATAACCCGTTGCAAACAGGATCAGTAGCACTGAGGTAAGAATAAAGGCAAATGTTGCACCAGGACCACCAAAATAGATAGCAAAAGGAATGAACCCTTCTACAACAGCAATTGGAGCGGAGAAAGCCAACACAGTTAGCATTAATGCGGTGGGGCCCATTTTCCCCGATAACTTAGGTTTACTAGTATGATCAGAGTCGAATGTCGCATTGATATCGTTCATTTTATTTCCCTGTAAAATCAAATTGTCGTTTGTGCTTGATTACACTCTTCGCTTGTCAGGTATGTAGAAGAAGTAGATTTCTTCATTGGTTCGATAGCTTTTACTGGACTCCTTCCCAGTGATGTATCAACAACGCCTATCGAACTAACTAACGAGCGTTAGCTAAGTATTGCAGATAACGTGCCAGTTTATAACTTGTTGATTTTTAATGACATCAAATAGGGTTAATATTAAATTTCCATGTTTTAGATCAATTATTGGTCAAGTTGTGCACTGAATGTGTGCGATAATTAACCGTTGAATTTTGGTAGGAGAAGATTCACGTGATTTGAAATGATCAGCGCTTTGCACTTGATGCATTGCGGGTAGGTAATGTAGAAACGTTATTTAACGCAGTGAGTATAGGGAATAACTTAACTGGAGAATTTCTGTAGATGAGGATTGGTGTTGATAAGTAAAAAGCGAACTAATGAGATCAGTTCGCTTTTCTAATTATGTGTTATAGAACCAGACGAAGTGGTATGCGGTCGTATACTGCTGAACGGTCATCATGGTTATAAATTGGGTCACCAGCCAATTCTATACGCTTTACTCTTTCAGCAAGAGTATCGAAAACAGTACGAGCTTCGGTCTGAGCAATTATCATCCCTGGGCATGAATGGACTCCAATACCAAAGGTTAAGTGAGGAGCGCTATCAATAGGACGAGTAATATCGACTTTATTTGGTTCTGGGAAATATTCCGGGTCGCGGTTCGCCGATGCAATCATAAAGCGAACAAATTTGTCTTTTGGAATTGTTACTCCGCGAATTTCGAGAGGCTCGGTAGTAAAACGTGTAAAAGATATTTCAGGAGTGCTGAGTCGGGCAATTTCATTTAAAATTGCATGTCTTTTCTCTGGTTCATTTTTCCAGGTTTCAAAAATCTCTGGATGACGAGCGAAAATTTCCAGGCCACTGGTAATAAAGTAGGCGGCGTTTGGGGTACCGGTAGCCCAGAATAATAAAACACCTTCGAATAACTGTTGCTCTGTCATGATGCCTTTAGCCACGTCATCAATCCAGGTTGAGACCATACCAGGAACTGGGTCTTTTCGTCTCATTTCTAAGTAATGATTAGTTCGGTCTGCTAAATAGTCAAAGGCTGCCTGGCATTTTGCTTCTTCTTCACTCGTTACTTGAGATCCCAAAGCTACCATTGCGTCATGAGTCCAGGCTGCGGCAGTATCAAATCCTTCGGTCGGTAATCCCATTGCTTTACACATGGCGTGGTGAGCAGGGATTAATGCAAGATTACGAAACCCTTCGATCAATCCTTGTGGTCCCAGTTTATCCAGCTCAAGGTTGACAGCATCTCGCGTTGCTTCTGCCCACTCAATCGCTTTTTTAGGAGTAAACCATTTGTTAGAACGACGTCTTAGAGCGGTATGCTCTGGTGGGTTGGCCACAATCATGCTGTCCTTAAACATACTCCAAGGACTTTCTGGTACCCATTTAGGGGCGATCATTGATAGAGAAGGGTGTTTACCAAATTTTACAACATCTTCATATTTAGAGATAACAAAGGTATTTTCCTGCAATGGATCTTCGTATACCGGAGCTTTTTCTCTGAGTACGTCATACCATGGGTAAGGGTTATTTCGGAACTCTTCACTTCTCCAAGGCAGCAAAATTTCTTGCTCAAAAGTACAGGTACTTTTTGGGGCTGTTTTCTGTTTGGTTGTGTCCATGTCTTTTCCTCTACGGTGTTATCCATTTACCAAAGGGCTAATCTTACAGATAGCTAACTAATGGTTGTTAGCTAGCATGGAGTGTGCCAATTAAAAGCGGTATAAATAAAAAGGTTATGAATTTTACGTATAACGCTTAAGTGCCATGGCCTCCAGTAATGTTTGAGGTTATTTTATTGCCAGTAATCGTTTTGAAGCATCGAGCATTTCTTGGTTTAGTTTATCTAAATGCACCGTTGTGCCATCCCATTTGCACCAAGATGTATCACCATCCAGTATATTTAATAGCAATTTGACACTGGTATCTACGTCGGTTGCATTAAGTGATTTAGCGACTGCCAGGTATAAGTTTTCACACAGACCTAACCAATGATAAATTTCTTCTCTGATATCTGAGCGTAAAAACTGACCAGCACGATCGCTTGCTACTAACATATCCCACAATTCACTCTCAGGTATGGTTACCTGACGAGTAAAATGAACATTGACCATTTTGTTAAACAGTTGTTCGGTATCATCAATGGTATCTATGACATCAAGCATAGCTATACCGAAATTGTAGTAGTGCCATCTTAAACATTCCGCGACAATGTCATCTTTTCCATCGGGGAAGTGAGAGTAGATGCTGGGTGCTTTAATATTGAGTGCTTTTGCTAAACTGCGCATCGTTACTGCTGCATAGCCCTGAGCTGATGCTATAGTCAAAAATGTCTGAAGAACATTTCGCTTTCCGTTGGTTAGCGAACTCCAGTCAAATTGTGCTAAATGTTCTGCTATTTGATCTCTAGCTGACAAAACTTCCTTGGGTAACCCCATGCCAATCCCTCTACATTTATACTAATTTAAAGTTTCAAACTCAGTCGGCGTTCTGGTGTTTGAAAAATTGGTTTTATTTATTGTAACGACTTTTACTAACGTATGTTAGATAGGCAAGAGATATGCCAAAGTATTCGTCAATAAAAAAAGCCAGCGTTAAGAGCTGGCAAAAGATCACAGGAACGTTGGATAAAGCTGCATTGCTTGCCTAATAGGTTGACAAGTTTTTAGCTTAGGGGGTGTTAATTAATACTCAAATAGCATCTCCCTGACCGGAGCCAGGAAAATGCTGAGTGAAGATATCAGATGAATGTGTAGGCTGTAATTTTATTTCCAGCAGGATCACGTAGGTAAGCCGCATAAGCGCCAGGTAGGTGATCTCGAGGACCTGCCTGGCCCTCATCAGTACCGCCATTAGCTAGACCAGCGGCATGGAAGGCATCAACCTCAGCCGTAGTAGTAGCTGCGAAACCAATTGTCATCCCGTTACTGGATGGCGCTTCACCATTACCTGGGCGTGCGATAATAAATGCTGGCTTTTCACGTCCGTAAAGTACCCAGTCGTTACCGAAAGGACCGAGGTTTTTGATGCCCAGTGCCGCAAAAACACTATTATAAAATGCTTCAGATGTTTTTACGTCAGATGCTCCGATAAATACATGTGAAAAGACTTCGTCGCCAGAAATTACAGGTGTCATTATAATTTACTTCCTTTTAAGTTATGTTTAGTTTTACTTGGAACCGGAGGCTATTTAAAAATTAATAACCGTCCGGATAGATTTGCCTTCGTGCATTAGATCGAAAGCTTCATTAATCTTGTCTAGTGTCATTGTGTGAGTCACAAAAGGTTCCAATTGAATATCACCTTTCATCGCGTTCTCAACCATTTGTGGTAGTTGGCTTCTACCTTTAACGCCTCCAAACGCAGAGCCTTTCCAGACCCGACCTGTAACCAATTGGAATGGACGGGTAGAGATTTCCTGTCCGGCACCGGCTACGCCAATGATGACTGACTGTCCCCATCCTCGGTGAGCACTCTCCAGTGCTGCACGCATGATGTTGACGTTACCAATACATTCAAAGGTATGATCGATACCCCATTTATTAATGTCGAGAAGCACATCTTGAATGGGTTTTTCATGATCGTTAGGGTTAATACAGTCGGTTGCACCAAACTGTTTTGCCAGTGCAAATTTCGCTGGGTTTGTATCGATAGCAATGATACGCCCTGCCTGAGCCTGACGAGCGCCTTGCACAACAGCTAAACCGATTGCCCCAAGTCCAAAAATGGCTACAGAATCGCCTGGTTGAACTTGAGCTGTATTGTGCACTGCACCAATGCCTGTAGTCACACCACAACCAAGTAAGCAAACGTGTTCATGGTTAGCTTGTGGATTAATTTTGGCGAGCGAGACTTCAGCCACCACTGAGTACTCGCTGAAGGTTGAACAGCCCATATAATGGTATAGCGGCTGACCGTTATAGGAGAAACGGGTTGTGCCATCAGGCATTAGACCTTTTCCCTGCGTTTCACGAACTGAAACGCATAGATTCGTTTTTCCTGATGTGCAAAATTCGCACTCGCCACACTCCGCTGTATAGAGAGGAATGACATGGTCACCTGGTTTTACGCTGGTTACACCTTCACCAACTTCAACAACGATTCCAGCACCTTCATGGCCAAGAACAACGGGAAATACACCCTCAGGATCATTTCCCGATAGGGTGAACGCATCGGTATGACATACTCCGGTATGCGTATTTTTAATCAGAACTTCCCCTTTCTTTGGGGGATCGACATCAATTTCTACAATTTCTAGTGGTTGTCCTGGCGCGAAAGCAACTGCTGCACGAGATTTCATCTGTTACTTCTCCTGAATAAGATAGGGGAATCAAATATTCCTATGTTCCATTAATAAGTTAAGCTTTGGTCACGGATTACTGGGCCGTATAACCACCATCGATGACGATCTCTGTACCCGTTATGTATTTGGATTCGTCTGAGAGTAAAAATAGGACTAGAGACGCAATTTCATCTGGGTGTGCAAAGCGATCTAGAGGAACAGCTTCTGTTGAATAACCTTTGTCTTCGATCATTGGAGTTTCAGTATCACCAGGGTGAATACTGTTGACTCTGATATTCGCATCAGCAAGATCAAGCGCTGCTGCTTTTGTCATGCCTCTAACTGCAAATTTAGTGGCGGTATAAGCAAATATTCCTTTGTATCCAACAATACCTGCGGTAGAAGAGACTGTGATTATCGAACCACTTTTGGCTCGGCGCATTGATGGTGCAACAGACTTCATTCCTAAAAACGCGCCCGTTTGCATAATGTCAACGAGTCTTTGGTAGGTTTCTAGACTGGTTTCTTCCAGGCCTTCCTCAACAAGAACACCAGCGTTATTTACCAGACCATCAATTTCGCCATCAAAAAATGATTCCGCCTGTACGATAAGGTTGTTCCAGTCGGACTCTGAAGCTACATCAAGCTTTACAAATTTGACGTTACCGCCAATTTTTTCTACAAGGGCAAGGCCTTTATCGACACTTCTGTTTGCCACAATTACATTCGCGCCTTCTTCGATAAAACGATAGACCTGTGATTCACCCATACCACTGGTGCCACCGACAACGATAATATTTTTCCCTTCGAGACGTTTAGCCATGTTTGTTCTCCTTAACAGTTTTCGTTTTAAATAAATCTAAAGTTGAATTGGCGTACTAACGGTTGTTAGCAATAAATGAGCCGTTTATTAGTGTGATTTTATTATCTATATGATTATTCGAGATAATTAATCTATTTGACTGGTTTTCATCAATACGAATAGATGCATAAATCTATTTATTTGCACAAGTATGATGCGCATTTGGTTGGTTTTGCGTTGGCTTGGTGCGGGAATTTATGTCTTAATTTTTAACTGATTGAATTTATAGGGAAATTATTATGGCACATATAATGCTAACAACTGTTAGTTAGTTAAAGTCATATAGGAAAAGGAAAAATAATGGATATCAAAGTAAAAGGTCCTGCACCATCTCAAGAAGTTCTTGCTGCTATTAGTGAAAAGCAAGTGGGCATGAAAAAAGCGTTTGCAGAAAATGATCCAATTTGGGTTGCAAACGAGTTCTATACGCCCAACGCATGGGTATTCGGTGGAGAAGATACATGGCAAGGAACTGAGGAGATCTTGGAGCTGTATAAAGCAGTCTGTGGTGCATACACGTGGACATATGAATCAATGAACACTGTTGCAACTAGCGAAGATAGTGTATTGGACTTTATCTATGGCCGGATTGACTCAACAAGCGATGACGAAGTGATCGAATATAAAATTCTTTTCGGCTGGCAAAAAATCGACGGTGACTGGAAATGTATTACTCAAATGTTTGCCGAGGGAACTTGGTAAGAATTTAGAGAATTAAGAATTTCAAGCTCTGTTGTCACAGCAAACCACTCGGTTTGCTGTTTTTTTAGTGAGGAAGTATGGAAGTTAAGCAGCTAGGTATGACATATGTTAAATGCACTCAGTTCTTAGATGTCGATCGTGTGCATGTAGATAGAAGTGGAATTGTAGGCGACAGAAAATTCATGTTGATTAACTCTGACAATATGCCTTTATCACCAGGGTGGCACCGGTTTTTCTTGCCATTAAAGTTCGAATTTGATGAATCCCATGGTAACTTGTCACTGACTTACCCAGACGGCACTCAAGTCAAAGGGAACTGTGATTTAGCCAATGAAGCCGAAGAGATCGATTTTTTAGGTATACGAAAACTTCGAGTTCGCCGTGTTCTCGGTGACTGGAATGTTCGATTATCAGCTTTCTCCGGTAAAAATGTCTCGTTAGTTCACGTAGAAGAAGACTCAAGCGCTAGAGATATTCTACCCATCACTTTATTTACAACGGGTTCATTAAGCGAATTAGAACAAAGATTTGGATATCCTCTTGATCATAGGATGTTTCGTTCTAATTTAGTCATTAAATCTTCTACTCCGTTTATTGAAGACTCATGGGAAGGGAAAGTGATACAGGTAGGTCAGGTAAAGTTAAAAGTAAGAAGCTCTGTGCCACGATGTGTCGTTACTCAGATGGATCCTCGTACAGGCCGAAATTCCCTGAATACTGTTGCTAAACTGAGTACTTTTCGTGACAAAGTCCATCTACCGGACAATATTATGCGTGAATATAAAACGCCTGGATTTGCATCTTATGCTGAAGTCATCACTGAAGGCCAAATTATGATTGGCGACCCGGTTGTTGTTATTAGCTGATTATTAAGAATGAGCACCAAAGATAAACACTACCAGGTGCTCATACTATTTTTATTAATTATATTCTGCTCTGTGCCAATTCTTTTCCAAAACGTCCAACCCATAGAACAGTGTTACTTTTGTTCGACTTTTAGATGTGTAAATTAAGAAGTATATGCTGCTTGACAGGCATATAATTTCTATTGGAATAAGCATGAAATGAAATCCGAGGAGCCCACTCACTTTTTCTTCAAACACGCTTGATAAAAAAATATCGAAGAATGGGAAAAGTAACAAAGCTACAAGTACCGTTGTAGATACTATGTTTTCGACAGATAAGATCCGATTTATAAATGCATTAAATCTATTCACGGTCGAATCTCTATCAGGTGTGATCCTCATTTCCCAAGACGATAAAACTTCTGCCTTTGGCTTTCCCTTTAAACTATTTGGGGTCGTAACATCCATATTGTCCATACATCCATCCTTATGACTCTAATCGTAAAAAGTGGTTAGCATACTCAGGAATTACAATTTCACTAACTAACAATTGTTAGTTGCATGTAGTGTGCCAGATATTCTTATCAAAAAGAGGAATGCGGATTTAGTTGTATTTATAAAAAGCTATATTAAACAAATAGTTAATATAAATTCGTTCTTTTTGAAGTATAAATTATTTCAGAGTGTGCACATAATGGGTGAGGGAATGCACTATTTAGTGCACTAAAAACAAAAACGCCGGTAAGAGTACCGGCGAAATATAAAGTATATGGGATTGAGTTTAGTTGGACTGGCCTATCAGTGCATATACAGCAGGCTTTTTAAACTTGAAGTAAAGACTTAACATCGACCCGATGGCAAAAACGAATACGAATAGCAATACTAACCAAGTATATTGTCCTGGCGTGCCGCCAACGACAAGATCAATATGCATTACCGCGACCAAAGCGGTACAAAAAATTGCCGCTGCAGAGAGTAATGGTGCAATGATTGCGCGGAATACCCCTACTTCTTGAGGGATACCACGTTTAAGGAACCAAGCGAGAATAGCGACACTAACTAGCCCCATTAAGAAGATTATTCCTAAACCACCTAACCCAGTTGCAATAGCATAAACTGTCTCGCCATTGGCGTTATTGATAATAAATGGTGAGATAGCTAGCGCAGCAATAAAGCCAACCCAGTTAGAGGCGATATATGGCGATTTATGTGCTTCATGTACTTTAGAAAGTGAAGCTGGCAAGGCTTTATCATTCGCTAAGTTAAGAAGATAGCGAGAGAGTACATTATGGATTGAAAGTAGGGCTGCACTAAGAGAAATAACAACCGAACAGTATGTGATCTGCTCAAATACAGGTGAAACAAAGCGACCAATTGCACTTGCAAACATGGTTGTTGGGTTGTTTGTCGCGACATCCCAAGCGTCTGAACCGTAGGCAGTTACTAAGCTATACGATGAAAGTGAGTACAATACCCCGATAAAAATGATTGCAGCGAAGGTCGCCTTAGGAATGGTTTTAGCGGGTGTTTTAACTTCATCACGGTAAAGTGCGGTCGCTTCAAATCCGATAAACACCAAGACAGTGTAAAGAAGTGTGATTGCTATATTACCGTCAGTAAACGCAGACGGTGTGAGAGGCTCTATTGATAAGCCTTCCTTGCCGCCCTGGAACAATACTGCAACGTTAAAAATCATTACGATGGCTACTTCAATGACCATTGCTATTGATAATAATTTCGCTGAAAGTTCAACATGAAAATAGCCTAGTGTAGTTACAAATAGCCAACCTAGCACTGACCATAGTATCCAGGATGTATGGGGGCCATGAAAACTTTCAATCAGAGAAGATACACTGACACCAAAGAAGATATAGCTGCCGACCAAAATTCCCAGGTAGGAAAATATGGCAAGAAAAGCGGAGCCTAAGCCCGTCGTATTACCAAGTCCGGCGCTGATAAATGCGTAGAAATTTCCAACTTTTGGAATGTATCGTGTCATTGAAATATAGCCAACGGCGAACAACAACATTAAAGCCATTGTGACAAGAAACGCAAAAGGAGCTCCAGGTCCATCAAAAAGAATTGTGAGAGGCAGAAATCCTTCGACAACGGCAATTGGGGCTGAAAATGCGAGTACTGACAGGCAAAGGGAAGTTGCGCTCATTTGTCCCGTCAATCCTGATTTGTTTTCTATTTCGTTCTCTCCAGAACGCTCATTATATACTGATGTATAGCTTGCTTGTGACATCGTCATACTAGGTAACCTTCCTCTAGCCTTAATTTTTCTTCCTTAACTAACGTGCGTTAGCTTTTTGTGTGATGCATGACATATGCCACACTGATACTAATACGATTAAAAATCTTTCTCAATGTGAGAGTGGCGAAGAAAAATATCTAATAACTCAAGTTGTTAAAGAGAAGCCATTTATTCGATTGGTTAGAAAATTCACGAGTAGCTAGAGTTTATATTGGTTGATAAATAGAACTGTATGCAAATTTATAGATTATATTGGTGCATTATTGCCCAATAATGGGGCGATAAAGCGTACATTGGCAACAGGCGTAATGCAGAACGCCCATAAATTAAGTACTTACATATTTGGCATGTAATATGCTTGCAAAAACTAACACACGTTAGTTAGTTGTTCTTGAGTAAACATACCTAGACACACAATTAATGGAAATGAATAGTCAGCGCAAAATGACATTGAATCAAAAATTTCTCGCTAAAGGATGAGGTGGAAAATGGTAACAACTGTAGTGAATAAGCGTATTTTACCATGGGATGATATTAGTTATGTTGAGAACCCTTACCCATGGTATCAGGAAGCTCGCGAGAATTATCCGATATATAAAGACGTAGATGGCACGTATGTCATCACACGTTATGAAGATGTCGTGAAGTTTGGAAAATTACCTAGTTTATCCATTGTTCCGCCTGATGACGTGGATAAAGGTCCATGGGGGGTATTGAAAGATACGGTGGTTGCCTTGGATCCACCAAAGCACACGGCATCACGACGTCCTTTAAATAAATGGTTTACTCCAAAACTTGTCAAGTCTTGGTCAGAAGCGGCAAGTGAATATGCAGTTTCTTATATCGATAATCTGTCAGATGGCGAGATTTTTGATGCCAATATGTATTTAGGTGTTGCACCCGCTCATAAGGCAATGTGTAAAGCGCTTCAGGTTCCTGATGGCGACTTCGAGCCAGTCATTTTTTGTATGCATAAGGCAATGGCGGCGTTGAGTGCGGTTGCGGGAACCAAACAGAATGAAGAGGCTACCGAAGCCTTTAATTATCTCTTCGAACGCATAAAAGAAATGATGCAATGGAAGGTCGAAAATCCTGGCAATGGCTTAGCTGATGCGCTTTTAGATGCGATTTCTGCAGGGAAAATGACCGAATCTGAAGTGATGCAGTCGATGGTTCTTCTTTGGGGCTCCGGTGGTCATAACCCATCTTACGTTGTGGGAACTGCCGTTGAGTATTTTGCAAAGAACCCGGAAGTTTTTGAAATTTATAAAAATGAACCAGAGAAACGCACCACATTCATTAGTGAAATCTACAGGCTATATCCACCTGAATTGACATTCTCAAGGTATGCCACTGAAGATATCGAGATCCACGGTGTACCAATAAAGCCTGGCGAATGCGTCAAGTTCATCATGGATTCTGCTAATCGTGATCCGCTTGTTTTCCCTAATCCCGACAAATTGGACTTAAATCGTCCTGCAGACTCTACCCAGCACTGTAGTTTTGGTATGGGCATACACCAGTGCGCCGGTCAGACGATTAGTCGTGGAGTGATAGAAACAGTACTAAATGTCATCGCTGAAAAGGTCAAGAGCTTTACTCTAGAGGGTGAACCAGTCATGGATAACTCTGACCGTTCCCGAGCGTACGTTAATTTGCCGGTATCAATAGAAAAAGAAGCTTAATTGGAAATTACAAATCCAGAAGTCAGCCTTGTTAATCGAATATGAGTCTCACTTTAAGTGACCAGATACAAAAGAAAAGAGAGGGAATTACTTTGAAGAACTCAACAGAATTTACAGCATTGGAAGCTAAAGACATTGATTATGTACTGCATTGTCATACTAACCATAACAAACACAGAGAAGTCGGCCCGATTTTAATAGAAAGAGGTGAAGGTGTATTCGTTTATGACAACCACGGTAAGAAATATCTCGAAGGTATGTCTGGAATGTGGTGTTCAGGTCTAGGGTTTAGTGAGAAGCGCTTAGGTGAAGCGGCGAAAAAACAATACGATATTTTGCCTTTCTATCACACATTTGTTCACCGTTCGACGGGTCCTACAATTGAACTGGCAGCGAAACTGGTAGAGATGGCGCCTGTTCCAATGAGTAAAGCCTTTTTTACAGCATCAGGCTCAGAAGCTATTGATTCTGTAGTTAAATTGCTTTGGCATCGTTCAAATGCGATGGGTGAAACTAAACGTAAAAAAATCCTAGCTCGTGATCGCGCTTACCATGGTGCAACTATTGCGTCAAACAACCTTACCGGACTGGATGCGAATCATTGGGGTCATGACCTTATCATGCCAGTGGTTAGGCTGACATGCCCACATTTTTACCATCAAGGTAAACCTGGTGAAAGTGAGGTAGAGTTCGCGACACGTCTGGCTGAAGAACTTGAAGCGAAAATCTTAGAGGAAGGTCCAGAAACCATTTGTTGTTTCATTGGTGAACCGATTATGGGTGGCGGTGGTGTCATTGTTCCTCCAGCGACTTATTGGGAAAAAATACAAGCAGTACTGAATAAATACGATATCTTATTTGTTGCTGATGAAGTTATCTGTGGCTTTGGTCGTACCGGAAATATGTTCGGTACTCAAACTTGTGGACTGAAACCAGATGTATTGGTGTATTCGAAACAATTGACTTCAGGTTACATTCCTTTTGCCGCGTTTGTAATGAATGAGCGTACGCTTAAACCTATCTATGACGCGAGCGAAAAATACGGCGGTATGTGGCATGGCTTCACTACGTCAGGTCACCCAGTTGCATGTGCTTTATCCCTTGAAAATATTCGTATTATTGAGGAAGAAAACCTTGTCGAAAACGCGAGTTTAATGGGTGAACGGCTTCGTGCAGGTTTTAAAAAATATTTAGAACATCCGTTAGTGGGTGAGGTCAGAGGTGTAGGGCTACTGGCTGCCGTCGAACTAGTTACAAATAAGCAAACCAAGACAGCGTTAGAGCAGGTTGGGCAGTTGGGCGCTATGGTCGCAGAGAAAATGCGTGAGCATGGTGTCATAACCCGTCCAACAGATGATGCGATTTTGTTGTCTCCCCCAATGATAATTAATGCTGAGGAAATCGATATGATTATAGATGCGTTGGGTACTGCTTTGGATGAAGTTTTGGGTGAATTAGAAAGCCTAGAGAAAAAATAATAAATAATAAATAAGAACGAGAATGTAGCGCTATTGGAGCATCTTTAAGATGCTCCTTTTTTATTTTCATTAAGTTAAAAGATTAGTCTTGCTTGCACGCCAACATGAAATGCCTGATGTAACTATGTGCGACAATTTACTTCCTTTAGTACTATTGCACATAATCGGTGCGCAATTTGAACTGCTATGAGTCAACGTCTGTATGGAATAAATGTAAGTCAATTTAACTATATGAAACTTAAAGAAATTATAGTTTGGCACACTCATTGCAAGCTAACAAGTGTTAGTTAGTTATTGTGTAAATTCTTTCGAGATCAAGGAGAACATCTCATGAAAGATAAACAGATCAGCATCGCTATTATCGGAAGTGGCCCATCGGGGTGTTTTACTGCTCAATTTCTAAGAAAAAAATGGAAAAATGCAGATATCACTATTTTTGAAGCGCTTCCTACACCGTTTGGATTAGTTCGATATGGCATCGCGGCAGATCATCAGGGAATGAAATCTGTCACGGCTCAGTTTGAACGTTTGTTCCTACGTAATCAAGTTCGATTCGCAGGAAATGTGAAAGTTGGTGATGCGGTATCATTTGAAAAATTAAAAGAGAATTTTGATGTCGTAGTCCGTGCAACGGGGTTGCGACATGATAGACAGCTTTGCCTTCCATCTGGTGACACGGTTGAGACATTGGGTGCAGGAAGCATTCTGAAAGCATTGAATGGCTACCCTGATGTAAACCTACCTTGTCTTGAAAACGGTCAACTAGCACCACTTGGTAATGATATCGGGGTGATCGGAAATGGCAACGTTGCCATGGATATTATTCGAATATTGTGTAAAGACAAAGATGGTTTCCATGGTAGTGACATCTCTGACGAAAGGCTGAAAGCTTTTAGTGCAAACAGAATTGAAAACATTCATGTGTTTGGTCGCTCTTCGCTTTGCAATGCTAAATTCGACATAGCAATGCTCAAGGAAATTCTTGCGACTGAAGGTGTTCAATTTAACACTTCTGGTGTGTCTATGGACGATACGTGCGAAGCGGCCCAGTTGTTTAGGAATAAAAAACTGGAATTAGCAACGCAAGAGTGCGGTGAACCTCGTATAAACGTTCACTTTCACTTTGGTGTGGTACCTGTTTCCTTGAATAAGGAAGGTGAGTTGAATGTACTAACCGTTCAGAACAGTGAAGGAATACATAGTATTTCGGTTAACAACGTTATTTCGGCGATCGGTTTTACCAATGAGCATCCTCTCGAGGAATGTTATGACAAATGTTGGGATGGTGAGAACGTATTTAAAGTCGGATGGCTTAATTGTAATGGTAAAGGAACCGTTGCTGAAAACAGAAAAGACGCTAAGCGAGCTAGTGAAGAAATCGTTGATTATGTTGAAACACTTTCAGATTCACCAAGCAAAGCGGGGTATTGCGGCGTCAAAGAATCTATTACAACCAATATTGTGACTTTTGAGGATTGGCAGCGTATTGATCAATATGAAATTGAAAACGCGAGAGTAAATCGCTGCCGTTTAAAAGTCACATCAAAAAACCTAATGCTATCTATTGCTCATGAAGTAAAAAAGTTTGAGCGTCAATCAATCGTGAATATTTAATTAAAGTCATTGTTAAGGAAGTCAAAATGATAAAAGTACTATTTGGAACAGAGAGCGGTAACTCAGAGATGGTAGCTGATGATATTGTTGATTTTTTAGAAGAATCAGGAATGGAAGCTGAAGCTGTTGGTATGGAAGATTATGACGTTAGTGAACTATCATCGGAAGAGAAAGTGGTTCTGATTACGTCAACATATGGAGAAGGAGAGTTGCCTGAAACTACTCAGCCTTTTTACGAAGCTTTGAAAGAGCTTAATCCAGACTTGTCATCAGTTTCTTTCTCAGCTTTCGGGTTGGGTGACAGCACCTACGAAACTTTCTGTAATGGTATTGATGTAATGGCATCTTTAATGAAAGAGTTAGGAGCCACGCAGGCAGGTGAGACTGGTCGTCACGATGCCGCAAAAGGTGTTAGTCTGACAGACGCCTGTACTGAGTGGGCAAAACTAACACTTGCATGAAAATCTATTCCTAAAAGAAAAGGTCACTAACTTCCTTCGTGGCCCTTCTTTTCTACCGATTTTAACCCTCAATGTGTAAATACATTGAGGGTTTCTTATGAAACCTCCAATCCAGCTCGCCGCTGGCATAATAAGCTAACATCCTCGTTTTAAGGAAAAGATGATGGTAATACCAGAAAAAAGCAGCATCGTGATTTTTGGTGCTTCTGGCGATCTTACTTATCGAAAGCTCGTTCCCGCGTTATATCACTTATACGCAAACAATCAGCTCCCAGAATCGTTTGCCATCCTTGGTGTGAGCAGAACAGAATACAGCGATGAAAGTTATCGTGAAAAATTGAAAAAAGCGCTGACAGAACTCGAGGAAACGGTTCCAGAAACGCTCGAGGCATTTTGTGAGCATTTGTATTATCAAGCGTTAAATACAGCAGAAGCAGAAGACTACAGCAGGTTAAAATACAAACTCGATGACCTCGCTAAGGACTATGAGTTCGAGCAGCGTAATACCCTGTTTTATCTTGCAACACCACCAAGCCTGTATGACATCATTCCTGGTTGTTTAGCCGCTCACGGCCTAAACAATGAAGATGATGGCTGGAAACGTCTAATCATCGAAAAACCATTCGGCTACGATCTCAAGTCTGCACAGGATCTTGATGTCGAAATTCACAAGAATTTTAAAGAACATCAAATTTACAGAATTGACCATTATCTGGGTAAAGAAACGGTACAAAACTTACTGGTTTTCCGCTTCTCAAACGCGATGTTTGAGCCACTATGGAACCGTAACTTCATTGATTACGTAGAGATAACAGGTGCGGAATTCCTGGGTGTTGAGGAACGTGGTGGTTACTACGATAACTCTGGCGCGGTACGCGACATGTTCCAAAACCACCTGCTACAAGTATTGGCGATGGTCGGTATGGAACCGCCGGCACAAATCAATGCGGACGCGATGCGCGATGAAGTGGTGAAGGTACTTCAGTGTCTGAACCCCCTGGACGAGCAAGCGCTTCGTAATGATTTGGTTCTAGGTCAGTACACAGCGTCTGACGTACGTGGCCAACACCTGCCTGGTTACCGTGAAGAAAACGGCGTGGCAGATGACTCACGAACCGAGACTTACATCGGCCTGAAAGCTTACATCAATAATTGGCGCTGGAACGGGGTGCCATTCTATGTTCGTACAGGTAAGCGTCTTCCGACTCGCGTAACTGAAGTGGTCATTCACTTTAAAGCGACTCCACACCCAGTGTTTGGTCAAAATGCACCTGAGAACAAGCTGATCATTCGTATTCAGCCAGACGAAGGCATCCAGATGATCTTTGGTTTGAAAGAGCCGGGTGCAGGCTTTAAAGCCAAAGAAGTGAAGATGAACTTCCACTATGCAGACCTGCAAGAAGCGCAATTGCTGACGGCTTATGAACGTCTGTTGCTTGACTCGCTTAACGGTGATGCAACACTGTTTGCTCGTAGTGATGCAGTTGAAGCATGTTGGCAATACGTGCAGCCAATTCTGGATTTCAAACAAGATCCACAATCACTTTATGGCTACGCCTGTGGTACTTGGGGACCTAAAGAGTCAGATGACTTGCTACAGCGTGATGATCGTGCTTGGCGTTTCCCGTGTAAAAACTTAACAGATACAGACTACTGCGAGTTATAAATAACATAAATTTCTTATTACCCGAGCAGTACAGAATCAGTTTAATACTGACGAAACAACGTGGTATTTAGATTCAGACGCAGCAGCAAAAATTGCTTAATTAGCGGCTCGTCAATGGAACACAATTGGAGAGAAACAATGAAAGGTGATATCGGTGTAATTGGCCTGGCGGTAATGGGTCAAAACCTTATCCTAAACATGAACGACCATGGCTTTAAAGTTGTGGCTCACAACCGTACTGCTGCAAAAGTAGACGAGTTTCTGGAAGGGCCGGCGAAAGGCACAAACATCATCGGTGCATACTCTCTAGAAGAACTAGTAGAGAAGCTTGAAACGCCACGTAAAGTAATGCTAATGGTTCGCGCTGGTGATGTTGTAGACACATTCATCGACGCTCTAGTACCTCTACTAGACAAAGGCGACATCATCATCGACGGTGGTAACACTAACTACCCAGATACTAACCGTCGCGTTGCAGCTCTACGTGAAAAAGGCATCCACTTCATCGGTACTGGTGTATCTGGTGGCGAAGAAGGCGCACGTTTTGGTCCATCTATCATGCCAGGTGGCGCACCAGAAGCTTGGGAAGCGGTTAAGCCTATCTTCCAAGGTATCTCTGCAAAAACTGACGCTGGCGAGCCTTGCTGTGACTGGGTTGGTAACGATGGTGCAGGTCACTTCGTTAAGATGGTTCACAACGGTATCGAATACGGCGACATGCAGCTGATCACTGAAGCTTACCAGTTCATGAAAGATGGTCTTGGTATGTCTGCAGACGAGATGCAAGCTGTATTTGCTGACTGGAACAAAACTGAGCTAGACAGCTACCTGGTAGAAATCACAGCTGACATCCTTGGCTACAAAGATGAAGACGGTGAAGCACTAGTTGAGAAGATCCTGGACACGGCTGGCCAAAAAGGTACAGGTAAATGGACGGGTATCAACGCACTAGACCTAGGTATTCCTCTAACGCTTATCTCTGAGTCTGTATTCTCTCGTTGCCTGTCTGCTCTGAAAGACCAACGTGTTGAAGCTGAAAAACTATTCGGCAAGACAATCACTCCAGTTGAAGGCGACAAGCAAGAGTGGGTTGACGCACTACGTCAAGCTCTTCTGGCGTCTAAGATCATCTCTTACGCTCAAGGCTTTATGCTAATGCGCGAAGCGTCTAACGAAAACGGCTGGGACCTAAACTACGGTAACGTTGCTCTTATGTGGCGTGGTGGTTGTATCATCCGTTCTGCGTTCCTAGGCAACATCCGTGATGCATACGAAGCGAACCCAGACCTAGCGTTCCTGGGGTCTGATGATTACTTCAAAGGCATCTTGCAAAACAGCCTGACAGCATGGCGTAAAGTTGCAGCTAAGTCTCTGGAAACAGGCATCCCAATGCCATGTACGACTTCTGCACTGACGTTCCTAGATGGTTACACAACAGCACGTTTGCCTGCGAACCTGCTACAAGCTCAACGTGACTACTTCGGTGCTCACACATACGAGCGTATCGACCGTGCACGTGGTGAGTTTTTCCACACTAACTGGACTGGTACAGGCGGTGACACTGCATCAACAACTTATGATGTATAAAAGCAGCTGTATTGTATATTTCTAGATGCTATCAGTGATAACAACCTAACTGAAAAGGCCGGAGTAAAACAAACACTCCGGCCTTCTGTTAAAAAAACGAAAATTTATTATTGGGCTGATAACCGAGTCAATCATGCCAAACAAGAATAAGCTTTCTCTAGTGTATAATTATTGAGCTCTTCTAGGTGACGGTTTGTTCCGTCCCAGGTGCACCAAGTTGAAGAGCCATCCAGTAAATTCATCAGCACTCTAACAGTCGTCTCATCAGACCGGAATCCATTTTCTTTAATGACGGCTTGGTATAATTTTATACAAAGAGCTATCCAGTGCTGCATCTCTTGCCTTATATCTGCTCGTAAGAACTGACCTATACGATCGCTCAGAATAAGCAAATCCCATAAAGCACTTTCGGGATGAGTTATCTGCCTGGTAAAATGCACTTTTACCATGCTATCAAAGAAGTCTTTGCTGGACTTGGCGTCTTTAACCGCATCGAGAATAGCTATCCCAAAACCATAGTAATGCCATCTTAAACACTCGCATACAATATCATCTTTTCCTTCCGGGAAATGTGAATAAATACTAGGTGCTTTGATATTGAGATCTTTGGCCAGACTTCTCATCGTAACAGCACTATAGCCTTCCGCAGTGGCAATGTTTAGAAATGCCTGAAGGATCGATTTCTTTCTCTCTGATAAACCCGACCAGCTAAATCTATCCAAATGTTCCTTCATATTTTGTCTAGCGCCGATAACGCTGTCAGGTAAGTTCATTGAGACCCCATCAAAACTGTATGCATCCATAATAATAAAATAGTCTTTAAAAGCTAACAAATGTTAGGTAGTGATAATTATACCTATGAAGTAGTTTTAATCACAGTGTTTTTCCTAAGTGAAAAAATATAATTTGATAAGAAATGTTAATTATCTGATTAATTAATATGGGTGTTCTATTTCATAGATATAGAAATGTTTATAAGCTTGCACACAAATGATGCAAATTATTTTGCTTCTTATTAATTTTGATGCAATAGATTTAATGTTTTTTATAACATCATGAAAATCAATGCATTTTTATGTGGCACGTATTATGCTGCATTTAAGCTAACGCTTGTTCGTTAGTGTTGGGAAAAGTGCAGTGCCGAAAAGGCTTTTGTAGAATTCTTGCTGCCATTAGTAATGTTTATATAGGACAGATTAAGTATTGGTTATAGCAGTGTCATAACAGTATGCAATTTTACTTAATAGACATTTATTTTGTTGTAAAACATGGAGTTGTTTAATGATATTAACCGGTGATTCAAGAAAATATTTCTTTAGTTGTTTATCGACAATGTTTGTTTTGACTACCTATAGTGCAAATGCAGAAATGAGACCTGAGGGGTATATCGATACGTTACGTGTCGTTGCTGAAAAAACTGCATATAAAAATGAAATCCCCCAACTTGGTAGTAGTTCCTATAAAGTTATTAGAGCCGTGGTACATGGTAAGCTTGATCCTAATGCCAAAGTAAACTCTGGAATCGTTAATATTGAAAAAGCAGATAAAGATTCAGATGGATTCGTTTCTTATTCTACGGATGTACTGATATTGACACCATCTGACCCAAATAAAGCAAAACGTAGTGTCATATACGAGGTAGCTAATCGTGGTGGGGCACTCGGTAAATACACCTTCATAGGAGGTGGTGACTTTGTTTCAGGGGATGCACCCGATGGAAAGTTTCCATCACTTTTAGAGAAGGGGTACACCATTATCTGGAGTGGTTGGCAGGGTGATCTTCCCTTAGCTGAAAATCCTGGGGAAAATCCAACTTCTCCGTTAGGAGTAGGTTTTCCAGTGGCAAAAGACAAAGATGGCCAGCCTATAATTGATTTAAGCCGGGAAGAGTTCATTCCAGATGTTCAAGGAGGGAATGAAATCAAGTTAACGTACCCGCCAGCAGATATAAATGATCGCACGTTGCCACAACTTACTGCCAGACAGTCGTGGTTTCAAAATTATGGGCAGTCAAAAGAAGGTAATGCAACGTTTGATGCGCCAATGGTGAGCGTTTCAAATTGGCAATATAAAAAACATGATGACGGAACATATACGGTTAGCTTTACTCCTCCAGATTTTGTATATGGTCCAAATCGCAAGAAAGTTAAACCGGACGAAGGGACAATTTATAACTTCACTTACAAAGCAAAGAGTCCGACTGTCAACGGTATTGGGTATGCAGCTGTAAGGGACTTGATGACATTTCTAAGATATAGCGATAAAGATAGACATGGCAATGCAAATCCGCTAAATGCCTTAAAGTCAGCGGGTTGTGGTATTGATATATGTGATAAAACAACAAACTTTGATACCGCTGTTGCTGAAGGAATATCACAGTCAGGAAGGTTTCTTCGAGATTACTTGTATCAGGGTTTTAATACTGATTCGTATGGCAACAAAGTGTTTGAAGGCTTAATGCCAATTGCTCCGGGCGCTAGACGGATGTGGTTGAATACTCAATTTTCACAACCTGGGCGCTGGTCCCGCCCACATGGCGACCATTTTATGGAGGGGTTTGATTTTCCCTTTGCATACAATGTAATTAAAGACTTTAAGACCGGAAAAGTAGACGGGTTGCTAAAAAAATGTCGTGACGACAACACCTGTCCTAAAATTATGCAAATTGATGGCTCATTTGAATGGTGGCAGGCAGGTGGTTCTTTAGTAACAACTGATGGCAATGGTAAGGACTTAAAGTTGCCTGACAATGTTCGTTACTATCTAATTCCTGGCTCACAGCATACTGGTAATAGTGGTGTGACTACAGGCTTTCCTAAAAACTCATCATATAGTCCGATGTGTGCTTTACCTGAAAGCTGGGTAAGCCAAGATACGGTAGATAGAGCGTTAATGGCAGCTATGTTTGATTGGGTTGAATCGGACAAACTGCCGCCAGCGTCAAAGTATCCTTTAGTCAGCGACAAAACTGCTGTTGATATCGATGATGTCTCACTACCATCTTTCAGCAACCTTAATATCCCGCAAGAGGATTCAAAAAACATTGGAAAGATGAATGTTTCCGTCGTGGGACAAGTTAACCCATTATATCCAATCAGTTTTAATAATGCGGTTCCAAGTGTAGATATATCCAAAAAGTATCATCAGTTCGTTCCCCAAGTTGATAAAAATGGGAATGAGGTCAGTGGATTACCTGTCCCAGAAGTGGCTGTACCGCTTGCTACATACACTGGCTGGAATTATCGCAAGGAAGGCCATGCATTTGGTGAAGCATGTTACTGGTTTGGGGCCAGTATTCCACTGGCTAAAAATAATGAAACAAAATCTTCATTGGATACCAGAGAGTCCCTGGCCGATTTATATAAGAACAGAGAGGATTTTCAACAGAAGGTGAAAGTTAGTTCAGAGAGTCTCGTAGCTCAAGGGTATTTATTAGAGCGTGACGCAAAGAATTTTTATCAAAGTAATTCAAAACTAGTGTCTTATATACTGTTACCGAATTAAGTTTTAAATAGACTTGTCGTTAATCTATTATAAAGAGCATTCCCGCGATAAGGAATGCTCTTTATCTTTAATGGCAATTGTAGTGGGTGAGTAAACTTGGCAGTCAGATTATATGTTTTGCAATACCTCAGATAATCCATTAGATGCTAACTTAGCAAAGTCGCTGAATCAGTTTTGTCCAATTCTGAGTTACGATACTTCACAGCAGCATGTGATCACCAAGCGATTCTGTCGTACCTTAATTACCAAGCGACTTTGGCGTTCGCCTCTCACGTTTTGCCTCTTTAAACTCGTTCAAAATCTCCCTAAGTTGAATGGACAATGGGATTGAGCGACGCCTTTTGTGATTACCAAAGAATGTTAATTGCAGGAATAAAAAGCCTTCAGGTAGGTAATGAAAAACGTTAAAAACCGGAGATAGAAATATAGACGGCTAAAGTGTCTATACGAAATACGTTCAATCTAAGTACGTTTATCGGCCATTCGAATCGCCCACAAGCGCAGACAGTTCAAATAAAAACCACAACAGTGTTTCGATGAAAAATAGTTAGGCGTAACAATTTATGCCTCCAGACGAGGCGTTTTTCCGTCCTAATGGTCAATAAGGAGTATGAAATAGAGTTTGCTCCTTTCTCATTGGTACAGGTACTCAATGTAAACACGAGCAACTTACGTCAGTATCGGTGGGTTTAATTTCTAGAGTTAGACTCACCGATTTTTAATTAAGGCTTCTACGCCGATTACGTCTTTATTAGCGTCTATTCTTAGGCTACTGTCCCCTCGGAGCCTATATTCCACCCTCTCGTTGTCGCTCATTTTTCTTGGTTCAACATATTCCAATTCTGCTCATCGTTGTCTTACTCCAGATGCAAACGCAATAGCGTTGATATTCTGAGCACACCCGCCATCAAAGGAGAATTTACATGATGAAGAAATTATCGCTCACCTCAGGCTCGATATTCTCGCCAATTGGCAAGGCATCACAAGATATGCTTTCAGAGATCCTAAAGTCGAGAAAGAGGAGACAGCGATTAACCGATGCACTGATGTGCATCACCGCTTCGTCTAATTTAAGTTAAGAAATTAGACGAAGCCGCAAACTTTAACCCTGGCCAGGACTGGTAAGGGGTGCAGAACAAAACTTAAGGAAGTGAATGGAAGTTCAAGCGTTATTCGGTGATTGAGAGCGACAATAGGCGACATAAGTCTGGCGCTATTATCCCAATGCCCACTCAATACATAACGTCACTACGCACAAAAAACACATAGCCCCCTGGTGGAGGATGCAATAAGCCCAAATGCAGCTGTCGACTGCGGCACCAGTCAGAACGAGGATGCAACACGCCCAACTGATCCACAAAAGGTGGAAAGCGTTCTATAAGTAAAGGTGAGGATGCAATAAGCCCATGTTGACCTCTGGAAGAGGGAACACCTTGACTCCCACGACGTCATCATTTATCGAAACAGCCTGTGTGCTGCGCAATTGCTATGTACCAATCTATTAATCAATGACTTTGTGACTTTATTTCAATTGGTTACAAGTTTAATTAAAAATAAACATTAACACTTTGTCTTAATTCCGCGCTTTGCGCTACTTCGTTGACGGATATGATCGTCATGTAGTGTGAATATAGGAATTATGATGGTAACAAAAAGAAAAGTGTCAGACAGTGCCCAAAAAAGCAGACGAGTTTTTAGTCAAATTCTTTGGGGTGACCATGAACCGCGACACTAAAAAGCAAATTTTGGCGGTAATGGCGCCTTATCACAAGCGAGGGATCCCGTTTAGACGCAAACAAATTAAGCGCCTGATTGCGATACTCGATGACATCTTTATACATGAGCCGTATCTCGGCGAACGACTACAGAAAGTCGGCAAGCGTCAAATCATTGGTTATTGGCAGCGCACCCGTTGTGAAACCGCGCAAGTGAGGGCAGAAAAGTACGCCATTTTAAAATTGTTTTTCGAAATGGCGCAGTTAACCGGGCGTGTTCCCAGACCCAAATGATGGGTTTGGGATGTTGAGTGAATAAGGACCTTCTTCAAGTTGGAAAGCACAGCGAGAGTTGTCGCAATGACGTTATTTATCGGTTGGTTTTTCCTGGTGTGTCATTTTTATCATTAAATAGTGTTTTTAATGTTTTGTAAGTTGTTGAAATATATGGTTTTGTGTTGACTTGTGGGAGAAGGCAAGCCTGATTTAATGGATAGTGAGTAATTCATATAAGGATATTGCTATGACCATGTTTACATCACGTACCATCAACTTCTTCAATTTAATGAAACGTCTGGGGCAGGTATTACTCCTGTTTGTTTTAGGCGCTTGCCTGTTAATGCTCAGTACATTGCTGGTTTCCGCTTCTGGCCAGTGGGGATGGCTGGCGTTTGGGATTTTGGTCGGTACTCTGCCGTTCCTCGGCTTTTATCTCGCCGGTTTTTTGCTTGCGCCAAAACGCTTTTATCAGGCCAAAATGTGGAAAAATCAATCCTCATCGCTGCGTTGGGGCGTTGTCATTGTGTGCGCAGTGAGTAGTTATCTTTCAATGGGTGAGTTAAACAGCGTGGCTGATATTTCTGCTGTAGAACAACCCATGCCTCTGCTCGAACAGTTACTGATCACAGTCGGTGCTGTGATTTTGCTGACGGGTGTCTATATGCCGTTAAGAGCGATAACACTGTTCCGTTGTCTTGGAATGGGCAGGACAAACGCTATCGGTGAAGTCTTTGACGAACACAATAAAGACACGTATTCCTCGTTGGCGATACCGCCGCTGCCGGTGAGTATCATGATGTTAGTGATGATGTGTTACTCACTGACTGCTTTGAGTACTTCGAATGCACCAGAAGGGGCTAACTACCTGCTTTTCTTCCTGCTAGAAATTACCGCCGCTTTAGACATTGCGTACGTCTATCGAAACCGTACAAAGGGTGGCCCTCATTTTCACCTTAAAGACCCTCTAGCCCCACAGGCATGAACGCCTGAATAGTTTCTGAACTCGAGTGCGTGGACCGTTCCTCCTCGCACTCGTTAGCGTCTTAAAAAACAGGAGGACTCCTTGCTATTGATACTCTTTATAGGGCTAACTCTTTATTGCTTTCTCGTCGTTGCTAGTGTGTCGGAATGGTTGGCTATCTCACTCAGTGGCGTGCTGACGGTGCTGATTTCGCTTTTCATCATTGTGCCCAGTTTTAAGCTGTCATTTTTGCGAACTCTCCAGCAACTGGCTTGCAGTCGCCTTGTGCTGACAGGCATTAGTGCATTTGTCATCACAACGTTTTTTTATGGGCAACTGACGCTCTTAGTCGAACTCAACCAACCTCTGCTAAAGGGGCTTCATCGTCCAGACTTTCCGGATTATTGGGCCGCCGCCAGGGCCTACGATACCTTTTTCGTTTGGGTTGGATTGTTCCTGGTCTTAACCATTTTGCTGGAAGAGTGGCGGGTGCTGTTTTCCCGCCCGCCAACGTTTAACTGGTACTACTTACAGGGTGTGTCGGTGACGTTGGCGTTTGCCGTTGTGGCGTGCGGTGAATACCTCGGGTTAACCACACAAGCCTGGTTGAGTGCGGTGGTCTCTTATGTCGTCATTGTTTTATTCCATATTGGCGGTTTTAGGTTTGAGCACAAGCAACCGAAACGAAACAAACGATGGCTGGTTTAAGCCGTTCGGTTTTTAACAAGAGGACAGAATATGACTACGGACAGAAAAGAGACAGAAGTGCAACCAATCAAGCCAGGCATCGAAATAATGGCGATTACGATACTCACGATACTTACGGTTATTTTCCTGTTAGCAAATCACATATCTGAATCAACCTTTCAGGCTCGCTGCCGGGGTTATGAAGAGCAGGTTGAAAAGTCGCTGAAACAAACGATGGCCGGTGAGGATGAACTTCATTTAATCCAAACCAACTTCCAGCAATACAAAAAAGATTGCAGTGCGCATTAACAGGGTTTTCGGGCTGACACGACAGAAAAGGGAGTTCACATGACAGAAGAAGAGAAAGCGGAAGTGAAGAAACTCATCAACAAGCAAAACGAGGCTATAAACCAACGTATTGAATCACAGGAAAGAAAACTCGATGCGCTACTTAACCGAGCACCATGGTGGCACTGCTTTTTTAACGAGACTCTTGATGTGATTTTGGCCACGCTCTGTAAAGGCATCATTTTGGGAATACTGGTGTTCTACCTGCTGATCAACCCAATTATTTCAGGTTAAAGACGTGGGCGATACGATATCCTCGTTCTGAGAGGTGATGCCTGCGCTCATGTTGCTCCTAAATAGTGACTGAACACAATTGTGCGTTGTGTCGTTTGTCTTACTTCCTTCTCGAAAAAGGAGTAAGTCATGAAAAAGAGCAACTACGTTGGTCATCTGGCAAAGGCCCCAAGAGACTTTAATAAGCCGAATTTCAATTTGGGGTCGAGAGACATGGTTAAAGCGCTCATTAATGCCAGTTTTGAAAATCAGGGCGGCATGGTCACTAACACTCACAGAGCCAGGTTACCGGCTTTGAAGCACTTTATCTCTTTCATCAAAACCAATACGCCTGTCAAACGGTTAAACGAGATAGAAAAGCAGCACGTGGTTAGCTTTGGTGAGTTCCTGAAAAACAACGCCGACGAAGAATTGTTATCTCCAGCAACCGCCCGCGATTATCTTTCTCATGTCAATCGAGCACTTGCACAAGCGAGAGGGGATGAAGCGTGTGTAGTGAATGCGACACGGGATTTGGGTTTTACTCCAAAATCTGGCATTGCCACCTTAGATGGCTCAGTCAAAGAGGAACTTCATGAAAAAGTGCTACCAAAGGTCACCCCTGAAGTCGGCTTTGTGATGCAATTGCAGCGTGCTTTTGGTGTCAGGTTCAGGGAAGGTGCGCTTTTAGATGCGTCTAGGGTTTTAGAAGAGCTACACAGAGGACGGGCACCGATGTTGCTACGTGGCACGAAAGGTGGTCAGTCAAGGCCGTTGCCTGTGGACTCGGAAGAAAAGTACCGGTTGCTGGTGAGAGTGGCGGCATTTCAGCAGTCCCTTGGGCAGGATTCACTTATCCCTTCCCACATGTCATTTAAAGCTTTTCAGAGCGACGCGTGGCGACAAACTAAACAAGCAGATACCTCTTACCTGAGTCACGGTGAACGTAAACACTTTGCTTGTGAGACGTACTATCAACTTATGAGCGTTCGGTGCCCGGTTCAGGCCAATGTGGCGCATGGAAAAAAACATCATCAGTACATTGCGAGTACGCTTAACATCAGCGAAGCAGAAGCGAAACAACGTGATTATGAAGTGCGTATGCAAATCTCCAAGCTGCTTGGGCATCATCGAGTGAGTATCACTAACGCATACTTAGGATAAAGCGTGAACGTGCATACCAGAGCACAAACTCTGTCTGATTAATTTTGTTCTGGTCGCGATGAGTGCCTCAAACGCTCCCGAAGGAACCAGTTCTACTATTTTGTATGTGTTGGACACTATTGCTACTCTGGACATGGTTCTAACTCTAAAAACAACATAAAGGAAGACGCAAACTTGTTAAGTGAAGACTCCACGGCAAGGCTAGCGTGAAGCCCTTAATATTTACATATTGGATCGTAATTCGAGTCGCGTACTCGCCAGGTTTTTACAAAAAATCGGTGAATATCAACTCATTGATGTTATGGATTGTATATGGCTTTATCATTTCGGGCTCAGATCTTCCTAATCATATTAGGAAGATAACGTCACTAAGCTGGGTAGCATACTAAATAATTTTAAAGTAGATTTTAACTTGCCTATCAACGAAGTCGATTTAGGTTTGCTTTCACCAGATTTAAAGGG